>JALGVA010000037.1 GCA_029820295.1 Candidatus Zipacnadia bacterium
CTGCCTGCACATCCCCGCCATCGCCCACGAGGCGGGCGTGGAGATGGAGCTGGAGTGGCTCGACCGCATCAGCCAACAGACGCCGCAGATCTGCAAGCTGCGCCCTGCGGGCGACTATATGATGGAGGACTTCCACAACGCCGGCGGCGTGCTGGGCGCGATGAACGTGCTCGGAGACCTCGTCGAGGACAACCCGACGGTCTCCGGCCGGCCGATGGTCGAGCTGGCCGCCGGGGCCGAAGTCTGGGACGACGACGTCATCCGGCCGCGGAGCAACGTCTACCGCGATACCGGCGGCATCGCCGTGCTGCGCGGCAACCTGTGCCCGGATGGCGCGGTGGTCAAGCAGTCGGCGGTGTCCGACAAGATGCGCCACTTCCGCGGCACCGCCCTGTGCTTCGACTCCGAGGAGGCGGCCATGGAGGCCATCCTGGCCGACCGCATCCCGGACGGCTCGTGGGTGATCGTGCGCTACGAGGGGCCGCGCGGCGGCCCGGGGATGCGCGAGATGCTCTCCCCCACCTCGGCGCTGACCGGCATGGGCAAGGAGGAGTCGGTGGCGCTGCTCACGGACGGCCGCTTCTCGGGCGGCACCCGCGGCCCGGCGATCGGGCACTGCAGCCCCGAGGCGGCCGTCGGCGGCACCATCGCGCTCATCGAGGACGGCGACCAGATCGAACTCGATCTCGACGCGCGCACCCTGAACCTGCTGGTGGACGAGGCCGAGATCGCCCGTCGGCGCGAGCGCTGGGGGGCGCCCGAGCCGAAGATCACGAAGGGCTGGCTGGCGCGCTACGCGAAGCTGGTGACCAGCGCCAACACCGGCGCGGTGATGAGCACGGAGTGTGAGGACTGAAGAAGGGGTCGCGCGTCGGCCCCGACCGGGAAGGGAGCTGGGCAGCATGGCTTCCACTCTGGACGTCGCCGATAACGTGATTGTAGCGTGGCAGTGGCTTTCCGAGGAGATCAGCATCTCCCGAGTGTACTTGTTCGGAGCCGTGGCGCTGTTGGCTGTCGCGTGGCTCAGCAGCGCTGGTAGACAGCACATTGTCAGCGTCTTCGCTGGAAGCCTGATCACTTGGTGGGTGTCTCGCGCCTACTACGGAAGGGCTGCCGAGGATCTTGAGGCCACTGCTCGGGATCTTGACGGCGAGATCAAGCGGGTGCTGCGCCGGGCGGATCTGATGATGGTTGCCACATTCGACGAGAAGACCAAGGGCGAGTTCAGACAGGGACTGGTCAGCGCACCGGGCTACTTCCGCGTCGGCTACATGGGGCAAGGAGGCACGCTGATGTCAGTGACCGCCTACGCCGCGCCAGTTCCGGACGACGAGTACAGCCGTTACGGCTCGCGAGATGACGTAGGAGAGGGGAGATATCCGTGCGACACCGAACGGCCGCAATAGCGCTTCCCGCGCTGCTCCTGACGCTTGCCGCGGGGTGCGTCACGGATGAGACGAGGCACACCATCAGCCTCGACCCGGAACCTGTCGGGCAGCACGAACTGGAAGCGCCCACAGAGGAGCAGCCCACGCCTGCGCTGGGCTCGGATTCGGCCTCTGATGGACGCGCGGGCGAGCGGCGCGCTGCAGAAGGGGCAAGCCCTGTGCCCTACCAGGTGATGGAGGGGGAACGAGGAGACAAGGACCTGAGCCATGGTGAGTACCACTCGGCCAATGTGGACGTGGCTCCGGCAAGGCGGTATTCGCGTGACATCATTGTCCCTCGTAACGCAACCGATGACGAGATCGCTGCAACACTCCACCGTGCTCTGGCGGATTTCCAGGTGGAGCATCCGGACGCTGACGCCCTGACTGTAAGCGTCTCCTTCGAGGGGTCGACGGGCGTGAGGTACGCCAGCATCTACTGGGCGGCAGACGGCGGACTCGCGTTTGGTCAAGAGAGCGGCTCGATTGACTGGAATGACAATCGGCCTCCTGAGTTGGAGGAAGGCGAACGGTTTGGCCTGTCGCTGCAGGAGCGGAGGGAAGTGTTCCGCCAACTCGTCGCTGCAGAGGACAGGGCGATGGACGAGGCGATGGCGGAATGCCCGAACGACTTTGATCGACTGGCCGAACTGCAGCGGACTCTCATGAGCGACTATAAGCGGCAAGTGCGAGAGGACTACGGCATTACAGAGGACCAACAGGACCAGATAGAGCTAGAGGGCGCAGAGCAACACTGGCCGATGGACTGACCGCAACGCCGTGCGTCAGTAGCGCGCGAGCGTTCGGGGCCTGCTCGCTACAGCGGGGCCTGCATTGTCGCGGTGGGACGATAGCAGCGCCAACACCCATGAAGAGCGTGATACACCTGATCCTGTCATCTGTCGACAGGGGCGGAGGCCGGTGTTGAGCCGGCGGCCGCCCCACCCAAGCGTCACCCATCCGCGAGCATGCAATACGCTCGAGTGACCAGCAAAGGAGTGCAGATGATGAGTCAAGAGATGATCCCCGGCGCGCAGGCGCTCCTGCGCGTGTTCGAAGAGGAGAACGTGGACGTGTTCTTCGGCTACCCCGGAGGATCCGTCATCCCCATCTACGACGCGCTCTACGATGCCGAGAACGTGCGTGGCGTGCTGCCCCGCCACGAGCAGGGCGCGGCCCATGCCGCCGACGGCTACGCACGCGTGACGGGCAGGGTCGGCGTGTGCATGGCCACTTCCGGCCCGGGGGCGTGCAACCTGGTCACCGGGCTGGCCACGGCCTACATGGACTCGATCCCGATCGTGGCGATCACCGGCCAGGTCAAGACCAACCTGGTGGGCACCGACAGCTTCCAGGAGGCCGATGTGACCGGGATCACCATCCCGATCACCAAGCACAACTACCTGATCAAGGACCCGCACGAGATCGAACGCTTCCCGGACATCCTGCGCGAGGCGTTCTACCTCGCGCGCTCGGGCCGCCCCGGCCCGGTGCTGGTGGACATCCCCTTCGATGTCAGCGCCGGCCCGGTGCCGTGGGTGGAGCGCAACATCGAGGCGCTCGACGGCTTCGAGGAGCTGGCCGTGCCCGACGATGCCGACATCGACCGCGCGGCCGACATGATCGAGGCCGCGCAGCGTCCGGTGCTGCTCATCGGCGGCGGCGTGGTACACGCGGGCGCCAGCGACGAGATCCGCGCGTTGGCCGAGAAATGCAGTCTGTGCGTGGTGCACACGCTCATGGCCAAGGGCTGCTTCCCGGAGACCCACCCACAGTCGATGGGCATGCCCGGCATGCACGGCATGGCCTACGGCAGCTACGCCATCCAGCACGCCGACCTGCTCATCGTCATCGGCGCGCGCTTCGACGACCGCATCACCGGCGACCTGAGCCGCTTCGCGCCCGATGCGAAGGTCATCCACATCGACATCGATGCCGCCGAGATCGACAAGGTGCGCGAGGCCCAGGTGGGCATCGCCGCCGACGCTAGGATCGCCACGCGCGAGCTGACCCAGGCGGTCAGCGCCCGTGACGCCGGCGAGTGGGAGGCGCATCTGCAGCAGTTCAAGGCCGACCACCCGTTGTGCTTCGCGGACGAGGACGAGCTGATGGCGCCTCAGCTTGTGGTGAGCAAGCTCTACGAGATCACCGAGGGCAGGGCCATCGTCACCACTGAGGTGGGCCAGAACCAGATGTGGGCGGCGCACTACTACCCGCTCCTGGAACCGCGCAGGTGGTGCACGTCCGGCGGCCTGGGCACCATGGGCTACGGCCATCCGGCGGCGATCGGCGCGCAGGTGGGGCGGCCCGGCGAGCTGGTCGTGGACATCGCCGGCGACGGCTCCATCCAGATGTGCATCCAGGAGCTGGCCACCGGCGTCATCGAGAAGCTGCCCATCAAGATCATCATCCTCAACAACTCCTACCTGGGGATGGTGCGCCAGTGGCAGGACGTGTTCTACTCCAAGCGCTACTCCGGCGTGGACCTGACCGGCAACCCGGACTTCGTGCGCCTGGCCGAGGCCTACGGCGCGGTGGGCCTGCGCTGCGCCGAGCGCGAGCAGGTGGTCGCGACGCTGGAACAGGCGCTGGCGGTCGATGACCGCCCGGTGGTGGTGGACTTCGCGGTCTCCAAGGAGGAGAACGTGTTCCCGTTCATCCCGGCCGGCAAGTCCTACGAAGACATCATGCACTGCCCGCTGCGGCAGACGCAGTGACCCGGCGACCGGCATAGCCGAGGAGGTCCAGCCATGGAGACGCAACGCACTCTGTCCGTGCTCGTGAAGAACCGACCGCGCGTGCTGGCCCGGGTCGCGGGGCTGTTCGCGCGCCGCGGCTTCAATATCGACAGCCTGGCGGTGAGCACCACCGAGGACGAAGCCATCTCACGCATGACCATTGCCACCACCGCCGATCCGCCGACGCTCAAGCAGATCGCCAAGCAGGTGCAGAAGCTGCACGACGTGGTGCGCGTCATCGACCACACCGAGCAGAAGGTGGTCGAGCGCGAGCTGTGTCTGGTGAAGGTGCGCGTCGAGCGCACCCAGCGACCCGAGCTGATCTCGCTGTGCGACGTGTTCCGCGGCGACATCGTGGACATCGGCAACGGCGGTGTGATTGTGCAGATCATCGGCGATTCCGACAAGATCGACGCCTTCGTGGATCTGATGGGCGAGTACGAGATCGTGGAGATGGTGCGGTCGGGCAAGATCGTGCTCGACCGCGGCGCGCAGGGCTGAGACCTACGGCCGGACGTACGGCCGCGAATCGGCAGGCGACGAAGCCGTCCGGAGGGGCCGCTCCTCGCTGCGGATGGCAACGAGGAGTGCGAGGGCGTGCAGCGCCTTCGCGGTGAACGGCCGGGCCGGCATGGAAGCTGCGCCTGTCGCCCGCGATTGCAGGCGACAGGCGCAGCGCTCGCGCGCCGATCCCGCCCAGGGCGGGCCCGACGGCTCGCGGCGGTGCCTCCGTACGGCACACGACACCGCGGCCGACGCTACGTACGGCAGGCGACACGACAGCGCACTGCACCCGCCGGGGAACGTCCCGTCCCCGGCGCCTGTCAGAACTGCTGACGGCATGGCGACAACCGCACCCGGAGGTGGCGGATATGCGCACACGATGGATCGTGCTCGGGCTGCTGGCGCTCATGGTGGCGCCGGCGGGAGCCGATGGCGACATGCAGGGCGCCGAGTTCACCGACGTGGACCTCAGCGGGGCGCGCTTCGTGCGCTGCAACCTGCAGCGGGCATACGTCGAGCGCTGCTCCCTGTCCGAGCTGCAGATGACCCAGATCACCGAGGCCACGAAGCTCACGCTCAGCCACTGCCGCTTCGGCCAGAGCCAGTGGCGCTACGTGGTGGTCGACGACCCGAAGCTCGAGTACTCGCGCATCGAGGGCCTGCAAGGCTATGACGTCGAGTTCGACGAGTGGCAGGTCGAGCAGTCGGACATCACCGACATCTCTCTGCGCTACTGCGACCTGCGCGAGATCGAGCTGGAGAACTGCTCGCTGCGCGATTTCGACGCCGAGTACTGCGACATCCCCAGCGGGCGCTGGCGCAACGTGGACATGGGCTACGGCAACTTCGAGGGCTGCGACTTCTCCGACAGCCGCTTCTACCGCGGCAGCTTCGAGGACACGACCTTCTCGAACGTGGACCTTACCGACGCGGTCTTCGAGAACTGCGACATCCGCGGCCTGGTCATCAACGGCGTGCGCATCGACGAGCTGATCGACTGAGGAGTCACCATGCGGATCGCACTCTTCCTGAGCCTCGCCCTGGCGTGTGCGGTCTGCGTGTGCGCCCAATCGGCGGCGCCCGTCGGCAGGACGCTCTACGCCTCCTTCGACGGGACGCTCGATGCCGACGAAGCGGCGGGCAGCCCGGTCGCCCAACCCGAGGGCAACCCGGAGTTCGCCGAGGGCCGCCTCGGCCGGGGCCTGGTGGTGGGCGATCTGGACGGCTCGACCGGCGTGCGCTTCGCCACCGCGCGCAACTTCAGCTTCGAGCGCGGCACGGTATGCATGTGGGTGCGGCCGCTCAACTGGCGCGGCGATGACGACAGACACCACCTGTTCTTCAACCTGCAGGCCGAGGGCGACACCGGCCTGTTCAGCTTCTACAAGTACGCGACCACCGTCTGGGGCCTGACCTTCCTGATCGATCCCGGCGGCGCGCCGCGCGGGAAGACCTACCTCTACCGGCCGATCACCGACTGGGAGCCCGGCCGGTGGCACCACATCGCCGCATCATGGTGCCGCAACGAGACCGCCGCGATCTACATCGACGGGCGGGAGGTCGGGCGCCTCCGCGGCTCGGCGCTGATCGACCGGCCACCCGCCGAGACCATGCGCATCGGCGGCGACTGGCAGTCCGACGGTGGGCGCACGGTCATCGACGAGGTCATGATCTTCGACCGGCGCCTCGACCCGACCGAGATCGCCCGGCTGGCAGGCGTGCAGCTCGAGGAGCCGGGCCCGAGGGACGCCCGCGACCTGCCCAACGTACTGCTCATCCACGCCGTGCTGGGCCAGCAGATCGTGGTGCGCGTCCTACCCACGGCGCTCGGCGAGCCGGCGGACGGGGCCCGCGTCGCGCTGCGGCCGGTCCGCGCCGACGCGACCGTTCGCCAGGAGACCGTCAGCCTGCGGCCGGGCGCGATCAACACGGTGAGCGTGGATATCGCACGGCTCGCGCACGGCGAGTACGAGGCGCGGCTGGAGCTGCTGCGCGGCGGCGAGGTCATCGGCACCGAGGCGCTGAGCTTCTCCAAGGAGACCGATGACACATGGGCGGATGCCGCGCAACTGGGCCGTCATGACTACGTGCTGCCGCCCTTCGAGCCGCTGCAGGTCGATGGTGCTACGCTGACCTGCGCGCGGCGCCGCTACCGGCTGGGCGGTGACGGCCTGCTCGCAAGCGCCATCGCCGCCGGCGAAGAGCTGCTGGCCGCGCCGGTGCGGCTGGTGGCGACCGGAGACGCGGGCGAGATCGCCCTCACCCGGGGCGATGCGCCTGCATCGACGCAGGAGAACGAGACCACCGCTCACGCGAGCGGGTCGGCGTCCGGTGGGAGACTGTCGGTCTCGTCGGAGGTCACAGCGCGCTACGACGGCACGCTGTGGACGCGCCTGGAGATCACGCCCGAGCAGGCGCTGAGCCTGCACAGCCTGCGCATCGAGGTGCCGCTGCGCCCCGAGCACGCGGACTACTTCCAGTGGGCGGCGCTCAAACGCGTGACCGGCGAACGCGGCTGGTACGGGGCGCTGCCGGAGGGCGAGGGGCAGGTCTGGGCGGAGGAGTTCCTGCCGCTGGTCTGGCTGGGCAGCGACGCCCGCGGCCTGGGCTGGTACGCCGAGAGCGACGAGCACTGGGACCTCGGCGACGGGGCGCTGACCATCGAACGCCGTCCGGACGCGACCGTCCTGTGCATGAACATCATCCGCGAGCCGCGCGAGGTCACGGAGTCCTTTGCGGTCGAGTTCGGCCTGCAGGCGACGCCGGTGCGCGACCTCGCGCCCGACTGGCGCGCGTGCCGGTGGTTGCCTTCGAGCGAGATCACGCGCTTCTTCCTGCATCTGACCGAGAACCCGTATCCGCGCGCGGACCTCGAGGGTGTCGAGCCGCACGGGAAGATCGCCTATCTCTACACCCACCACCGCTACTTCACTAACACGCTGCCCCGAGACCCGCGCGAGTTCCGCGAGATGTTCGAGCGCGTGAAGCAGTACGGGCTGCTGGGCACGCCCTATACGGAGGCGCGCTTCCTGCCCGAGGATCACGGCGACGTGCTGCTGCAGGGCTCCGAGATGCTCATGGAGCCGTGCGTGCGCGCCTCCGGCTACGGGGAGCACTGCGCGATCGGCGTCTGCCAGAACGGGCCCTTTGCTGACTGGCTGGTCTGGTACATCCACCACATGATCGAGGAGTACGGCGCGAACGGGGTCTACCTCGACGAAATGGTGCCGTCAGTCTGCACCAACGCCGAACATGGCTGCGGCTACGTGGCCGCCGACGGCACGCGTCGGCCGACCTACCCGGTGCGCTCCTATCTCGAGACCTACCGGCGCATCCGCGAGATCTTCGTCGACACCGGCGAACCGTTCTGGATCAGCTACCATCTGTCGGGCGCGCGGCTGTCGCCGCTCCCGACCTTCGCCGACGACCTGCTCATGGCCGAGGACCTGTACTACGACGTGCGCGACAACCCGGACTACACGCAGATCATGACCGTCGACCGCTGGATCGCCGGCTACTATCCCGACTCGTGGGGCATCCCGTCGGTGATCCTGCCGCAGTTCAAGATGAACGCGCAGTGGATGAAGGACCCGGACCTGGCCGAGCGCTTCATGGCGTCGGTGGTGCCGCATGACCTCATGGTCTGGCCCTCATTCGCAGACGCCGAGACGATCATGGCCATGCGCACGCCGCTGACGGAGTTCGGCATCGGCGAGCCGGACACACGCTTCATCGGCCACTGGCAGCCGGATACCGGCGTCGCCTGCGCCGATGGGCGCGCGAAGGTCAGTGCCTACATCCGGCCCGGGCGGCTGATGCTGTGCGTGGCGAACTGGTCGGAGGACGACATCGCGGGCCTGGCGATCGACCTCGATCCGGCGAAGCTGGGGCTTGCGCCGCCGTTCAGCGCCCGCGACGCCCGCACCAGCGAGCCGTTGGAGATGGCCGGGACGCAGGTGCTCGCCCCGGCGCCGGCGAAGCGGCTGAGGCTGATTGAGGTCACAGGCGGGTAGCATCGGGGCGGCTGGGCGCGAGGGAACATGCAGGAGCTGGTGCAAGCCTGGCAGGTCGAGGAGGCCATGCGCGCGCTCGTGTGGGCGGGCCCGCTGTTGGGCCTGCTCATCGGGGCGATCGCCGGCGCGATACTGCGGCAGGGCCCGGGCGTCGCCTGGCGCGGCCTGGCGGTCGGGCTCATCGGCCCGATCATCTACGCGCTGTGGCGCCTGTTCGAGCATATGGTGCGCTACAACCCGCAGACCGAGCGCGCCGGGCTGCACTCGGTGGCGACGCTGGCGCTGTGCGCGCTGCTGTTCATCGCAGTGGGCGCGCTGCTGGGGGCATTCTACCGCCGCGTGGTCTTCCCGCAGGAGGACCGCGCCGGCGACGTGGAGGCGGAGCCCGACGAGCCGCAGGCTGAGGACGGGCAATAGGCGGCCGCGCGCTGTGGCCGTTGGCATCACCCGAAGGGAGAGACCGACCATGGCAGCGAAGATGTACTACGATGACGACGCCGACCTCGGATTGCTTGAGGGCAAGAAGATCGCGATCATCGGCTACGGTATCCAGGGCGGCGCGCAGTCACTGTGCCTGCGCGACAGCGGCCTGGACGTGATCGTGTCGGAGCTGGAGGGCACGCCGAACTACGAGCGCGCCGTCGCCGACGGCTGGGAGCCGGTCAGCGCCGAGGAGGCCGCGAAGCAGGCCCATGTCATCCAGATCCTGACTCAGGACCACGTGCAGGCGATGGTCTACAAGCGCTTCATCGAGCCCAACCTCGATGAGGGCGACGCCATCGTGTTCTCGCACGGCTTCAACATCCACTTCGGCCAGATCGTGCCGCCGCCCAACGTGGACGTGTTCATGGTCGCCCCCAAAGGGCCAGGCGCGCTGGTGCGCGAGTGCTACGTGGCCGATACCGGCGTCCCGTCGCTGGTGGCCGTCTACCAGGACTTCACCGGCAACGCCATGGGCCTGGCGCTGGCCTACGCCAAGGCGCTCAAGGCCACCATGGCCGGCGTGATTGAGACCACCTTCAGGGAGGAGACCGAGACCGACCTGTTCGGCGAGCAGGCGGTGCTCTGCGGCGGCGTGGCCGAGCTGATCACGGCGGGCTTCGACACCCTCGTGGCCGCGGGCTACCAGCCCGAGATCGCCTACTTCGAGGTGCTGCACGAGTTGAAGCTCATCATGGACCTCATCTACAACAAGGGCATCGGCGGCATGCGCCGGGGCGTGTCGGACACCGCCACCTACGGCGACCTCACCCGCGGCAAGCGCATCGTCACCGAGGAGACACGCGCGGAGATGGCGCGCATGCTTGACGAGGTGCAGAACGGCTCGTTCGCCCGCGAGTGGATCCTCGAGAACCAGACCGGGCGCCCGGGCTACAGGGCGCTGCTCGCGCGCGCCGAGGCGCACCCTATCGAGGAGGTCGGCAAGCGCCTGCGCGCCATGATGCCCTTCATCGCGGACGAGTGACCGCCACTGCCACGTGAGAAGGAACGCGGGCGGAGGGACCTCCCTCCGCCCGCTTCGCGTCAGGGCATTGTGCGGCGACGGCCGGCCGCGTACAATGCCCCCATGCTCATCAGCGCGCCGATCGAGGTCGAGATGCGCGCGACGGAACTCGCGGCCAGGGAGCCCGCGGCCTTCACCTGGGACGGCCGGCGCTACCAGATCGTGCGTATCCTCGACTTCTGGTTCGACACCGGCTTCGGCGCGCAGAAGCGCGGCAAGGCCTGGTATACACGCCGCCACCGCAACTGCTACATCGTCGAGGCCGACGACGGGCACACCTACGAGCTGTACCTCGATCGCGGCGGCAGCCAGATGCAGTGGCATCTCTACCGGCGTCTGGACGACGACGCCGAAGTGTGATCTCCGGAAGTTGCGGGAGCGGGCGCCTCCCGGGTACAATCGCGTCAGAGGTGGTGACGATGGCCGACACGGGTCTGAAACTGGACTTTCTGGAGTCTGCGCAGCGGGAGTATCTGCGCCGGCGCGCGCGTGAGCACAACTCCACGATCGAGGACGAACTCAAGCGCGTGGTCGCCGAGGCCATGGACGCGCGTCCGCCGAAGGACCTGCGGGGCATCATCGGCATGTTAAAGGGCGATGGCACCGTGACCGGCGAGAACTTCCACGACTACCTCTACGGCGAGCCCGACGAGGTCGGGAGACAGTGAGGGCGTTCGCGGACACCAGCTTCTTCTATGCACTGGCCGTCGAGGGAGCCCCCCGGCATCAGGAGGCTGTCGAGAGCTACAAGGCGTTTGAGGGCGAGTTCTGGCTGAGCAGCCATGTCCTGGCTGAGACGATGAGCCTTCTCACCAACCGGCGCGGCAAGCCCGGGGCGCTGAGCATGGGCCGGCAGATACTGGCGGCACGGCAGACGCGGGTGATACACGCCGACGACGACGTCGCGCAGGCCTGGGACCTCTTCGCGGCGCATCCGGACTGGGACTTCGACCTCGTCGATGCCCTCAGCTTCGCACTGATGCGACGCGAGGGCATCGACACCGCGTTTGCGCCCGACCGGCATTTCGCCCAGATGGGATTCGCCGTACTCCCCGCCTGACCCGGCCCCCCTGGCGGCGCGTTGCCGACGGCGGGGTGCTTCATGTATAATCGCACGCGCGGCCGGGCGGCTCGACCAAGCGCCGTCACCCGGCGTCGATCATCCCCCGGAGCCACCGATACCGAGGTGACGCGATGACCATCACGGAGAAGCTGCTGGCCCGCGCGGCGGGCCGCGATCAGGTCAGGCCGGGCGAGTTCGTGAGCTGCGCGCTCGATCTGGTGCTGGCCAACGACGTCACCGCGCCCATCGCCATCGACGAGTTCCGCAGGATGGGCGCCGAGAGCGTCTTCGACACGGGCAAGGTAGCGCTGGTGTGCGATCACGGCACACCGAACATGAACATCCAGGCCGCGACCCAGACCAGGAAGGTCCGCGACTTCGCGCGCGAGATGGGCGTGGTTCACTACTTCGAGGCCGACGACTCGGGCATCGAGCACATCATCCTCCCCGACAAGGGCCTGGTGATCCCCGGCGACGTGGTCATCGGCGCCGACTCGCACACCTGCACCTACGGCGCGCTGGGCGCCTTCGCCACCGGCGTGGGCTCGACCGACGCCGCGGCCGGGATGGCGCTGGGAGAGTGCTGGTTCCGTGTGCCCGAGAGCATCGAGGTCATCTACACCGGGACGCTGCGCCCGTGGGTGTCGGGCAAGGACCTGATCCTGCGCCTGATCGGCGAGATCGGCGTGGCCGGCGCGCGCTACCGGGCGCTCGAGTTCAAGGGGCCGATCATCGACAACCTGCCCATGGCCGGGCGCTTCACCATCTGCAACATGGCGATCGAGGCGGGCGCCAAGAACGGTATCATCGCCCCCGACGCGACCACCCTGGCGTGGGTGGCGGGCCGCTCCGACCGCGAGCCGGTGGCGCTGGCCAGCGACCCGGATGTGAGCTACGTGCAGACCGTCGAGATCGACTGCGCCGACCTGGAGCCGCAGGTGGCCTTCCCGCACCTGCCCGAGAACACGAAGGGCATCTCGGAGGTCGGCGAGGTCGCCATCGACCAGGCGGTCATCGGCGCGTGCACCAACGGGCGGCTGGAGGACCTGCGCGAGGCCGCAAAGGTGCTCAAGGGCCGCCACGTGGCCGAGGGCGTGCGCTGCATCGTCATCCCGGGCAGCCACGCCATCCACCTGCAGGCCACGCGCGAGGGGCTGGTCGAGCTGTTCCTGGAGGCCGGCTGCCTGGTCTCCACACCCACCTGCGGGCCGTGCCTGGGGATGCACATGGGCGTCCTCGCCGAGGGCGAGCGGGCGATCGCGACCACCAACCGCAACTTCGTCGGGCGCATGGGCCACCCGGGCAGTGAGGTCTACCTCGCCGGCCCGGCGGTCACCGCCGCGAGTGCGGTGGCGGGCAGGATCGCAGGACCGGATGAGCTGTAGCGGCCGCCGCGCCGCCCAGGTCGGGCCCCCTGCGCGACAATGCCGTTCGCCACGACGAAGACGCCGTGGCGCAGGCGCCTCGCCTGCACAAGCCGTTCGACCAGTACACCGATGAGGTGCTGACATGAAGGCGACGGGCACGGTGCACAAGTACGGCGACCACGTCGATACCGACGCGATCATCGCGGCGCGCTATCTGACCACCACCGACCCGGACGAGCTGGCCGGGCACTGCATGCAGGACATCGACGAGGGCTTCGTGGCCCGCGTGAAGCCCGGCGACATCATGGTCGCGGGCGAGAACTTCGGCTGCGGCAGCTCGCGCGAGCACGCGCCCATCGCCATCAAGGCGGCGGGCGTAAGCGCGGTGATCGCGGCCAACTTCGCGCGCATCTTCTACCGCAACGCACTCAACATCGGCCTGCCGATCATCGAGAGCGCCGAGGCGGCCGCGCGCATCAACGCCAGCGATGAGGTGACCGTGGACACCGAAGCGGGCATCATCGTCGATCACACCACCGGCGAACAGTTCGCCTTCCAGCCGCTCACCGACGTGGCGGCGGAGCTGGTCGCCGCCGGCGGCCTGGTGCCGATGGTCAAGGAGCGGCTGGGGAAAGCGTAGCGAGCAATCGTCCATGCCCATACCCATCGTCGCGATAGTCGGCCGCACGAACGTCGGCAAGTCCACGCTGTTCAATCGGCTGGTGGGCCACCAGCTTGCGGTGGTCGATGACCGGCCCGGCGTGACGCGTGACCGCCTGTACGCCGAGGTCGCCATCGGTTCGCGCATCGCCATCCTGGTGGACACCGGTGGGCTGGTCGGCGCCGAGAGCGATGAGCTGATCCTCCAGGTCTCCGAGCAGGCCGCGGCGGCGCTCCAGGAGGCCGACGTGCTGGTGATGATGGTGGACGGCCTCGAGGGCGTCACGCCCGCCGACCACCACGTCGCGGATGTGGTCCGCAAGACGGGCAAGCCGGCCATCCTTGTGGTGAACAAGCTCGAGAACGAGGCCGACCCGATCCACGAGTTCTGGGAGCTGGCGCTGGGCCGGCCGCACCGCATCTCGGCCCGCACCGGCTACGGCCTGCAGAGCCTGGCGGAGGAGATCGCCGAGGCGCTGCCGCCACCGGGCGAGCCGATCGAGCGGCCGACCGACGAGGTCGCGGTCGCGCTGGTGGGGCGGCCCAACGTGGGCAAGTCGGCGATCATCAACGCGATGCTGGGCGAGGAGCGCGTGATCGTCAGCGACACGCCCGGCACCACGCGCGACGCCGTGGACATTGCGGTCGAGTACGACGACCGGCCCTTCCGGCTGATCGACACCGCGGGCCTGCGCCGCTACGCCCACCGGGCGGAGGGCACGGAGTACTACTCCAGCCTGCGCACCATCCGGGCGCTGCAGCGCGCCGACGTGGGCGTGCTGGTGGTGGACGTCTCCGAGGGGCTGACCCGCCAGGACGAGCGCGTCGCCGGCGAGATCGAGAAGGCCAACCGGGGCATCGTCATCGCCGCCAACAAGTGGGATGTAATCCAGGACGCCATGCCCACGCCCGAGGACGCCACCGAGGGCCAGGCGCGGCGCGCCGAGCGCACGCGGCGCGGCGACTTCGAGCGCATCCTGCGCCACCGCATGCCCTTCCTTGACTACGCGCCGCTGCACTTCACCTCGGCGATGACCGGCGAGGGCCTGGAGGAGTTGCTCGAGGCCGCGTCCGAGGTCGCCGAGCAGTTCAACCGGCGCATCGGCACCGGCGAGGTGAACCGCGTCATCCAGAGGGCGCTCATGGCGCATCAGCCGCCGGCTCGCGGTGCACGCCATCTTAAGGTATACTACGCGACACAGGTGGGCACGCGCCCGCCCTCGTTCGTGCTCAAGGTGAACGACCCGAAGCTGTGCCACTTCTCCTACGAGCGCTTCCTGCGCAACCGTCTGCGCGAGGAGTTCGGCCTCTACGGCGTGCCGATCGGCATGAAGCTCGAGCCGCGCTGAGCGAGGTGACCCGGGTGAGCGAAGTGAGCGGAATGCAGGGGCTTGCGCTGGCTCTGAGCTACCTGATCGGCGCCATCCCGGTTGGGCTGATCATCGGGCTGGCGCGCGGCGTGGATGTGCGCCAGGTGGGCAGCGGCAACATCGGCGCGACCAACGTCATGCGCGGCCTGGGCGCGGGCCTGGGCCTGCTGGTGTTCGTGATCGACGTGCTCAAAGGCGCGGCCGGGGTGATGATCGGCCGCACCATGGGCCTGGATGGCTGGCTGCTGGGCATGACCGCGATGTTCGCCGTGCTGGGGCACTCGTACTCGCCTTACCTGGTCTTCAAGGGCGGCAAGGGCGTGGCGACGACCCTGGGCACCATGCTGGCGATCTCGCCGCCCGCCGGGCTGCTGGCGCTGGGCGTGTGGTTCGTGGTGGTGCTGACCACGCGCTACGTCTCCCTGGCCTCGATCCTCGGTGCGACGGCGCTGCCGGTGGCCTTCTACCTGCTGCATCCCGCGCAGAGCGCGACGCTGGTGCCGATCGTGGCGCTGGTGGTCATCGTGGTGAGCAGACACAACGAGAACATCGCCCGGCTGCTCAAGGGCGAGGAGAGCCGCTTCGGCTCCTCGAAGCTGAAGCCGGACGACCAGTCGGAGGCGCCGGCGGCCGAGAAGTGAGGCGCGCGCGGGAAGGCGGAACCATGGCGCAGACCAACTCGCCCGTGGCGGTGATCGGCGCGGGCGCATGGGGCACCACGCTGGCGCGCATGCTCGCCGAGCAGGGCGTGCCGGTGCGCCTGTGGGCGGTCACTCGCGAGCTGGCCATCGAGATCGACGAGCACCGCGAGAACGTCAGTTTCCTCCCTGGCGTGCCGTTGCCCGAGGGAGTGGATGTGTCCTCCAACGGCCCGCGCGTGCTCGACGGCGCCGCCGCGGTCATCTGGGTGGTGCCCTCGCGGTGGCTGCGCGAGGTCGCCGCGGGCATGGCGCCGCACGTCCCGGCCAACGTACTCCACGTGTGCGCCACCAAGGGCATCGAGCCCGACACCGGCCTGCGCATGAGCCAGGTGCTGGCCCAGGCATTGGGCGACGCCAACGAGAAGGCGCTGGCGGCAGAGCTGGTGGCGCTGTCGGGGCCGAACCTGTCGGGCGAGATCAACGAGGGCATGCCGGCGCTGAGCGTCGCCGCCTCGGCCAGCGACGAGCGCGCGCGCCAGGCCCAGGAGCTGCTGACCACCCCGCGCTTCCGCGTCTACCGCAACCCGGACATCGTCGGCGTCGAGCTGTGCGGCGCGCTCAAGAACGTGATCGCGATCGCCGCGGGGATGAGCGACGGCCTGGGCTTCGGCGCCAACGCGCGGGCCGCGCTGATCACCCGCGGGCTGGCGGAGATGACGCGCCTCGGCGTCGAGCTGGGGGCGCACCCGCAGACCTTCGCGGGCATCGCCGGCATGGGCGACCTGGTCACCACCTGCACCAGCCGGCTGAGCCGCAACTACTCGACCGGCCTGCGGCTGGCGAAGGGCGAGAGCCGCGAGCACATCGAGACCTCGATGCGCGCGGTGGCCGAGGGCATCCGCACCACCCAAGCGGAGGTGGCGCTGGCCGCGGAGGTCGGCGTCGAGGTGCCCATCGCCGAGGCGGTCCACGAGGTGCTCTTTGAGGACCTCGATCCGCGCACCGCCGCGGAGATGCTCATGACGCGGGCGCAGCGGGCGGAGTTCTGAGCAGGCTTTTCGCTGAAGGGGAGGAGGGCATCTTCCGACGGCGGTCGAATACGGGCCTGTGTGGGCGAGGGAGGGCGTTGGCCCCGCGGCGTGTCGGCCGTCTCAATGCTTGGGGAGGTGCCTGTCATGGCGGACATTACCAAGACGGACCTGGTGGAGGAGATCGCGGAGCGCACGGGGCTGACCAAGGCGGACTCGGAGCGGGCGCTGGGAGCGTTCCTCGACACGGTCGCGACGGCGCTGGGGCGCGGCCAGAGCGTGCAGATCACCGGCTTCGGCACCTTCGAGCCGCGTGAGCGGGCGGCCCGCAAAGCGCGGAATCCGCAGACCGGTGAGGAGATCGATGTGCCGGCCACCACGGTCCCGGCATTCCGGGCTGGTAAAGCGCTCAAGGATGTGGTAAAGTAGCAGTCCCCCATCGGCCCGCGGGCCGGTAGCAGTCTCGGTCGGGGCGTGGCGCAGCTTGGTAGCGCGTTTGACTGGGGGTCAAAAGGTCGCCGGTTCAAATCCGGCCGCCCCGACCAGCCATGCAGGCTCAGTGACGTGGGCCGCTCATCGCGGCGTCGCGCCGCTGGCGCAAGCATCATTGTGTGTGCGATGGGCCGCTCTCTCATCCCCCGAGATCGAGCGGCCGCTTCCTTAAGCACGGGCGGGAGGCAGCGGTGACAGCACCCGGCGACGACCACAATTTGGGCAGCATCACCTTCGAGCGTTACGCGCGACACATCAACCCCGGCATGACGCAACTGCTCAAGTTCATGGGCTTGGAGAGCGTCGAGGTGCATGCCGAGGGCTGCTACGTCTACAACTCCGAGGGCGAGCGCTACCTCGACTGCCTGGGCGGGCCGGGCGTCTTCAGCTTCGGGCACAGTCCGCCGGCGATCATCGCCGCCGTGCGCGAGCAGCTCGAGCGCATGCCCCTGTCCAGCCACCTGCTGCTCAACCCGCTGACCGGCGAGCTGGCCGAGAAGCTCGCGCAGGCCTGCCCGGGCGACCTGCAGTGGGTGTTCTTCTGCAACTCCGGCGCCGAGGCTGTCGAGGGCGCGCTCAAGGCCGCCCGCGCGCACACCGGCAGGCCCGGCTTCGTCTCCACCATCGGCGGCTTCCACGGCAAGACCTTCGGCGCGCTGTCGGCCTCGGGCCGCGACACCTACCGCGAGCCCTTCCAGCCCTTGCTGCCCGGCTTCACGCACGTGCCCTACGGCGACGCCGATGCGCTGGCGGAGGCCGTGACCGGCGAGACTGCCGCAGTGATCCTCGAGCCCATCCAGGGCGAGGGCGGTATCATCGTCCCGCCCGACGGCTACCTGACGCGGGCGCGCGAGATCTGCGACGCCGCCGGCGCGCTGCTGATCCTCGACGAGATCCAGTCGGGGATGGCGCGCACCGGACGGATGTGGGCCTGCGACCGGGAGGGCGTGGTGCCCGACATCATGACCGTGGGCAAGGCCATCGGGGGCGGCGTGATGCCGCTGGGCGCCTTCGTCGCCCGGCCGGATGTGTGGGACATCTTCGACGAGAACCCCTACCTGCACACCACCACCTTCGGCGGCAACCCGCTGGCCTGTGCCGCCGGGATGGCGGCATTGGCGGAGGTCGAGCGCCTCGACCTGTGCACCGCGGCGGCCGAACGCGGCGAGCAGATGCTCGCGGGGCTGCGCGAGATCGCCGGCAAGCATGAGGGCCTGATCGGCGACGTGCGCGGCCGGGGGCTGCTGGTGGGTGTCGAGTTCTTCGATCCGGACGTCGCCGGCCTGGTCATCGCCGGCCTGGCCAACCACCACATTATCGCCGCCTACGGGCTGAACAATCCGAGCGTCATCCGCCTGGAGCCGCCGCTGATCATCTCGGCGGAGCAGGTGAATGAGGTGCTGGCGGCTCTCGACGCATCGATCGCCGACACGGCGGCGATGCTGGAGATCTAGCAGACTCGGAGGTCGTCCATGGCTCACACACGCAGACTGCTGGTTCTCGTGACTATCCTGGCCGCGTTGGCGGCGGTTCTGCCGGGCTGCCGTGGCAAGGTTCAGCAGGACGGGGAGATCGCCGGCGGCCCCGAAGCGCTCCCCGAGCCTTCTGGCCCCACCACCCAGCGCTCGGTGCTGGTGCTGTGCTACCACGCGATGTCGCCGGCCGCCGAGGCGACCTACGACGTCCCCACCGAAGACTTCGCCGAGCAGCTCCAGCTCATGGCCGACGAGGGCTGCGAGAGCGTCACGCCCTCGCAGATCGCCGACTACCTCGAAGGACGTGGTGACCTGCCCGAGAAGGCGGTGTGCATCACCTTCGACGACGGCCCGGAGAGCATCCTCACCGAGAGCAAGCCGCTGATGGACGAGTACGGCTTCACCGGCGCGATCTTCCTGATCACCGACGCGGTGGGCGGTGAGGGCAAGCTCTCGTGGGACCAGGTGCGCGAGCTGGAGGCGGCGGGCTGGGAGGTCGGCTCACACACCGCCAGCCACGTGCACCCCACGCGCATCGACGCCGAGCAGTGTCGCGAGGAGTTCGAGAACTCCAGGCGCGCGATCGAGGACGAGATCGAGGGCGAGTGCGGGGCCCTGGCCTACCCCTACGGCCTCTACGACGACACCGTGATGTCCCTGGCGCGCGACGCCGGCTACCGCATCGCCTTCACCATCGACCGCGGCCCCGCCGACTGGACCGACGACCTCATGCGCACGCCGCGGCAGATGGTGGTCAACGGCAACTCACTGAAGACCTTCGGCACCTGGCTGGCGCAGGGCAAGCTCCACCTCGAGGACGTGGACCCGCCCATCGGCGCGCGCGTGCACACCGACACCCCGACCATCACCGCGCGCGTGGCCGACGAGGACGTGCCGGTGGACGGCATCGAGATCAGCCGCGACGGCAATCCGGTCTCGTACGACGCGGACGCGGACACGCGCACCATCACCTTCTCGCCGGAACTGAGCGAGGGGGCGAACAACCTGCGCATGAACGTCTACGGGAGCCCGCGCCGCGAGGTGTCGTGGGTCATCGTCTGCGACTCCGAGTGATCTGATGCGAGCATCACGCGACCTGCCGCCAACTCCGGGCCGGGAGAGAATCCGGGTCAGCGCCGTGTCGCCGGCCGGGCAGCGGCGCCGCCAGCAGGCGCAGCGCCGCTCGGCCTGCTGCTGCGCCCTGATGCTGGTGGTGTGCGTGCTGATCGTGGTCATTGCCTTCCGCGGGCTCATCGGCCGCCTCTTCCAGCGCAACCTCGACACCGAGACCACGCGCGTTGAGTTCCCCCTGCAGGTCACCGTGGACCGGCCCGCCTACCTGCGCTACGAGCTGGTGCCCGTGACCGTGCGCGTGGTCGATCCGCAGGGCAACCCGGTCTCCGACCAGCCGCCGGAGGTCGTGGTGCGCCATAACGGCGAGAATGTGCGCACCGTGGGCCACTACGGCGAGGTGGTCCGCCTCACCTGGAACGCCGAGCAGGAGGCGTGGACGGGCTGGTGGCCGCCGGGATGGAACCCCGACCCGGGCCGCTACGAGGTGCGCGCCCGCACCCCCATCGATCCCGCGAAGTGGGACTGGGAGGGTGCGCCCGGCGAGGACGACGAGCAGGCCACGCCCCAGGGCGAAGCCTGGGCGATCGCTCTGGCCCCCTTCGAGCTGCAGGGGCGGCCGCAGCCGCAGATGGCCCCGGGGATGTGCGTGGCCACGTGGGAGTTCGACATCACCCAGGCGGCCACCGGCCCCGACGGCACCCGTGGCGACTGGCGCACGCTCTTCGACTGGGTCGAGTACATCGGCGCCGACACCTTCTGGTTCCGCGGCGCCGTCACTGATCCGCCGCCCGAGGGCCTCACGCTCGAGCAGCCCTTCAAGCCGGTGAACGTCGAGGCCATCCCGCGCCTGGGCGCCGAGGCGCACTCCCGCGGCATCAGGTTCGGCGCCTGGGCGGTTGCCTACGCCACCTACGGGGGCAACAAGGAGAAGCTCCCGGACTACGACTACTCGCTGGACGTCTCGCGCAGCACCGGCGCGACCAGCAGCACCGACTACGTGTCACTGCTCGATGAGCGGCGCATCGAGCACCTCGCGGACTTCTTCCGCATGCTGGAGCAGGACGAGAACGTGGACATGGCCGGGCTCGATTACATGCGCACCAACCCCGGCTCGGGCGGCTACGAGCTGGCCGAACCGTTCACGCAGCAGATGCCGGTGGAGCTGCCGGGCGACTGGAGTTCGCGCGGCGGCGGCTCGCGCATGCGCCACGTGGCCACGAAGATTGAGGAGCAGTGGCGCGATCACCAGGACCCGGACTTCTTCGACGCCTGGAACTGGTGGCGCGCCCACAAGGGCGCCGAGATCATGCGCCGCATCATCGAGAAGAGCGGCATCACCAAGCCCACCTGGATCTTCGTGCTGTCCTGGGTGCACGGCAAGCAGCATGGGCAGGACCCGATCATGTTCACCGACGCCGGCGTCACCATGCTCGCGCCCATGCTCTACCAGATCGGTAGCCACGAGGCGTATGAGATCATGGTGGAGCAGTGGAACGAGTACGTACACGCCGGGCAGGTGAACCTGGTGCCCGGCGACCAGGTGGACTACTACTGGCACCAGGAGACCCGCAACCCGCCGGCGCCGGCCGAGCTGTACGACCGCATCGTCACCGCGCACCGGCAGTACGTCAACTCCGGCGCGACCCAGGGCGCGTTCTGGCACGACATCAACCGCGCGGTGAACCCCAGCAACCTCGGGCCCTACTCCGGCCGCGAGTGGGCCCTGGCGGGCGCGGCGGCGTTCAGCGTGGTGCGCGACACCTGGAAGGTCTATCCGCTGCATGCCGAGTGGGATGCCCCCGACAGCGCCCCCATCGCCAGCGCCTTCACCGTGCAGGTGCGCCTCACCAATACCGCGAACAAGCCGGTGACAGGCGTGCGTGTTTCGCTGTGCGACACCCCGCACATGGTCGGCCCTGCGTTGACCGAGGCGCCGGCGGGTGAGGGCTGGGGCGAGCCCTACGTGGACGTCGGCACCGTCCCGGTGGGGGAGACCGTCGTGGTGCCGGTGCAGGTGCGCATCACGCAGGCGGACTCGGCACGCCTGAACGAGACCATGCTGGCGCTGCGCGTCACCTGGGCCGAGGGCGATTTCGCCGAGCCGGTGCGCAATGAGCTGCCGCGTATGATCGTGCTGATGAAGTACATCAAGGGCCGGTAGCGGGATCGCCGCGCATCCCGCCCGGCCGGTTCGGGAGTGGGGCCCAGTGCGCGTGTCGATCATCTCCGACGAGATCTCCCGCGACCCACTGACCGCGGCGGAGCTGGCGGCGCGCTGGGGCCTGCGGCACCTCGAGCTGCGCAGCTACTACGGCACGCGCGCCCCTCGCGGGATGTCCGACGCCGACATCACCGCCGTCGCGAAGGCCGCGAGCGGCTTCGGCCTCGACGTGCCCTCCATCTCCCCCGGCCTGTTCAAGCTCACCATCGACGACCCGGCCATCGACGACCATCGCGGCGACCTGGGCGAGCGCTGCCTGCAGATGGCCGAGATGCTGGGCGCGGGCGTGATGGTCATCTTCCCCTACATCCGCAGCGACCGCGATGAGCCCGACGATGAGTGGCCGGACGCGCTGGTCGAGGACTTCCGGCGCATCGCCGACCTCGCCGCCGCGCGGGGCATCACGATCGCGGTCGAGAACGAACCCATCTGCTACGCCGCCACCGGGCCGTCACTCGCGCGCCTGCTCAACGAGATCGACCGGCCCAACTGCGGCGCCAACTGGGACCCGGCCAACCACTTCGTCTACCGCCCGGAGGACTTCCGCGCCGGCTACCAGGCGCTGGGCGAACGGATCGTGCACGTGCACGTCAAGGACCACGCGGTCGATGCCGAAGGCGGCCGCCGCACCGTCCCTGCCGGCGAGGGCGAGGTGGACTGGCCCGGCCAGGTGCGCGCGCTGCTCGATGACGGCTACGCGGGGCTGATGGTGGTCGAGACGCACTTCGCGCCGAGGGTGGGGGGCAGTGAGGCGTCCGTTGCGGCGCTGCGGGCCATCCTCGACGAGGCGGGCGAGCCGGTGCAATGAACCTGCGCAGACTGCTGGGCCTGGGAGGGCCGGCAAGCGATACCTTCGACGAGGAGCCGACGCCCGTCGGCCAGGACGCATTCACCGCCGTCGCGCCCTACTACGACGAGCTGATGTGCGCCGTCCCCTACCGGAGCTGGGTGGACTACGTCGAGTCGATCCTGCAGCGCGAGCGCCATCAGCCGCGCGATGTGCTCGACCTGTGCTGCGGCACCGGCAAGGTCGGCGCCGAGATGGCGCGCCGCGGCTACAACGTGGTCGGCGTAGACCTCGCCGAGGGCATGGTGCGCTGCTGCTGCAGGCGCGACCCGAGCCTGCCCGCCGCGGTCATGGACGCCACGAAGCCGGGCCTGCGACCGGGCAGCTTCGACCTCGTGGTCTCGCTCTATGACAGCCTCAACTACATCATCGACCCCAAGGGGCTGCAGGCATGCTTCACCGGCGTTGCGCGCGCGCTGCGCCCCGGCGGTCTGCTCATCTTCGATCTCAACACCGCCCGCGCGCTGCGCATCGGCCTGTTCACGCAGACCAACGCCTCCAGCCGCGAGCCGCTCGTGTACCGCTGGCAGTCGCACTGGGACGAGGCGCGCAGGCTCTGCCGCGTGGACATGCACTTCACCTGGCGCGGCCCGGGTGAGCGCGTGCAGTTCTCCGAGACGCACTATGAGCGCGCGTACGAAGAGGGCGAGATCCTGAGCATGCTCGCCGCGGCCGGCATGGAGACGCTGCACATCTACGATGCCTACAGCTTCCGCCGGCCGGGATCGTTCGCCAACCGTGTGTTCTACGTCGCGCGCAGGCTGAAGGTGGACTGAGATGATGGCCATGCGAGGGCTCCTGCTCCGATCGACCCGCCCAGGCCTCACCCACTCCGGAACGGAGGGGGCGCCCCGGCCACGTGTGCGCGGGCGGGGGAGGCCCGTCTCTCGCTGCGTGGCGCTCGTCCTCGTCGCTGCCGCGATCGTCTCACTTCTCGCCGGCTGCGGCGGGCCGAAGTCGATCGCCGGCAACTCTCCGGAGGCGACTGCGCAGGGCTTCGTCGATGCCATGGCCGCCGGCGACTACGACCTGGCCGCCACCGGTTTCGACTACGAGCAGTACGCCAGGGGCGCGAACCCCGACTGGGATGCCTTTGCGCCACAGCAGCGCAAGGAGATCGTGGACAGGCTGCAGGAGGTGAAGGCCTCGGAGCTGCAGGCCCTGTCGGGGATGCTGTCGGGGGGCGCGCAGGTCGGTTCCGCCCAGACCCAGGGCACCCAGGCGACCGTGCCCGTTACCGCCGGAGCCACGACCATGCAGCTTCACATGATCCAGCAGGACGAACAGTGGTACATCCAGCGCATCCAGGAGGGCGCGGGCGGGTAGCGCGTCCCCGGTTCACGTCACATCGGTACCGCCCTACGTGGTGGCAGGGAGGTTGCATCATGCCGATCAACCGTCTGCGCCGTGAGTTCGCCGACCCCGGCAACGAGTTCCGCTTCGCCCCGTTCTGGTTCATCAACCACAAGCTGACCGAGGAGGAGACCCGCTGGCAGGTGCGCGAGATGAACCGCCAGGGCGTGGGCGGCTTCATCTACCATCCCCGCCACGGTCTGCTCACCGAGTACCTCTCCGACGCCTTCCTCGACAACGTCGCCGCGGCCATTGACGAGGCGAAGCTGCTGGGGATGAAGGCCTACCTGTACGATGAGAACAACTGGCCGTCGGGACCCGCCGATGCGCAGGTATTCGAGGGCCATCCCGAGTTCCGCATGTCCGGGGCCTGCCTCAGCGACCGCTTCGACCTCACCCCGCGCTCGGACCCCGGCCGCGAGCTGAACGTCGGCGATGAGCTGATCGCGGCCGTCGCCGTGCCGCTCGAGCACGGGCGGCCCGTCGGCTTCCCTGAGAGCGCCATCAATCTCGCCGAAGCCGTGCAGGACGGCGTGCTGCACTGGGCCCCGAACCGCGATGAGGGCGACTGGCGGATCTACGTCATCTCGCGCCGCTGGCACGTGGGCACCTTCTTCGGCTCCTACCTCGACACCCTCAACCCCTATGCCGTGCGGCGCTTCATGGACCTGACCCACGAGCGCTACGCCGAGCGCTTCGAGCAGGAGTTCGGCGCGACCGTCGATGGCATCTTCACCGACGAGCCTACCATGTCGTTCAACCCGCCCGAGTGCCTGCCGTGGACCGCGCGCATGCCCGGCGAGTTCGAGTGGCGCAAGCACTACGACCTGCTCACCGCGCTGCCGGCGCTGTTCGATGACATGGGCCCCGAGACTACGCGCGTGCGCTGCGACTTCCGCGACGTCGCCTGCGATGTCTACGTGGACGCGTTCTTCCGCCAGCTCTACCGGTGGTGCGATGCGCGCCGGCTCAACTTCATAGGCCACGTCAACCGTGAAGGCGAGATCGTCTACCACGCGCGCGAGCAGGGCGACTGGTTCCGCTCCGCGCGCTTCATGCACTGGGGCGGCTGCGACTACCTGCGCGAGAACACCTGGCCGGTCGGCGACGAGCTGTACAACGTGCTCGCCGCGGGCAAGTTCGCCTCCTCGGGCGCACACCTGCTGGGCAGGCGCATCGTCGCCTGCGAGTGCTTCGGCCTGGGCGGGCAGTGGGGCATCGACCTGCGCAACCTCAAGTGGATGAGCGACTTCCAGTTCGCCCTGGGCATCAACCAGCTCGAGCCGCACGCCTTCTACTACTCCATCCAGGGCTTCCGCAAGTGGGAGTGCCCGCCCGGCGAGTTCTACCAGAGCCCGTTCTGGCCGTACTACGCCACGCTCGCCGACTATGTCGGGCGGCTGTCGGCCATCTTCCGCGACGGCCACCATGTCGCCGACGTCGCGCATTTCTACCCCATCAGATCGTTCTGGGCCGAGATGGACCCGGACGAGAACGAGAAGGTTGAGATGCTGCGGCGCAGCTTCAACCGCTGCGGCCGCCTGCTGCTGCAGGCCAACGCCGACTTCGACTTCGTTTCCGAGGAGATGCTCCAGGCCGCCGACTTCGACGGCGGCGAGATCGCGGTCAAGCTCCCCGACTCGGACGAGGTCGCCGAGCGCTTCCGCGTGCTGGTGATGCCCGCGTGCACCACCATCGCCCGCGCCACCGCCGACGCGCTCAAACGCTTCGTGGACGCGGGCGGGCGCATCATCGCCCTGGGCGAGCTGCCGCGCAAGTCCGTCGAGCGCGGCGAAGACCCGCACATCGCCGCGGTCATGGAGGGTATCTTCGGCGAGGACTACGCGCGCTCGCTGACCGTGGCGGAGGCCGACGGGCCGGTGGTCGCGGGCGAGCTGGCGCCGGGCTGGCGCGGCGGCGCGCTCATCGGCTACCCCTTCGAGGGCGAGGACGACGACGTGCTGCCCCACTTCGCCCAGGCGCTGCACGCGGCCATCGACCCCGATGTGCGCCTGCGCGACGCCGAGGGCGCGCCGGTCGCCGACGTGGTGCACTACCACTACGAGCGCGCGGGCCGGCACTTCATCTTCCTGCAGAACACCTCGCGCGACCACGCCTGCGAGTTCACCGCCACGCTGCGCATGGCCGGCGATGTGGAGCTGTGGAACCCCGAGGATGGCTCGACCGCGCCCGCGCTGGTCGCCCGTGGCGAGCCCGGCCATCTGCATGTCCCGCTGACCCTCGAGCCCACGGGGTCCGTGCTGCTGTGTGTCGATCCGCAGGCGGGCTGCCCGTCCACGCCGGTGATCGCCGCCGATCTGCCGCTGGTCTCCGTGGGCGAGCGCGAGATCGTCGGCCTGGCGTCCGAGACCGGCAGCTACACCGTGACCGTGGGCACGGGCGAGCAGCAGCCGGTCGAGCTGAGCGCCGCGGTGCGGGCGATGCCCGACGTCGTCGAGCTGGATGACGCCTGGGAGTTCGTCACCGACCGGCCCAACGCGCTTCCGCTGTCGAAGTGGGAGTACGAGATGAACTACTGGGTGATCAACACCGACGCCGCCGCCAACCAGCACATCTATCGCGCGCGCTTTGACTCCGAGCTGCTGCCCGCCGAGGCGCGGCTGCTGCTCGACGGCCTCGCGGTGGACGAGGTCTGGCAGCAGAGCACGGTCGTGAACTTCGAAGTGCGCGTGAACGATGACGTCGTCGGCCGCAGCACGGGCGGGCACGGCAAGCTCGCCATCGAGGGCATGGCGCCCGGCGACTACCTCGACCACTACATCTACGAGGCGGCCATTGACGGGCTGATCGTGAAGGGCCCCAACGTGATCGAGGTACGTACCCAGGGCCAGCTCTACGAGACCCCGAATCTCGGCCACCCGGTCATCATTACCGGGCACTTCGCCGTGGCGGGCGGGCGCGCCCGGCCCCGGCTGGTCGCCGAGCCCGGCAGCATCGACGGCTCGGGCTGGCAGCGCCAGGGCTACCCGTATTACTCGGGCATCGGCATCTACCGTCAGAGCGTCCGACTCACGGCCGCGCAGCGCAACTGCCGGCTGTTCCTGGAGATGGATCAGCCCGGCGACCTGTGCGAGGTGCTGGTCAACGGCCGCTCGTGCGGGGTGCGCGCGTGGGAGCCGTGGTCGGTGGAGATCACCGACTTCATCAGCGGCCCGACCAATGAGGTCGAGATCCGCGTCGCCAACTCCCTGCAGAACCTGCTGGTGCACGCGCCGAAGCCCTCAGGCGTCCTGGGGCGCGTACGCATCGTCCCGCGCAAGGAGGTCACGTTCACAGCGTGAACGCATCGGCGACGGCCAGATTTCGACCTGACCTAAAAAAATGTGACGGTGAAGAAGGTCGCGGTCGGCACGCAGGGAAGTGTACCTTAAGGTTCAGTGTGCACCATCTTCATACGGAGGTGACGCAACGTGCGCAGAGGCTTCACGCTCATTGAGCTGCTGGTCGTGATCGCGATCATCGCGATCCTGGCTGCGATCCTCTTCCCGGTCTTCGCCAAGGCGCGGGAGAAGGCGCGCACCGCGAGCTGTCAGAGCAACCTCAAACAGCTCGCCACCGCCTTCCTGATGTACGCCCAGGACTATGACGAGACGACCTGCTGCCTCGCCTACCGCAACCCGGCCAATGGACAGACCTACGGATTCCCGCCGCTGGTTCCGGGAGACACCTTCTTCAACTACTACGGGACCTACCAGGGCTGGTACTCCTGGGTGTTCATGATCTACCCGTACGTCAAGAACACCCAGCTCTTCCAGTGCCCCAGCTCCAGCTACAACTGCTACGGTGTCTCGTACGGCATGCCCGCCAACGCAGCGGACCCGGTGTCAAACGGTGTCACGTACTTCAGCTGGTGCCACCTGCTCGCCGATTTCACCAAACCGGCGGAGAGTTTCATGTTCACGGACAAGCAGGCCGGAGGCGGGCCACAGTACGTGCTGAGCACGGTCTACTACGCCTGCGGCCACCGCCACAACGATGGCCTCAACCTGTCCTTCGTTGATGGCCACGTGAAATGGATGAAGGCCGTCCATGGCACGATTCCCCATGGCTGGCGGTGGGGTGGACCGTATAACGAATCCTACGCGTATTCGCCGCCCCTGCATACCTTCTGGGACCCGTTCGGCACCTCACAGTGCCCGATCTAGGACACAACGGTCGCAGCGCGCGCATGACGGGGCCGCCGCAGCGGCGGTCCCGTCATGGCATCCGCCCATGCGTTCACTCAGGGGTCAGGAACGCCGTGTGACGCAAGGAGGTGATGGCTTCGTCGCCGACGAACAACAGCCGTGTCCGGCAACCATTACGGCCGCACGGAGGTGGCGCATATGCGCCGAGGCTTTACGCTGATCGAGTTGTTGGTGGTTATCGCGATCATCGCGATTCTCGCCGCAATTCTCTTCCCGGTCTTCGCCAAGGCACGGGAGAAGGCGCGCACCGCCAGTTGCCAGAGCAATCTGAAGCAGTTGGCGACCGCCTTCCTGATGTACGCGCAGGACTACGATGAGGTGACCTGCTGCCTGGAGTACCGCAACCCGGCAACTGGTTCAGTTTACGGACTCCCGCCACTGATTCCGGGCAACACGTTCTTCAACTACTACGGCAGCTACCAGGGCTGGTACTCGTGGGTCTTCATGATCTACCCGTACGTGAAGAATGACCAGCTGTTCCGGTGCCCGAGCACGTCGTGGAGCTGCTACGGCGTCGCCTACGGCATGCCGCGCTACGCCGTCACCGCGACCGGCGCGCCGGACTACTTCAACACCGGGCGCATGCTTGCCGACTTCACCCGGCCGGCCGAGAGCTTCATGTTCTGCGACAAGCAGGCCGGCGGTGGGACGCAGTATGTCATCCACACCGTCTACTACGCCTGCGGCCATCGCCACAACGATGGCCTGAACGTCTCGTTCGTGGATGGCCACGTCAAGTGGTTCAAGTCCAACCGCGGCCCCATCGGCTACGGCTATCCCTGGGCGCCGTACGGGTGGCCGCCCCCCGGCGACCCGAATGAGAACTACTACTACTCGCCGCCCGCGCACACCTTCTGGGACCCATTCGGCAATTCCGTCATGCCGTAAGCGACGCGCCTCACACCTGCACAACCGGGCGGGGGCCACCGACGAGGCGGCCCCCGCTGCGTGTACGCGCCACCGCGCGAAGGAAATCCGGCGCGGGCCGCGAAACCTGTCCATCGGAGATGGCCGGAGATGGCATCGCACCGGACGCCGCCGTGGCTGATGGACTGGTTCGACCGCATGCTGCGCGGCGTCCTCTATGATGCCGAGCGCATCGTCGGCCCGTACGTGCGCCCCGGCGACCGCGTCGCCGACATCGGCTGCGGCGCCGGCTTCTTCTCGGTCGCGCTCAGCCGCCTGGTGGGTGCGGGCGGCGAGGTCGTGGTGCTCGACTCGCAGCAGGCCATGCTCGACCGAACACTCGCGCGCTGTGCGGCCGACAGGCAGGCGACCGCACGAGCGACGCCGGTGCTGGCCGACGGGGCGGAGCTGCCGATCGAGGGCCACCTCGACTTCGCGCTGCTGTCGTGGATGCTGCACGAGGTTGAGGACCCGCCCGCGCTGTGGCTGCGCCTGGTGGAGTTGCTCGAGCCGGGAGGGGTGGCGTTGGTGATCGAGCCGTTGCTGCACGTGAACCAGGCGCGCTACGAACGGGAGCTGGCCCCGGCGATCGAGCTGGGACTGGCGCGTGAGGATGTGAGCGGGATCCTCTTCAGCCGCGCAGCGCTGCTGTCCGCTCGCGAGCGAACGCCGAATGCGGGGATACCGGAGCGATGAGCGACAACAGCAACGACACGCCCCGGAAGCGATCGCGGCGCTGGCTGTGGTGGGCCGGCGCGCTCGTGGTCGTGGTTGGACTGATTGCGTGGGCCGGGGCCCGGCCGCCGCAGGTGACAGTCGCCCCCGCCGAGATGGGCGACCTGTCGGTTACCGTCACCGCCACCGGCGATGTCGAGGGGCGCGTCGCCGACCTGTCCCCAACGCTGCAGGGGCGCTTCGAGGCGATCTACCGCGAAGAGGGCGCATGGGTGCAGCGCGGCGACCTGCTGGCGCGCATCGTCGCCGCGCCTGCGGGCGTGGCCTCGACCAGTGCGCTGACTCCCTACGAGACCATCGAGGCCCCGTTCGACGGTGTAGTCAGTCGCCGCCGGGTCGATCCGGGCGACCCGGCCATCCCCGGCCGGCCCGCCTTCCAGGTCACCGACACCGCCAACATCTGGATCACCGCGCTGATCGACGACATCGATGTCGCCAAGGTCCACAAGGGGCAGGACGTGCAGATCATGCTGCCCTCCTACCTGGGCCGGAGCCTGCCGGGCGTCATCACGCACATCAGCGCCACCGCGACGCCGCGCACCGAGATGGGCGCGGGCGGCAAGGTGGTGCGCACACGCGTCGAGCTGACCGAGGGCGCGGGGCCGCTGCGGCCGGGGATGGAGGTCGATGTAAGCGCGCAGTCGGTGATCGCGCGCGACGTGCTGCTCATCCCCGCCGACGCGGTCATCGAGGACGAGACGGGACGCTACGTGCTGCGCGTCGAAGACGGGCGCGTGCGGCGCACCGAGGTGGAGATCGGCGCCAACAACTACGTGCGCGCCCAGGTGCTCAGCGGCCTGAGCGCGGGCGATGAGGTTGTCGTCGATGGCAAGGACACGGTCGGCGACGGCGACCGCGTGCGCACCGCGCCGGCGGACGTCGGCTCCTAGCAGCGCCCACGGACCACACTCCCACGCACCTGCAGAGAGGACGTGCCGTGAACACAGCCGTGTCGGTGCGCAACCTGGAGAAGAACTACCAGATGGGCGAGGTGACCGTGCGCGCCCTGCGCGGGGTCAGCTTCGACGTCGTCGAGGGCTCGCTGGTGGTGCTGCTGGGGCCATCGGGCTCGGGCAAGACCACGCTGCTCAACCTCATCGGGGGCCTCGACGTGCCCACCGCCGGCCAGGTGCTCGTGGACGGTCAGGAGGTATCGACGCTGGTCGAGCCCGCGCTGACCGAGTACCGGCGCGAGAAGGTCGGCTTCATCTTCCAGTTCTTCAACCTGGTGCCCACGCTCACGGCGCGCGAGAACGTGGAGCTGGTGGGGGAGCTGGCCGACAACGCCGCCGAGGCCGCCGATCTGCTGCGCCGCGTGGGACTGGGCGAGCGGCTGGACTACTACCCGGCGGAGCTGTCGGGCGGCGAGCAGCAGCGCGTGGCCATCGCGCGCGCGCTCATCAAGCGCCCGTATCTGCTGCTGGGAGACGAGCCGACCGGGAACCTGGACTACGAGACCGGGCTGCTGGTGCTGCAGCTCATCCGCGAGGTCTCCGACGAGGACGATCTGACGGTGCTGATGGTGACGCACAACGCCGCCATCGGACAGATGGGGGACGTGGTCATCTCGCTGCGCAGCGGCGAGGTCGAGGCCATCAAGGAGAACGAGAGCCCGCTGCCGCCGACGGAGCTGCGCTGGTAGCGGACGCGCGGTGGTCGCGGCGCCGCCGGCGATGGCCGCCGCGAGGCCGTCGGCGCCGCGCAGTGAGATGCCCCCTGCGCACGGGGGGAGGGGGCACAGATGGACTACCCGGACCGCTGGAAGCAGAAACTGCCTGGCGAGGAGGAGCGCCGCCGCAAGGCCCAGGCGCACTGGCGTCCGACGTGGTGGCAGGGGCTGGGGGTGCTGGCCGCGTTGGCGCTGGCACTCGCGGTGTTCTGGCCGGGCGGCTGCGGCGCGCCGCCGACGTAGCGGCGGAGGCCGTCCGCGGTCCCGTACCGCCAACACTCCTGTCGGCGAGTGTCGTTGCCGTTCCGTGACACGGGCGTTCGCGAAGCGAACCCCCAGCAAGGACCGCGCAGCGGCCTTCCCATCACTCCTGCCCGTGGGCCGTTCGCAGACCGGTGACGTCGCGACGATGGCGGTGCAGCGCCGATACCCGCGCGTCCCCCTACCGGGCGACCGCAAGGGGCGCACGGAAAGGGAGGCCACTGATGAAGCTGGTCGAGGCGGCGGGCGATGCGCGCACCATCGGGCGGATCACCGGCGAGGCACTGCGTGAGGAGATTCGCGAGTTCATCGAGATCGTGCGACCGAACGACCGCCATCCCGAGTGGGACGCACGCTGGCCGATGATCAGGGAGACGCTGATCCGCCACGTGCCGCTGGTGCTCGAGGAGATGGAGGGCACTGCGGAGGGCGCCAACTTGCCCCTGGAGACCATCCTGAAGCTCAACGTGCCCAACTACGGCACCGACCTCGATGCGCTCGAGGGCTGCACCAACATCGCGTTCAGCGACGGTCCGGACGGGCCGATCTGGGGCAAGAATAACGATGGTGGGCCGCCGGGGAAGCAGTCGCCGCCGGTGGCGCGGCTGGTGCGGCGCAACGACGGCATCCCGCAGCTCAACTGGACCTTCTGCGGGATGCTGGCGACCATCGACGGCTTCAACGCCGAGGGGCTCGCGATCGGGCACTCGTCGGTGGGCAGCGTCTACCAGCAGAGCGACCTTCACGTGCCCATCCGCCTGTGGGCCTACGAGGGCCTGTTCCGCTGCCGGACGCTGGCGGAGTTCGTGCGCCACATGTGCGCGGTACCCACGCGCGGCAAGGGCTACTCGTCGCTGGCGGTGGACGCGAGCGGCGCGATGTGCTCGCTCGAGTCGCCCTGCCCGCTGACGCAGGTGCGGCTGCCCAAGCCAGGCGAGACCTACATGAACTGCTCGAACTACTACCAGCTTCCGGCGCTCAGCGAGGCCGACCGGCGCCCGCCCGACCAGAAGCCCAACGCCATCGCGCGCGCGCAGATGCTCGACGAGCGCTTCCTGGGCAACGACCGGCGGAGCCTCGCCGACATGCTCGAGGTGCTGCGCTGCCACGGCGATCCGGGCATCTGCCGCCACGGGGGACATGACGGCAGTCACACCGAATACTCGATGGTGGGCCTGTGCGCCGAGCGCAAAGCACTCTACCTGCACGGTTACCCGTGCGCGGGGGAGTTCATCGAAGTCCAGCTCTGAGCACGGTTGGGAGACAGCACGTGGGCAGCACAGACTGTCACGATCCGGACGAGCACGTTGAGGCGATCTTCAGCGGGCGCTGGTACGACTACCCGCCGCTGCGCAATGCGCTGGTGGCGGGACTCATCACCGCGGTCGCCTTCGGGCTGACCCGGGCGGGCGCCATCGACCCGTTCGTCGAGAGCATCCTCTACGCGGCCGCCATCATGCTCGGTGGCTACCACTGGGTGACCGAGGGCCTCGCCGACCTGATCCGCACCGGTCGCGTGGACATCGAGATCCTGATGCTGGGCGCGACCGGCGGCTCCATCGCGCTGCACATGTGGGATGAGGCGGCGGCGCTGGTGGTGCTCTACGCGGCGGCCGAGGGCCTCGAGCACTACGCCTACGTGCGCACGCGCCGATCGATCCGCAACCTGCTGGACCTGGCGCCGCGCACCGCGCGCGTGATCACCGACGAAGGCGAGGTGCCGATCGAGGCCACCGCCCTGCGCGAGGGCGACCGCTTCATTGTGCGCCCCGGTGAGACCATCGCCACCGATGGTGCGATCATCGAGGGGTGTTCGACGCTCGACGAGTCCGCGGTCACCGGCGAGTCGATGCCGGTGGAGCGCGACGAGGGTGACCGGGTCTTCGCCGGCACGCTCAACCGCGAGGGCGCGCTGGTGGTGCGCGCGACCGCGAGCTTCGAGGACAATACGCTCTCGCGCATGATCCACCTGGTGGAGGAGGCGCAGGAGCGCAAGGGGCGCCGGCAGCTCTTCATCGAGCGCTTCGGGCGCTGGTACACGCCGGCGGTGCTGCTGGCCGCCGCGCTGCTGGTCGGGGTCCCGCTGCTGACGGACGTGGACGACCTGGCGCCGTGGGCGACCCGCGCGGTGGTGCTGCTGGTGGCGGCCGCGCCGTGCGCGCTGATCATGTCCACGCCGGTGGGCATCGCCGCGGGCATCACTCGCGCCGGCCGCTCGGGGGTGCTCATCAAGGGCGGGGCGCACCTCGAGGACCTTGGGCGCATCCGCGTGGTGGCTTTCGACAAGACCGGGACGCTGACCGAGGGCGAGCCGGTGGTCACCGACGTACTGCCCCTGGCCGGTGACGAGACGTGGGTGCTGCGCCTGGCGTCATCGCTGGAGCGGCTGTCCGAGCACCCGCTGGGCGAGGCGATCGTGCGCCGCGCTGAAGAAGAGGGCATCGATCCGCTGCAGGTCACGGACTTCCGGGCCATCCCGGGCGCGGGCGTGAGCGGGACGGTCGCGGGCGAGACGGTGCATGCGGGCAGCCCGCAACTGTGCGCCGAGTTGGGTGTCGGCGAGATCGGCGGCGATGAGGCGCAGCGGCTCCAGGAGGCCGGGAAGACCGTCGTGTGCGTCACGGGCGCGAACGGGCCGGTCGGCCTGATCGCCATCGGCGACCGGCTGCGCGTAGAGGCGCGCCACGCCGTCGACGACCTGCACGCGATGGGCATCGAGACGGTTATGCTCACCGGCGACAACGCGGGCACCGCACGCGCCATCGCATCCGAGGCGGCGATCGATGACGTGCGTGCGGGCCTGAGGCCCGAGGACAAGATCGCGGCGGTCGAGGAGATCGAGGCCGAGCGCGGCGCGGTCGCGGTCGTGGGTGACGGCATCAACGATGCGCCGGCGCTGGCGCGCGCGACCGCCGGCATCGCCATGGGCGTGGGTGGCACCGACGCCGCCATCGAGGCCGCCGACACCGCGCTCATCGGCGACGACCTCACGCTGGTGCCCTTCGCCATCCGCCTGGGTCGGCGCGCGATCGCCATCGGCACGCAGAACATCGTCTTCGCGCTGGTGGTGCTTGCGGTCCTGATCCCCCTGGCGCTGCTCGGGATGATGGGCGTAGCGTGGGCGGTGGTCATCCACGAGGCATCCGAGCTGCTCGCGGTCGCCAACGGCTTGCGCGTGGGCTCGCGGCGCACACTGCGCTGCCCGCGCGGCCAGGGCGTGCAGATGTGCGTAATCGACTGACGCCGATCCGGCGAGGCGAGTTGCCGTGACGTGTGAAGTCGGCGAGGCTGTGCTGCGCGGCGGCGAGGCGATGACCATCCGCGTCATCGAGCCGCCGGCGGGCGAGTACGCCGAGCGCCTCGGGCACTTCCTCGAGCACAAGGGCGAGGGCACGTTGCGCGACCTCCGCCAGCGCCTGCGCGGGGACTACGTGGCGGACTGTCTCGATCGCTTCGTGATCGGCGAGATCGGCGGGCGCATCGCGTCGCAGATGTGGTACACGCTGCCCCGTGACCGCATGGACCTCGGGGTCTTCGGCCACGTCTACACCGAGCCCGAGCATCGCGGGAAGGGCGCGGCCTCGGCCCTGATGGTCGCGCTCATGGACGACCTGAACGCCGGGCCGTGGCAGGCGCTGTTCTGCGGCGTGGGCGATCCGAGTGCCCAGCGGATCTACGCCCGCCACGGCTTCGCACCCATCCTGCCCGAGCGTGCGCCGGTGGGGCCGCAGGTGTGCATCCGGCCCGGGGTCGCCGCCGACTTCGCCAAGCTGCAGGAGATCGTCTTCGCGCCCGGACGCCCGACGCACACGCGCCCGGCGCACATGGGTGACCGCGCGCGCGTGGACAAGCTGCTGCACCAGGCCGACGCCGTGCGCGCGATGGCCCGCCGCTGGCACCGCGTGCACCTGGCGGCGCGCTATCCCGACTTCGTGCCGGCCTGGCAGGCGCTCGAGGACGGGCGCGGGGCGCTGATGGTGCTCGAGACCGACCGCGGCCACGTGGTGGGCTACGCCTTCGCGCTGGCCGCGGGCTCGGCGTGCGAAGCAGGGACGAAGGCGCTCGACTTCCTGGTGCATCCGAGCTACCTCGACCGCGCGTCAGGGCTGATCGCGGCGGCCGCCGACCACGCCGCCGCACTGGGCGCGACGTCGGTACGCTGCTGGCTGGCCGCCAGCGACGAGGCGAAGGTCGCCGCCGTCGAGGCGGCCGGCGGCACGCGCGAACACACCTTCGCGGAGTACTGCATGGTCGGCGGCAAGGCGGCCGATCTGCTCGTCTACCGATTACGCTGACGCGTCCACGAGGACCGGGGACCGATGTCGCGACTGTGGCTCAAGCTCTTCCGGGACATCCGGGCCTACCGCTCCCAGGCCATCGGCATCGCCGTCGTGGTGATGCTGGGCATCTCCATGTACCACAGCTTCTACCTGGCCTTCCGGTCGATGGGCGCTACCTACCGGTACGCCTACCGCGAGCTGAAGCTGGCCGACTTCACCATCGAGGTGGACACCGCGCCCGAGCAGACGGTGGAGCGGCTGGCCGCCATCCCGGGCGTCCGTGCCATAGCCGGGCGCATCAAGCGCGAGATCCGCGTCGAGCAGGAGGCCGGGCGGCGCAAGGTGGTGACCGGCCGCATCCTGTCGGTGCCGGACGCGGGCCGCGCGCAGATCAACAAGCTCATCGTGCTCCAGGGCGCGTACCTCGGCGCGCCCGACCGGCGCGAGGTGCTGCTCGAACGCGGCTTCGCCGAGGCCCACCACTACCGCCCCGGTGACACCATCCACCCGGTCGTCGATGGCGTGCGGCACAGCTTCACCGTCGTGGGCATCGTCTCGTCGATCGAGTACCTTTACGTGGTGCGCTCCAAGGACAGCCTCTTCCCCACCCCCGAGAGCTTCGGCGTGATGTGGATGCGCCGCCGCCAGGCCGAGCGCCTCACCGGCATGTTCGGCCAGATCAACGACATCTCCGTGCTCACCGCGCCCGGCACGCGCGAGCGCATCATGTCCGCCATGTACGCCGACCTGCGCCGCTACGGCGCGCAACTTCCGGTCCCGCAGGAGCAGCAGCCCAGCCGCAACCTGCTCGACCAGGACCTCGCCGGCCTCGGGCAGTTCGCGGTCATCTTCCCCAGCCTGTTCATCGGCGCCGCCGCCCTGACGGTATACAGCATCCTCTCCCGCACCGTCGAGCGCGAGCGCCGGCAGGTGGGCTTCCTGCACGCCTCGGGGCTGCCCGCCTGGCGCGTGGGGTTGCAGTATCTCGCCCTCGCCGGGCTGATGGGCGTGGCCGGCGTCATCCCCGGTGTGCTGCTCGGCCAGTGGTGGGCGCTGGAAATCACCCGACTCTACCTTCAGGAACTCGGCGTCCCCTTCCTGCTGCAGCTCGCCTCCGGCTGGTTCGTGGCGGCAATCGGCGTCGCGGTGACGGCGGCGGTGAGCCTGCTGGCGGGTCTGAGTCCGTCGCTGGCCGCGGCGCGCATCGCGCCCGCCGACGCCATGCG
>JALGVA010000167.1 GCA_029820295.1 Candidatus Zipacnadia bacterium
GAGGAGTGCGTCGCGCGCGCCGCGATAGCGCGGGCGCGACGCAGCTTCCATGCCAGCCCACGTCGTTGCCGTTCGCGGCTCGCCACGGCGTGGGCCGGGATGGAACCTGCTCGGTCGCTGCGCGACCTCACACCGCTCAGCCCTCTCCCGCCGGTGGCGGGAGCGGTTCTCGCGGCGGCCCCTCCGTACGGCACACGGCATTGTCTGCAGCCCGTCGCTGCGCTGGCACGATGTGTGTAATGCATAGCAGGCGGGAGAGGCGGGGGGCAACGTCAAGGTCAACGGCCTCTGACCCGTTGCCGTTCGCCTTTGCCGTTGCTGGTAGCTGATGGCTGATAGCTGGCAGCTATTGCCCCAGCCCCTCGCTCACCTTGCGGATGGCGCGCGCGATGTCACGCACCTCGTCCTCGGGCATGAACTGCGTCGGGCAGATGGGCTGGACCATGCGGTCGAGTACGTCCTGGGTGCGCGGGCAGGTGGTCTCGTCGTAGACCACCTCGCGGTCGCCCATGTCGAACGGGTAGCGCGAGTCGCCGAACAGCCGCCGGTTGCGCAGCGCCTCGTGGCACAGGAAGATCGGCTTGCCGATGTAATGCGCCCCGCAGGACACGCCCTCGGCCTGCAGCGCCTTCGCGAACTCGTCCGCGGTGAAGGGGGCATCCTCCTCGACGCGCATGCCGAACTGCCAGTAGGTGTGCTTGCAGCCATCAAGCAGCTTCTGCGGCCGCACGTGCGGGTTGTCGGCAAGCAGCTCGACCAGCAGGTCGCCGCGCGCGCGCCGGGTCTCGGTAATCTCGTGCATCCGGCGGGTCTGGGCCAACGCCACCGCGCCCGACAGCTCGTTCATGCGGTAGTTGGGCCCGAAGACCTCGTAGACGCGCGGGCCGTACTGCGCGCGGTGCCAGCCCTTGTCCATGAACAGCCTGCCGCGCATGCCGAACTCGTCGTTGTCGGTGATGGTGATGCCGCCGTCGCCGCAGGTAATGTGCTTGGACTGTTGCAGCGAGAAGCAGCCGATGTCACCGATGGTGCCGACGAGGCGGCCGTCGTGCTCGCTCAGGTGCGCCTGCGAGCAGTCCTCGATCACCGGCAGGTTGTGACGCCGCGCGATGTCCATGATCGCGGTCATGTCGCACGGGTTGCCGAACAGGTGGATGGCCATGATCGCCACGGTGCGGTCGGTGATCTTCGCCTCGATATCCGCCGGGTCCATGTTGAACGTGTCCTCGGCGCACTCGGCGAAGATCGGGATGGCGCCCTGGTAGAGGATGGGCACGATCGAGCCCATGTCGGTGATCGGCCCGGTAATGATCTCGTCGCCGGGCGTGGGGTTGATCATGCCCACCGCGACGTGGATCGCGGAGGTGCCGGAGGTGCTGGCGATGGCGTACTCGGCGCCGTGGATCTCGGCGAACTCCTCCTCGAACGCCACGACCTTGGTGCCGCCCCAGCGATTGAGCGTGCCGTGGTAGATGACATCGACCAGCTCCTTCAGCTCATCCCTGCCGACCTTGTTGCCGGAGGTGAAGGGCCGGGTGCGCACCTTGTCCCCACCGTGGATTGCGAGCGTCTCAGGCATCTGTCGTCCTCCTCGTGGTCAGTGGTCCTCGTCGGTCATCGGCGGATAGTCGTCCAGCTCCGCCTGGTGGCTTTCGTCGGGCTGGACAATCGCCGGGCCGCCCGGGCCGAACTCGATGCGGCAGGCCCGGCGGAAGGTCCACCAGCGGTAGATCTGGTCGCCGTCCAGGATAGCCATGCCCCGGGCGCGCGCCTGCTCGATTGCGTGCGGCAGCATCGCTCGCGCCTCGGCCGCGCCGTAGGTGGTGCCCGACTCCTCACCTACGCCCGCCGTCCAGCCGTGCAGCAGGTAGCCGGCGATCAGGTGGTGCTTCGCGGCGTGGTCGAGGCGCCGCGCCACCACGTCCACGAACTGCTCCCAGTTCAGGCGCATGCCGTAGGGGATCGAGCCGAGGCGGTCGGCGTCGTCGGTGTCGAAGTTCGCAATCTCCAGCAGCCCCATGCGTCGCCCGGTCTCGAGGTCCATGAGGTCGAAGGGCAGACGGTTCGAGGTGCCGCAGGGGCTGCACGTGGCACGGTTGGGGTGGCTCTGCGCCGGCCAGGTGTTGGCCCAGACGATTCCGGCCTGCTCGATGCGCCGCCAGATGCCGGGGTAGTTGGGAATCTGCGTCGAGCCGTGGCGTCGCCAGCCCAGGATCTCGCGACCCTGACGGTCGCACAGGTCCGCCAGCCCCTGGTCGATCTCCTCCTGCGAGGCGTCATCGGGCACGTGCAGCGCGATGCACTGATCGCCCACCTCACCGGCGTCGAGCCGCAGCGGCGGCTTGTCGAAGAAGGTGGTGCGCACGCCGTAGCGCGCGCAGGTCTCGCATATCCAGCGCACGCCCTCCTCGGAGTAGCCGCACAGGTCGTGGGTGAGAGAGAGCACTCCAGTGGGTCGCGTGCCGTCAACGGTCGGCCAGTAGTAGAGGCGGGCCAGGCGTTCATCGGGCCGCGCCCAACGGAGCAGACGCCGCAGCAGCGCGCGCAGCACGTCCACGTACGCCATCACCGGCCAGTCGAGCCACTCGGCGTCGGTGCGGATGTTGATGTGTCGGCAGTTGGCCAGCGCGAACAGCAGGCCGAGCGGGAAGGTGAAGACCGCGCGCCGCGGGGTCTCGTCGCGCAGCACCAGTCCGGGCGCCAGGCGCATGCCGTCGAGCAGGCCGATGGTGAGCACCTCGGCGCCGTCGATCTGCGTGCCCGCGGTCAGGTGCGGGATGTGCTTCAGCTTCAGATTGGCTTCATGGTCGCGGCCGAAGGGACGCGTGACCAGGTGGTCGCGCAGCGTCAGGGCGCGCACGAGGCCGTCGCGGCTGAACTCCGCTCGGTCGATGCCCAGCAGCGCCAGCAGTTCCGCCGACGCCTCCTCACGTGGCAGCCCGCACCACACCACTGGCAGCGAACGCGCGGCCTCGACGATGGCCGCCTCCTCGGCGTCGGTCAGGCAGCCGTGCTCGGCGACCACCAGCACATCGGCAGCGCCGGGCTCGACCCGGGGCAGTTCAGCGCCAGGCGCGACCGTGAGCGGGATGCCCTCCTGCTCGATGAGCTGCTGCACGCCGTGCACGTTGAGCTGCGCCTCGACGGTCATCTCGGCCGGATGAACCAGCAGTGCGCGGATGCGCGCCATCGTCCGGTCACCTCCATCGCGCCCGGGTGGCGTGGCCGGGCGGATGGTTCACGGCCCGCGCCGCGAGACCTCCTGCGGAGGCGACCCGGCCGCGGCCGACGAACCTCGTGTTGGCTCGCCGGATCGCTGTGACCGCCCGGAGGTGGCCGACGTGAGGCCGATCTGCATGTCGATTGCGCTGGCCTGCTGCGCGCTCTCGCTTGCGCAGGATGACTGGCCCTATCGCGCAGATTTCGAGGACCTGGCAGTCGGCCGGGTCGCCGACGCGGCCGACGGCGACGAGTTCGCGCAGCGCCTCTCCGCCCGCAGCGACGCCGCGTTCACCGACCGGCTCTTCGCCGAGATCGTGGCCGGCGCCGGGCCGGACGGCTCGCAAGCCATGCGGCTCGTCGATGCCAGCGAGGAGCAGGCGATTCACGCCTTCTTCCACGTGCGCGCGGAGGGGAACCTCACCGGCCGGGCGCTGACCTTCGGCACCCTGCGCTTCGACATCTGCTTCGAGGAGCTGCCCACGCGCGCGTTCACGCTCGGGCGGCGGAACTTCGGCATCGCGGTCGCGCCGGACGGGCGGCTGCTCGGGCCAGGTGGGCTCGACGCGCCGGAGTGGGGGAGAGCGCCGGAGTTCGTAGCCGAGTGGTTCCGCTTCCGCCCGGGCGTGTGGTATTCGGTGCTGATGCAGTACGATGCCGCCGGTGCCTCCGACCACGAAGGTGGTGGCGCGTTCTCGGTCTTCGCGCGCGAGTATGACGGCAGCGATGACTTCGGCGAGGCGGATCTGCTGATCCGCGGCGCGCTCTACGCGCACAACGCAAACGACTCGTGGGGGCGGCTGGTCGAGGTGCGCGGCAACGACCCGAAGAGCACCGGCGTCTGGCTGCTCGACAACCTCGCGCTGGACGACACCGACGCGCATCACCAGCCCGCGGGCGAGCGCCGGCCGACCGCGGTGGTCGATCCGCAGGCGATCGTGATCGCGGAGGACGTCGGTGGCGAAACGGCGGTGGGCGCAGGCGAGCTGGCTGAGTACCTGCGCCGCGCGACGAGCGTGCGCGTAGAGGTCGTGCGCGGCGCGGCGCCGGAGGGCACGCCGCGCATCGAGGTCGGCACCGAGGCGGCGCGGGCGCTCGCCGGCCCGCTGCTGGCGGATGCGCGGTCCGAGGACGCCTTCGCCATCGTCGCCGGCGATGGTGTGTGCGCCATCCTCGGCGCGACGGACCTGGCCACGCGCTACGGCTGCCTCGACTTCCTCGAGCGCTTCGTGGGCGTGCGCTGGTACATGCCCGGTGAGTTCGGCGAGTGCGTGCCCGCGCCGGAGACGCTGCGCGTGCCCGAGATCGAAGTGGTCGAGGACCCGGTCTTCCGCCAGCGCTGGTGCTCGGGCGTGCTCTGCGACTTCGGCAACGTCAGCGAGTGGCTTACGCGCATGCGCATGCGCTCGGTCATCCAGTTTCACCACAACCTGCTGCGCATCTTCGACGTGACGAAGTACGGGGAGACCGACCCGGAGGTCTATCCGCTCATCGACGGCGAGCGCTACATCCCCGAGCCCGGCGCCTACGACTGGCAGCCGTGCCTGAGCAACCAGCGCGCGGTCGAGATCACTATGGACTACGCGCGCGAGCAGTTCGCAGCCGGGGCGGACTCGATCTCGCTGGGCATCAACGACAGCCAGCGCTACTGCGAGTGCCCGGAGTGCATGGCCTTCGTGCGCGAGGGCGAGCCGCGCGAGATGCGCCACACGCGCTGGTTCCTGCACTACGCCAACGAGGTGGCGCGGCGCGTGGCGCAGGAGTTCCCGGGCAAGCTCATCGGCTACCTCGCCTACGGCGAGACGCTCGACATCCCCGACGACGTGCACGCCGAGCCGAACCTGGTGCCCTTCCTGGTCAACAAGGCAGCGGACCTCAATCCCGACGGCGTCATCGACCTGGCGCGCTGGCAGACCGATGAGCCCTCGTGGGAACGCCTCGAAGCGTGGCACGAGATGATCCGGCGCACCCGCGAGCACTTCCCGTCCTGGGCGCTGTATGACTGGTATTTCGGGGGCGGGCGCAAGGCCGCGCCGAACCTGCACTACGATGCCTCGCAGCACTACATGAGCTTCGGGGCCACCAACGGCTGCATCGGCGTGTACGTGGAGAGCTACCCCAACTGGGGCCTGGACGGGCACAAGTACTGGTTCTACTACAAGACGATGTGGGACCCGCAGCGCCCGCCGCGCGCGGGCCTTGACGAGTTCTACTGGCGCTTCTTCGGGAGCGCGTCCGAGCCGATGCGCGCCTACTTCGAGGCGGTCGAGCGGCTGACCTTCATCGACGGCGCCGGGCCCGAGACCCTCGACCCGTACACTCCCGAAGCGGTCGCGCAGTGTCAGGACCTGCTCGCCCAGGCGCGCGCGCTGGCGAAGACGGAGATGGAGCGCCGGCGCGTGGACTACTACGCGGATGCCTTCGGGCAGACGGCGATCATCGCGGCGCGCTGGCACGCCGCGGTCGAGGCCAACCGACTGCTGGAAGAGAACGCGCCGATGGCGCAGGTCGTCCGCGCGCTGGCGCCGGGCTGGGGCCCCGACCGCGATCTCGACCTCTATCGGCGTTGGGTGATGCCGCGGGATCGCTATCAGTTCCGGCCGCCCGGCTCGCGGCACCTGGGCCAGTACCCCGCGATCTTCGCGAAGGCCGCCGAGCGCCTGGCGGGAGAGATGGCCACGGTGGAGCAGATCCGCGCGGACCTTGGCGACGACGCCCGCGCACAGGGGACGCTGGACGCGCTGGCCCGCGCGGCAAGGGGCGGGTAGCGAACAGACGCGAATGTCGTTCTGGCGCGGCGAGGCTTGAGCCTCGCCGCCGTCTGCCGCGATGTCCTCGACGAACGGCGCACGGGCAGGAGTGCCTGTGCCACGGAACGACGAAGTCATACGCGCACGGGCGAGGACGCCCGTGCCACGGGCCAGCCGACGGTTCTGCCTACCGCATCCCGAAGGCGTGCTCCGGGACGAGCGACAGCACCGGTGGCAGCGGCTCGTTCAGCGTCACCGTGTTGTCCTCGAGGATGCCCACGTCCGCGCGCGTGATCGCCAGCGACCACACCTCGCCCGCGGCCGTGGTCACCGGCAGGTCGATCGGCGCCGCCGTGTCCTCCGCGTTGGACTGCGCGCTCGCGACCATCCGGCCGTCCGGGTCGTAGAGGTCCACGCGGATAGTCTCGCGGGCGCTCGCGCCCTCGCCCAGGATCGAGAGCTGCTGCGCGTCCTGCGGCACGCGGAAGTAGAGCCGCTCGGCGCCGCCGATGGTGTGCAGTTTCGTCGCGTAGAGCCCCACGGGAGCGTTCGCACTCGTCAGCGCGTACTTCGAGCCGCCCGCGCTCATCAGCAGGTAGTAGAGCCCGTCATGCGGCGGCGTGAAGGCCACGGTCTCGTTCGCGCCCGCCTCACCCCGACCGTCGGCGATCGCCTCGCCCTCGCGGTCGGTGACCTCCCAGGAGATGCGGTCCTCGCCCGGCCCGACCTGAGCGAACTCGATCTCGATCGTCACCGGCCGGCCTGCCGGTGCCGCCACCAGCGCCAGGTTCGTCCCACGCAGCCACACCGTCGGGTAGGCGACGGTCTCGCCGGTTACCTCCGGCGGGGCCAGTGCCGCGATGCGCCGGCGCGCCTCGGGCCTGGCCAGCGGGTGATAGATGATCGGCTCGATGCCGATCTCCAGGCCGCTCTCGTAGTCCGGATCGGCCGCCAGCCGGTCAAGCTCGGCGTTGCCGAGCGTGATGGCGTTCCAGTACTCGTCGGCGGTACCCGCCGCGAGGTAGTAGTCGCCGGAGCGCTCCTCCTCGGGCTTCCACAGCGTGTAGGTGGTGAACAGCCAGTAGCCGTCACATTCCGCGGAAGCGTGGAAGATGTTCGCGGCCAGGTTCTTCGCCGAGTACACACGCAGCAGCATCCCGGCGCAGTAGCGCGCGTTCACGCCCATCTGCTCGTAGTGCTCGCGCCAGTCATCGGGGACGCGGTCCGGGCCGCCACCGCCGTAAGTGTCGGTCGCCCACAGGATGATGGGCAGCCGCTCGGTGCTGAAGGCGCGTGCGACGGCCTCCAGCGACCAGTTGTGCGGCGTCGGGTAGAAGCCCAGCAGCAGATCGGGATCGACCGCGTGCACCTGCTCGCGCACCTGCCGCGCCAGCTCCTCGACGCGCGTGCCCAGGAAGGGCTGATACTCGTCCGCGTAGCCGTGCTCGGCCAGCCACGGCGCGCGCTGGGCATACTCCAGGTCCGGGATCTCGATGCCCTTGTGGGCCGCGAACTGCGCCATGCAGTAGTCGCAGTAGCAGGCGTTGGTGTAGTAGCGCTGGCCGGTCGTGGTCGAGTACAGCTCGAAGTCGATCCACAGGCCATCGACCTGCAGCTCCGGGTCGGTGGCCAGCCGCGCGCGTTCGAGCATCCCCTGCAGCAGGTAGTCGTGCCAGAAGCGCTCCTCGAGCGGGCAGGCGTAGGCCTCGACGCGGCCGTCGGCGAGCACCGCCCGGCGCAGTCCCTCCTGCTCGGCGTTCACGTTGAAGTTCAGCGCCAGGAAGCAGTGCATGCCCGGGTGCAGCCGCGCCTCGCGCAGGAAAGGCATGGCCCTGTCGATCGTCGCCTTGAGGATAATGGCGTTCATGCCGGCATCGACGAGCTGCTGCATGTGCGCGTCGGCGGGCGGGTTGGCGTAGAAGTAGGCGGCGCGGATGCGGTCGCGGTCGATCCAGCCGACCGGATCGTCCTGCGCCGCGGCGGGTAGTGCACAGAGGATTGTGGTCATCATGAGAACAATAGTCGCGATGCGCATGAGATAGCGCCCCCGTGCCGGCTGTCGGTGATGCTGATCGGCACTGAAGGGGTTCGTTGCGCAGTTCTCGCGACCTGCCGAATCGCTCTGCCGCCTTCGAGAGGTGATGACGATGCGTCCCGCCATGATGCTTCTCGCCATGACCGCCGCTCTGGCCGCCTGGGCGCAGGAGGAACCATTCCCCGGCTGGCAGCCTGAGCCCGGCGACCTCGACCCCGAGCAGAACATCGCGCTGGGCAAGGTCGTGACCTACGCGCCCGACCCCAACTACGGCCTGACCGGCGCCGGCGACACCGACCCGACCGACCTGACCGACGGGGTGCTGTCGGACCATCACCGCGGGCTGCTGTGGTTCGACAGCAAGTGCGTGGGCTGGAGCTACGGCGGCCTGGGCAGCCTGATGGTGGACCTGGGCGCGGTCGAGCCGATCCGCGAGGTGGCGATGCGCATCCAGGGCGGCTCGCCGGCCATCGGCGTCGCCACGCCGGTGTGGATGGAGGTCGTGGTCAGCGACGACGGACAGACCTGGCGGCGCGCAGGGGAGTACTCGACCTTCCGCGAGGGCGACGACGAGCGCTTCGGCGTCCCCGCCTACGAAGGTGCTGGCTGGGTGCATCGCTTCCGCTTTTCCGACCTGGCGACGCGCGGGCGCTACGTGGGCATCAGCCTCTACGGCGCGGGCCTGACCGTCGCCGACGAGATGTACGTCTTCCGCGGCGACCATGACCCGGACGAGGTCGATCTGGCGGCGCTGCCCGAGGTAGACTTCTCGGTCACGCGTCCGCACATGGCGCTGCACAAGCCCTACTTGTGCTTCACCACGAATGTGACCACGCCTAACCCCGTGGGCCTGCTCGCGCCGAGCGGCCACGAAGAGGAGCCGGTGACGATCATCCTCGAGCTGCCGCCGGGCGTCGAGCTGGTCGCCGGCGACGGCTTCGGGCGCGGCGAGGGGGACGCGCCGCTGGCCGAGATCGCGCCCGAGCAGACCGACGATGGTTGGACGCGCTACGAGTTCGCCGCCAACGCCGGCGGCAACACCAAGACCTGGGGCCGGCTGTTCATCGGCGGCGACTGGGCCGACGGCCAGGAGGGCGAGCTGCGCTACGCTACCGCCTACGCCGACGGCACGCAGACGCCGCTGGTATCCGTGCCGCTGCGCGCCATCGAGGTCCCGCCCACGCCCCAGCCCGAGCGCCTGCTGGTCGGCCTGAGCTGGTACGGCCTGGGCGCGCTGATGAACTGGCCCAACGCCATCGAGGACTACCGTGCGCTGGGCCTCAACACCGTCAACGGGATGATCCACTGGATGCGCGACGTCGAGGAGAACCGGGAGCTGTGGGACTTCTGGGAGGCGTGCCGCGAGGCCGGCTTCAAGCTGCAGGACATCGACTCGCCCTTCCACCGTATCCCGAACCTGCCGGAGACGCGCTGCCAGTTCGCGGATGGCACCCACGGCACGCGGCTGTGCCCGAGCTACCGTGGTGAGCACTACCAGGCGGAGATCGAGCGGGTGGCGCGAGAGTGCGCGCTGGCGCAGCCCGACTACTTCTTCGGCGACATCGAGGTGTGGAACTGGCGCGGGCCGGTGGATTCCGAGAAGTGCACGCGCTGTCAGGCGGACTTCGCCGCCAGCGGGCTGGCGACGTGGGATGAGTGGAAGCTCGCCAGGGGCTACGAGATGTGGACGGACATGGTCGAGGCCGTGCGCGCCGCGGTCGCTGAGGTAGGCGGGCCCGAGATCGAGTTCGGCGTCTA
>JALGVA010000038.1 GCA_029820295.1 Candidatus Zipacnadia bacterium
GAGATGACGTGGCAGCCGGCGTTGAGCGCCTGGATGGTGTGCTGCGCCTGCAGGCGCCCGTTGGTGGCCACGGCGATGGCGTCCGGCTCCATCGCCAGCAGCTCCTCGAACTCCTCGACCATGGGCACGTCCGGTGCGAACTCCTGCGCCCGCTGGCGCAGGCGCTCGACGCGGTCCGCGCAGCCGATGACCTCGGCGTCCTCGACGCGCGTGAAGTTGCCCAGATGCGACCGGCCACGCCCCAACCCCAGGATCCCGACACGAAGCTTCTTCATCAGTGGCTCCTCTTGAGCGACGGGCTACGAGCGACGAACTGCGAGCTTACGGTAACGGCAAACGGCTCGGCGGCGAGGCATCGCCACGGGACGGCAACGACGGACGGCAACGGTCAACGGCTGGGCGATGCCGGAGCGCCGCCCTGACGACACGGTGGCCACCGCCGTATCCCCTTGCCCCGCCGTTACCGCCCCTCCCCCATCCGCGGCCGCTCCGCCTCCGTCTCTCCCTCCCACACGCGCCACATCGCCACCTGCACCCAGTCGGTCATCTGCCGCCCGGCGTCGGCGATCAGCCGCCGCGACAGGATCGGCTTGGCCCCGTAGCCCCCGCGCATCGCCTGGTCGGTGGTCGGGATGTAGCCCAGCGCGTCATTCGCCAGCTCGATGACGAAGGTCCACGGCGTCGGCGACCAGTGCTTGATCTCCATGCCCCACTTCGTGAATATCTCGCCGGGCAGGCCGACGAAGATCAGCTCGCCGAAGCGCATCACCTGCAGCGGCGCGTCCGCGATCTCGCCGTCCCTGTCCCAACGCTCGATCGACGCGAGCGTGGCCTTCTCGAAGTACTCCAGGTCGTCGCCGCGAGCGCGCAGCGCCTCCATCTCGGCCATGATGTTCTCGTCGCGCGTGTAGTACGGGATCTGCAGCTCCTCCAGCTCCGCCCCGCAGCCCCCGAAGCTCTCCATCGGCTCGGCCTTCTCGATGGCGTTGACCGCCAGCCCCGCGAACGCTCGCCCCATCTGCACGGCCTTCATCTCGCCCTCGGCGGGCTGGCGGGTCTCGTGCCACAGGCGGTGGTTGATGTCGCCGCAGCAGCCGTTGATGAACACCGTGATCGCCTGCTCGCCGTAGACGCCCGCGATGGCCTCCTCCATGATCCCGGGCCAGTCGGCGGAGACGAAGTCGGCGGTGTCGCCGCCGATCACGTCCACGTGCATCCCGTAGTTGACCAGCACCGCGCGCACCGTGCCGTCAGGCTCGCGGATGCCCACCGCCAGCAGCTCGGGATCGACCGGCCCCGCGTGACCGATCACGCCTGTGCTGGAGAATATCTCGTCCCCGTCGCGCGTGCGCCCGAGGCGGTTGCTGGCGAGGTAGCACTCCTCCTGGCGGCCAGGGAAGAGCAGCGCGTCGAACATATCAGCCGCGGCGGCCTGGGCGGTCTCGGCGAGCATCCCCGGCAGCGCCGCCAGCCACTGCTCGGCCGTCGGCCAGTCATAGTGGGAGCCGACTCCCGGGCCGGTGTGCGTGTGCGTGGCGCTGATGATGATGCACTCGGGCGCGATGCCGGTGCGTTCGGCGATCAGCGCGCGCGCCCGGTCCCCCCACTCGCGGGCGACGAAGATCAGGTCCACGGTCACGATGCACATGCGGCAGTCACCGTGCTCGAGCACCAGCGCGCGGCAGTGCAGATCGTCGCGCACGCGCCTGCCGATGCGCTCGTGGTAGTAGCCCGCGAGGGGGATGTCGCCCTCCGGGGTGATCACGCGCTTCGCGACACCCGCGCGGATAGCGGGCAGACCGTCAGTGTTGTAGGGTGATGCGGACATGGGATCAGCCTCCAGCTTCCAGCTACGAGCTTACGGCGAACGGCTTGGGGCGAACGACGTCAGCGCCCATACCGGCGAATGGTATCCTGCTGCTCGGCCTCGGGGAGCAGCACGAAGTGGGCGTCGAAGCCCGCGCCCTACAAACGGCACCGGCTACCTTCCTTCCCCCATCCGCGGGCGCTCGGCCTCGCGCCCGCCCTCCCACAGCTCCCACATCGCCACCTGCACCGCGTCGGTCATCTTGCGGCCCCCGTCGGCCTCGAGGCGCCGCGAGAGGATCGGCTTGGCCCCGTAAGCGCCGCGCAGGGCCTGGTCGCTGGTGGGAATGTAGCCGAACCAGTCGTTGGCCAGCTCCGCGACCATAGTCCACGTAGCCGGCGACCAGTGCTTGATCTCCAGCCCCCAGCCCACGAACACCTCGCTGGGGATGCCCACGATCAGCACCTCGCCCACCCGCAGCACCTGCACGGGAACCTGCGCGATCTCCCCGTCCAGCGCCCACTCGTCGAACTGCTTCACAACATAGCGGTCTGCGTCACGCAGGTCGTCGCGGGCGCGCATCGCCTCGACCTCCGCGCGCATCTGCTCGTCGCGCGTGTAGTAGGCGATGGGCACGTGGCGGAAGAGTGCACCCACCTCGGCGCTCTCCAGCGGCTCGGCGGTCTCGGTGGCCTGGATCGCCAACCCGGCGATCGCATTGCCCATCTGCGTGGCCTTGCCGATGCCCTTGCCCACCCAGCGGCTTTCTCGCCAGTGCGCGTGGTTGATGTCGCCGCAGGTGCCGTTGAGGAACACGGTCACGCACTCCTCGCCGTAGAAGCGCGCGATCCCCGCCGCCAGCCGCCCCGGCCAGCCCGCCGAGATGCCGGTTCCGCCCACCGTGTCCGCGTGCATGGCGTAGTTGACCACCATCGCGCGCACCCGCCCGTCCAGATCCCGCACGCCCAGCGCCACCATCTGCGGGTCGATCGGCCCCGCCGGCCCGAGCGTGTCCTCCTTGCCGAAGACCTCGGAGCCGTCGCGCCTGCGCCCCAGGCGGTTGCTGCCGAGGGCGTCCTCGTAGCCGCAGCCGGGCATCAGCACCGCGTCGAACATGTCGGCCGCGGCCGCCTCCACGGCCTGGCAGATCATCTCGGGGACCCCGTCGAGCCACTCGTCATTGGTCGGGATCAGCCGCCCCTTGCGCATCTCCGGCCCGGTGTGCGTGTGCGTGGCGCAGATAAGTATGTTGCCGCCGGGGATGCCGGCGCGCTCCTCGATGAGCCGCCGCGCCGGGTCGGCGACGCTCGCGGGCATGCAGATGACATCGCACGAGACGATGGCGATGCGTTCGCCGCCGCTCTCGAAGATCAGCGCGTGCGCCCGCAGCGGATCGATCACCTCATCGGAGACGCGGTCGCTGAAGTAGCCGGCCAGCGAGGTGCCGACCGGTGGCGTGATTTCGACCTGTGCGGCGCCTGCGCGGATGGCGGGCAGGCCCTCGGTGTTGAGCGGCGCGTCGGGCATGGCACTTGCCTCCAACTGCGACTTGCTCAGAGCAGCGCCCACCCGATTCGGCGCGAACGGGTGAATGCCCTCCTGCGGTGGTGATACCCGGCGGCGAGGGCGCCGCCGCTACGGGTGTCCCGATCAGCACAGGCTGAGGAGGCAGGTCCGCCCTCTTCGCCGGGCGAACTTGAGGGCGCCCCTGCTTGAGCCGCACTCACCCACTCGGGTGCGGGCTGCTCGCGCGTCAATGCGCATTTCAGGAGGACGAGATGAGACTGACGATGCTGGGCCTCGCGACCGTGCTTGCGGCGGCGGCCTGCCTCGCGCAGGAGGCGCCGGAGCTGGTGTTGCGCAATCCGCACTACTTCGTGGTCGTGGGCGACGGGCAGGCCGCGCCGACGATCACCATGGAGTGTCGCAGCTTCTTCAGCCAGACCGCGGGCATGACCGTCCGGGTGACCGACCCCGCGGGCAAGGAGCGCCTGGCGACCACGGTACTCGTGGGCCAGAGCCTGACGCGGCAGATCCCTGGCGAACCCGCCGACCTCTACCTGGTCTCCGCTGAGATGGGCAGCAACGGCGTCATCTTCGCCTGCGACCGGCCGTGGGCGGTCTACGCGGGCGGGCGCATCGGCGTAGGCTCCAACGGCGCGGTGCCCGAGATGTACCTCTACGTCCCCGAGCAGACCGCGCGTTTCACGCTGCGCGTGTCGGCGGTCTCGCCCAATGAGGGCGGGCGTGTCACGCTGCACTCTCCTGACGGCGCCGAGGCGCTGGTCATGGATGGCGAGTTCGACACCGAGGAGGCCGAGGAGGTCGAGGTCCCGCCCGGGCTGCGCGGCCGCGCCTGGTCGCTCACCTGGGCTCAGCCGCAGACGGTCGCGGCGCATCTCGAGGACATCAACGTTTTCATCGATGGCGACCTGACCCCGCTGCTGTGGATCAACCGCGAGTGGGCCGAGCAGTTCGGCGAGACGCTGTGGCAGCGACACCAGGCCGCGCTGGCCGAGGAGGCGGCACAATGAGATCGACACTCGCGTTCGCGGCAATCCTGACCTGCGCGGCGGCGTGGTCGGCGCCCGAGGTGCTGGTGCCCACGTGGGACTACATGCCCACGCAGGTCCCGTACACGCACATCCTGGACTACGGCTCCGACATCTTCAGCGACGACTACCTGGCCTCGCTCGAGGTGGGAGCGCCGCACCTGATCACCCACCACCAGCTTACCATCTCGCACCCCTACTTCGGGCCGATGTGCGACCTCGAGCGCATCCGGGCCGGCGAGCCCGAGATGTCCGCGGAGCAGGCCGTCGAGGCGTACCGCCAGCACCGCGCGCAGGTGGAGGACTACATCGAGCGTGCGCACGCGGCCGGCGTGCAGGTCGTGACCTCATACATCTGCCTGATGACCACCGGCGGCGAGCCCGACCGCCGGCTGGGCGTCTGGCGGTTCTGGGACAACTGGGACGCCTTCAGCGAGTTCCACGTGCCACCGAAACCCGAGGACCCGATCACCTGGCAGCAGCGCAAGCCCGACGGCGCCGAGCATCATTTCTACACCAAGGAGCACCCGCCCTACGCGCCCATGTTCCGCTACTCGAACTGCGTCAACAACCCGAACTTCCGCGCGTACGTGCGGTGGATTGTCGAGGAGGCGGCGCGCGCCGGGCTCGACGGCGTGTTCGTGGACAACGGTGGCAGCCTGCGCTGCTATTGCGACCACTGCCGCGCTGGCTTCGACGCCTGGCTGCGCGAGCGCTACACGGCCGCGGAGATCGACGACCTCTTCGGCGGCGACACCGGCATGGCCGAGGACCTGTCCGCGGGCGACCTGCGCTGCGCCGAGACCCGGCTCTTCTGGCAGGAGAGCATCCACGATGAGCTGGCGCGCATCCGCGAGTGGGGCGCGGCGATCCACGGCAGCTTCTTCGTCTATCCTAACGGCCTGCACGGCCGCCCGCACTTCATGGCCACGCGTTTTCGCGACGCCGATCTGGGGATGGACGAGAACTCCTCGGGCGCCTTCGGCGGCAACCCCGGCGTGGCGCGCCGGCACGTGGTGGCGGGGCTGTACATGCAGCACGTGAACACCGACATGCTCACCTACCGCGCCGCCGTGGGCATCGGCGCGCGCTGCCGGGCCTCGAACATGGCCTACGCGGGCTACCCGAAGCGTGACGACCCGAATCTGGGGCCCAACGCGCACGTGGGCGTGCTGGCGCTGGCCGAGGCCGCCGGGCTGGGCGGCGGCGGCAGCGCGCTCATGTACCGTCCCGCCACACACCCGTGGATGGCCAACGTACGGGCGATGATGAACGACTTCTTCGCGCGCAACGCCGACCTCTACGCGGGCCGCTACCCGTGGGGGCAGGTGGCGATCTTCGCGCCCGTGTGGCCCTCGTACTTCGGCGACAACGGCACCTGGGGCGCGGCCGGGCAGGCCCTGCTAGTGCTCTCCGGCGACGGCCTGCTGGTCGATCTACTCACCGAAAACACCTTCTCGCCCGAGGCGCTGGCACGCCACGCCATGGTCGTGGTCCCGAACGTGCGCATCATGTCCGACGCGCAGATGCAGGCCCTGATCGACTACGCCGACGAGGGCACGCTGGTGCTGGTCGGCGAGGACACGGCCACGCGCGACCGCTTCGGCCGCGAGCGCCCCGACGCGGCGCGGCAGGCGCTTCTCGACGCGGCGGACGCAGTGCTCGCCGGATCGCTGAGCGACCTGGCGGTCGAGATGCCGCCGCCGCTGCGCGCGGACGGTGTGGCGCCGCTGGTGCGCTTCGCGGCCTACGTGAATGACTGGAATGCGCCGACCGACCTGACGGTGCACTGCGTGAACTACGACGTGGACATCGGCACCGCGCACGATCGCGTCGGTGCGGTGGAGGACCTGCGGCTGACCATCCCGCTGCCGCCGGGCACCCGCGCGGCGGGCGCGACGCTGATTGCACCGGGCGCCGAGGACGTCGATCTACCGGTAACCGGCGGCGAGGGCATCGCGGTCATCACGATCCCGCGGCTGGACGTGTACGCCTTCCTGCACATACCGCTCGAGCGGTAGCTGACAACTACCGGCTGCCGGCCGCCAGCTAATGCGACGGCTTTGCGCCGTCCGGCCGTCGCCGTTGTGCCCCCGGCGCCCTCGCCGGGGGGCGGCCCGGAGGCCCGCAGGCGTTGCCGTCAGGAGGGGCGGCGTACCCACGCCGCCCGGGCCGTTCCCGTCGCCGCCTGAGGCGCTCGGAAGGGCCGCAGGCTGGAAGCCTGCACCACGGAGGAGATCCGGGCGGCGAACGGCCGCAGGCGCAAAGACTGCGCCACGATCGAGACGCAAGACGGATTACGCGAATGAGGGATCGCCATGAAGCGCCTGATCGTCGTCGCACTGCTGCTCGCCGTGCCCGCGACCCTCGCCCTGGCGCAAGACCGGGGCCCCAAGCCGTGGGAGCAGTGGCAGCCGCCCGCGGTCGAGATGCCCGACCCGAATGCCTTCGAGCTGTACGAGCTGGCCTTCGATCTCTATGATCTCATCGACGGCGCTCCCCCACCTGCCGCCCCACGGCCCGCCGAACCGCCCGTTGAGGCCGGGCCGCGACTTGACCCCGGCTTCGGCCGCCCGGACGAGTTGACCGCCGACGAACTGAGCGCCCTGTGCGGGCGGTATGAGCCGGTCTTCCGCCTGCTCGAGGAGGCCATCGCAGGGGAGGCGCAGTTCCCATCGTTCGAAGACCCCGCGCAGCAGATGCCCTACTTCGCGCACATCCGCCAGGGGGCACGCATGTTCGCGGCCCGCAGCCTGCTGCGCCGGGGCGAGGGGCGACCGCTTGAGGCCGCGCTCGACGCCATCGCGTGCATCCACCTTGGCGCCGACGCCGGCACCCAGGGAACGCTGATCGCCGGGCTGGTCGCGATCGCCTGCCAGGCCATCGGCCAGCGACAGCTCGAGGCGGCCATCCCGGAGCTTGAAGCGCCGGACGCGCTGGCGGCCACCAACGCCCTGCGCCGCGCGATGGCCGAGCGCACGAGCTTCGCCGACGCCCTGCGCGGCGAGGAGACCTTCGCACGCCTAGTGACCCAGCAGTACCTGCCGATGTTCGAGGGCGTGGGCGAGGCCGCCGAGCAGCAGATCGCCCCGGAGCTTGCGGAGCAGATGCGGGCCATGGACCCGGACGCGACCTGGGAGGAGCTGGGCGCGTTCTACGGCGCGTGGATCGAGGAGGCCGGGAAGCCGTGGTACGCCCGCGCGGAGGTTGCGACGCCCGCGAACCCGCTGCTGGCGACGGTCGCGCCATCATTCGACCTCGGGGCCCTGAAGTTCGCGGTCAGCGACGCGCGGCTGAACGTGATGCTGGCGGCGCTGGCGGCGCAGGCCTGGCTGGGGGAGCACGAGAGCCTGCCGACGTCTCTCGATGCGCTGGTGCCGAACTACCTGCCGGAGGTCCCGCGTGATCCGTTCGTGGATGCGCCGCTGCGCTCGGAGTTCAGCGAGCCGGTCAGCCGCGCGCATCCCGCCGCCGACCGCGAGCCGCAGGGAGCGCGGGTGCTGATCATCTACTCCGTCGGCCCCGACGGCGACGATGACGGCGGCGCGGACATCGGCCGGGCAGTGGACGCCGACAGCGATGGCGACATCGCCTTCGTGCTGACGATGGAGTGAGGCGCGCCGATCCTCGCCGATGTCGTCTGTACGGCGCGGGCTTGTACCGCGCCGGCCGTGGCCCACGGCATTAGCCGACCGGAGTGTCGGCGGCACGGGACGACAATGGCACAGGCGGGCGCGGGGGCCCGCCGCCATAGAGCGGCCGCCGCGCAGGGACGGGCGCTCCCCGACGCGAACTCTCGAGGTGTCACGCATCGCAGCGAACTGCTCCCTGAGGTGATGGCCGTGAACGTGATCCTGATCGTCTCCGATACCTGCCGCCGCGACCGCATCGGCGCCTACGGCTGCGAGTGGATGAACACGCCCTCGCTGGACTACCTCGCGTCGAAGTCGTTCGTCTTCGAGCGCGCCTACTGCGCCTCGTTCCCGACCGTCCCCCACCGCGTGGACGTGCTGACCGGCCGCTTCGGCTTCCCGTTCTACGGCTGGCAGCCCGTGCCCGAGGGCATGTCGTCGCTGCCCGAACCGCTGGAGGCGCAGGGCCTCGCCACGCAGCTCATCTACGACACGCCCGGCATGTTCGGTTCGCAGTGCTACCAGGGATTCCGCGGCGTGAAGTACCAGGCGGGGCAGGCGGCGCGCTGCGAGGAGATGATCCGGCTGGTGCTGCCCGTCGAGCTGCCCTGCGACGCCGACCGCGTCCGCTCGCCCGAGGCGATGCTGGCGCGCATGCGCGACGCCACCTGGTGGCAGGACGAGAGCGACAGCTTCGTGGCGCGCACCTCGATGGCCGCCGCGCAGTGGTTGGAGGAGAACTGCGGCGCGCAGGACTTCCTGCTGTGGGTGGACACCTTCGACCCGCATGAGCCGTGGCTGTCCCCGCTGTGGTACGCGCGCATGTACTACCCCGACTACGTCGGCCAGGACTTCATCCAGGCGCCCTACGACTACCTCGACGACCGCTTCACCGAGGAGGAGGTGCGCTGGATGCACGCGCGCTACTGCGGCGAGCTGACCATGATGGACCGGTGGATCGGCGAGGTCATCGACCGCTTCTTCGACCTGGGCTTCGCTGAGGACACCGCGCTCATCTTCACCTCCGACCACGGCTTCTACCTCGGCGAGCACAATCGCGCGGGCAAGCACACCATCGTCCGCGAGCCGTGGCCGCTCTACGACGAGGTCGCGGCGGTGCCGCTGATGGTCTACGTGCCGGGGGTCGAGCCGGGGCGCTCCGACGCGCTGGTGCAGGCGCCGGACCTGCGCGCGACCATCATGGAGCTGATGGGCGCGGAGGAGCCCGCGGACGTGCATGGGCGCTCGATCATGCCGGTGGTGCGCGGCGAGGCCGACGGCCACCGCGAGTTCGCGGTGTCGTCGGGCTATCTCGATGAGACGCGCGACCCGCTGGTGACGCGCATCGCGGTGAACTCCGCGGACGGCTGGTCGCTGCACTTCCACCCGAGCTACGAACCCGAACTCTACTACCTGCCCGAGGACCCGGGCCAGCTCAGCAACGTCATCGCGGACAACCGCGAGCAGGCCGCGCGCCTGCACGTCGGCTTCCTCGACTTCCTGCGCGAGGTCGAGGCGCCTGCGGTGACCATCGAGCGCCTCGGGAGCTTCGAGCGGCGCGCGGGCTAGGGCTGCGCATCCTCTCCGGGCTCGACCGAGCGGTAGAACTGCGCGTCCGCCTCCTCCACCGCGGCGGCGGCTACGGCCGCTGCCGCCTCCGGGTCTATCACCCGCGGCGTGACGAAGAACACCAGCTCGGTGTCGGTGGAGCGCGTGCGCGAGCTGGTGAACAGCCCGCCGATGATCGGGATGTCGCTCAGAATCGGGATCCGCCGCTCGACCGTATCAGTCTGGCGCTGGGTCAACCCGCCGATGACGATGGTCTCGCCGTCGCGCGCGCGGATGTTGGCCTCGGCCCGGCGCGTGCTCAGGCGGGGGATGCCGGTCTCCGGGTTGATGTCCACGATGTTGCTGACTTCGCACTCGATGTAGCTGGTTATCTCACCGTTCCCGCCCGTCCAGGGCACGATGGTCAGCGAGACGCCCACGCGCACCGTCTCGATGCGCTCCTGCTCCCTGCCGGAGCGGAAGTAAGTCATGCGGATGAAGCGGTCGCGGCCGATGAAGATATTGGCGCGCTCACCGTTCATCGCCGCCATGCGCGGCTGAGCGTGAATGCGCGCCTGACCCGAGCTGAGCAGCGCGCGCACGCGCCCGGAGAGCGTCTCGGTCTCGACCACGCCGCCGGAGACCCCGTAACTCTCGCCCTCGGCGTAGCGCACATCGCCGCTGAGTGAGCTGCCGCTGGTCTGCCAGTCCTCGCCGTGGTACGCCCAGTCGAGGAAGCTCTCGGACGAGCCGTCGCGCGTGATCTCCACCGCGAGCACCTCGACCATGATCAGCGGCGGCGCGATGTCGATGGCGCGCAGGTCGCGCCCGATCTTCTCCAGCATCTGCGTGGGCGCGGTGACCACGATGGAGTTCTGCTGCGGGTTACGCCGCAGATACTCGATCAGGAAGGGCGGCAGCAGGCTGGCGGCGTCATCCACCTGCAGGTAGGTCAGCGGATAGGACTCGGTCGCGGAGCGCCCGTAGGTGGGCAGGTCGGTGGGAATACCCTCGCTCAGCATCTTCACGTCGCCGACGGTGGAGATGGCCAGGCCGTAGCCGCTGGCGATGCCCTGCAGCACCTGATCGGCGGTCAGGCCGGTCACGTTCATGCTGACCTCGCGCTTCACCCGGTCATCGACCGCGACGTTCACCCCCGCGGCGCGCGCGATCTCAGCCACCACGCGGTGCAGATCGGCCTTGAGCGCGCGCACGGTCAGCAGGCCGTCGGCGTACTCCACCTCGATCGTGCTTTCATCATCGTCCTCGGCCGTGGTGGCCTCGCCCGGGGCGCCCGTGTCGCCGTTGCCTCGCCGGCGGGGCACGGTGCGCTCGGTGCGCACATTGATGACCAGCTTCCGCGGATCGCTCTGCTCGGGGATGCTGAACTCCGACGCGTCCACCAGCACGATGCGCATGTTCAGGCCGACGCCGTTGGGGGCGTCGGGCGGCGTGGTGAAGCTGATGTGGCTGATCGGGTGCGCGTTCTCGGGCCGGATCAGGTCATCGCTGAGCGCCGAGCGGGCGTTCTCGAGGTCGATCACGATCTCGGTGACCGCGCGCCAGTCGCCGGTGCGCACGCGGTACTGCAGCATGCCGTCGGCCTCGACGGTGATGCTGGCGCCGTTGCTCAGGCCGGCGGTCTTCACGCTGGTGATCGAGCAGTAGGCGTCCTGGGCCACCGCCGGAGCGATCGCGAGCAGGATAAGTGACGTCGCAGCGAAGATCACGGGCGCGGCGCGTTGATGCAGTGCCATCAGCTCTGATCCTCCGAATCCGCCTCATGCGGGCGGGAACGTGCGTACTCCGCGGAGATAAGAAAGACGATCTCGGTCGCCTCCGCCTCGCGCTGTCGTGACTCGGTGATGTCGCGCAGCAGCCACGCGTCACGGAAGGGCTCCGGGCCGCTGCGCCGGTCATCCTCGCTGCCTCGCACCATCCCACCGCCCACCACCGCGGTGTCGCCGTCGGCCATGATGAGGGTCGTGCGTGCCTCACGTGTATCCACGAGCGGCGCGTCAGAGCCCACGCCCCGGAAGGTGCTCACCGACAGGCGCAGGCGCACCTCGATGGTGCCCGCCCCCATCGGCCGCGGGCGGATGTTCAGGTTCACACCGGCCTCGGCCGAGCGCAACTGCGCCTCTTCGCCCGACGAGAGGTACACGTAGTACTGGCGCCGGCCCACGAACAGGTCGGCGCGCTGGCCGGGCCTGACCACCAGCGACGGGCGCGCGCGCAGGCGCAGGGCGCGTGAGGTGTCCAGCGCGCGGATGTTGGCCACCCACTCGTCGAAGGGCTCGTCGCCGTTCTCGATGCGGATGGTGCCCTCAGAGCCGTCGATCTCGACCCGTGTGTCATCGCCGCCCACCAGGCGCCACAGCCTGCGTGCGGTCTCCGCGTCACTGATCTCCACCACCGCAGTGCGCACGCGGATGAGCTGCGACGGCCGGTCCAGGTCCTCGATGTCCTCGCCGATGCGGTCGAGGAGCTGGCTGGGCCCGTAGGCGATGATGCTGTCCCCGCTCTCCGAGGCCTTGAGATAGCGCAGCAGGAAGTTGGGCAGCAGGTCGATGGCGTCACGGGCCTCGATGTAGCGCAGCGGGTAGATGCGCGTACCGCCGGCCGCGTAGGGCGCCAGGCTGGTGGGCAGACCGTCGCTGACCAGCCACGCGCCGTCATCCTGCGAGACCGTCAGGCCGTAGCCCGCGGCCACCGAGGTCACGAAGCGCGCCAGCGGCACGGCCTCCATGTGCACCGTCGCCAGACGCTTGACGCGGTCATCGACGTACACGGTCGCCCCCGCGGCCGCCGCCACCTCCGCCGCCAGCTCCTCCAGCGGCACGTTGACGCAATCGACGGTCAGCAGCCCGTCCTCCACGCCGACCGACAGCTCGGGCGTCAGGCCCTGCTCGCGCCGCGGCCTGGCGGGCGCGCGCACCTCCTCGTGGCGGTCGCTCCACACCAGGATCTGCAGCTCGCGCCCCGACTGTGACTTGCGCACGTCGAAGGCAATCGTGCCCCAGTCCACCCACCAGTCGAAGTCGTCCCAGTTATCCACCGCCAGCGCGTGCACGATGGCCGGCTCGTAGAGCACCAGGCGCACGTCCAGGCCCACGCCCTCGCGCGAATCCGGCGGCGTGGTCATCTGCAGATGGCTGACCGGGTAGGTGCCGATGTCGGCGAAGGTGCCCACCAGCGAGCGTGCGTTGGTGATCCGGATGGGAATCTCGCGCTTGCCTACGCGGTTCCAGTTGCCGTCCAGGTCCTGCTCCACGAACTCCCCAATGGCCACCTCGACGTGCAGCAGACCGTCGGCCTTGAGCGTGATCTCGACCGCGTTGCTGAGCTGCTTGACCGTGATGTCGGTGATGTTGCAGGCCACACGCGTCTGCGCCGGCGCCGGGCGTGCGACCACCAGCGCGGCCAGCACGGCGACCGCGAGGCCGGCGGCACAACGCCGGACGCGACTACTCATCGGCGGGTTCCTCCATGGGCGCGGGCACCTCGACCGGAAGGGCGTCCTCACCCGGGTCGGCCTCGCCCTCGGGCAGGAAGCGGCGCCGGATGGCCTCCTCCTCGTCGGGAGGCAGGTGCCCGGTCTGTGAGAGCAGCCGCGCGGTGACGAAGATGGCCAGATCCACGGTCGTGTTCTCGATGGAGTGCGAGGTGAAGAGCGGGCCGATGAGCGGGATGTCGGAGAGGATCGGGATGCGCGAGCGCACCTCGCGGCTCTCGTCCTGGCGCAGGCCGCCGATGATCAGCGTCTGGCCGTCGCGCACGCGCACCGTAGTCTGGGCCGAGCGCGTGGTCTTCTCGGGCAGGCCGGTGAGCTCCGACACCGCGCCCAGAGTCGAGATCTCCTCCTCGATGCGCAGGATGATCTCGCCGTTGCCGCCGGTAAGTGGGCGCATGTCGAGGCTTACGCCCGCGTCGATGGAGTTCTGCGTGCCCCGGCCCGGGATCGACACGGGGATCTGCAGGTACTGCCGGGTGCCGATGAAGATCTCGGCGCTGGAGCCGCTGACGGTGGCGATGCGCGGGCAGGCGCGCACCCGCGCCTTGCGCGCATTCACCAGGGCGTCGATCCAGGCGTAGAAGTCGGTGGTCAGCCGGGCGATGGCGGTGAAGTTCAGGTCGCCGGTGAGCGAGTCCACCGCCAGCCCGAGCTTGTGGTTGGACCAGCCGATCTGCGTGGAGAAGGTGTCGGTGTCGATATCCGTGAACTCGACCACCAGCACGTCCAGCATGATCTGCGCCGGCGGCTGGTCGAACTGTTCGATGTCCTCCCGGAAGCGGCGCAGCACGGCGTCCGGCGCCGACAGCACCACCGCGTTCTGCGACGCGTTGGCCTTGACGTACTTGGTGAGGAAGGCGGGCATCAGCTCACGCGCCTGCCCGGCCGACACGTACTGCGTGGTGTAGCTGCCGATGCTGGAGAGCAGGTAAGAGGACGGCGAGTTGGGAATGCCCTCGGACAGGATGAAGATCTCATCCACCTCGGCGAAGGACAGCCCGTAGGTGTCCACTATGGTGGCGAGGATCTCACGCGGTTGCTTGTCCACGAGGTTGAGCGTGACCTTGCGGTCCACCGTGTCATCGACGATGATGGCCAGGCCGGTCTCGCGCGCCAGCTCGCTCAGCAACTGGTGGGCGTCGGCGTTCACCGCGAACAGCGAGACGCCGCCCTCGCCCACGGTGATCGAGATCGACGAGGTGTCCGCCTCTTCCGCGGCGACGGCCGCGAGCGCGCACATCGCCGCCAGGCACAGCGCGATGGCGGCGCGCATCAGAAGGCGCCTTCCCGGGGGGATGCCCCCGGTGAGCGCCCGTGCAGGTGGGTTCATCAGGTCTCAGCTCCGAAGTGACCGACGTGTCGATCGTGTCACGGCTTCACATGCTCTACGCGCCGTCCCGGACGCGCTGCGCCGGTCGCACACTACCATGCGCGCGGCCGACCCCGCCGCGCCGACTGCGTCGCATGGCGCGCAGCCGCCCTCGCGGGCGGGTCCCGCCGCGCAATGAGTACCGGACGGGTGGGAATTCCGCGCCGCCTCGCTCCCCTCCTTCTCCTCAACGAGGCAGGCGCAAGAAAAGTTGCAGACGAAACCGATTGCGTCACCACAACGTGCCCGGAGGCGATCCCGATGCGCACAATGATTTGGCTGATGACCATGCTGGTCATCCTGTCTGCGGCTCGCATGGCCGGGGCGGACGCGACGGCCATCAAGCGCGTCCTGAGCACGGAGGACGCACAGAGCGTGAACCTGCTGGGCAATCCGAGCCTCGAGCAGGTCGAGGACGGGATGGCGGTCGGCACCGGCGTCTGGGACGAGGGCTACGAGATCGACGACACCGTCGCCCGCACCGGTGAGCGCTCCGCCCGCATCAGCACGGACGACCCGGAACGGCAATTCGGCGTGTTGTTCTCCGTGGACCTGAACCAGACGCAGCCGACGCCGGTGGTGGTCAGCGCCTGGAGCCGCGCGCAGGACGTGAGCGGCACGCCCGCCGGCGGCTACTCGCTGTGGGTGGACATCGACTTCGTCGATGGCTCTCACCTGTGGGGGCAGAACGCGCCCTTCGCGTGCGGCAGCCACGATTGGCAGCAGCGTACCCTCCCCATCGTCCCCAGCAAGCCCATCCGCACCATCCTCATCTACGGGCTCTTCCGCGGCAAGACCGGCACGGTGTGGTTCGACGACTTCGTGCTGACTCAGGTCGAGCTGGCCGAGGGCGCGACCGTCTTCAACGGCGTTCCCGTGCTCGCCGAGCACCCGACAGTGGAGCCGACAGAGGCCATCACGCTCGCGACCGAGGATGGTCTGCAGTTGCGCATCGATGCCGCCACGGGCGTCGTCGTCGGCCCCGATGGCGCGGTCGGGGGCTTCTTCTGGCGCGATGTGCAGGCCGGCTCGGACTTCCGCCAGCCGCGCGCCGCCGTCGAGCGCGAGGGCGAAGACGTGCTGCTGCGTGCCCGCGACGACGAGCTGCAGCTTGAGCTTGAGGCGCGCCTGTCGCCGCGCGCGGAGCACATCGCGGTCAGCGGCCTGGTGCGCGACCTCACCGGCGAGGATCGCGCGGTCAGCGTCTATTTCGCCGCGCCCTGGAACGCCGTGGGCGGCACCTGGCACGACGATCAGCGCCTCACGCGCACCATCGCGCCTGGCATGACCTGCGAGAACGTGGCGCGCACCGGCGCGGGGCCGCGCGGCGTCTCATCGGCCTACCCGCTGGCGTGCGTCACCACCCAGGACGCCGGCCTGGGCATCGCCACCCCGATGGACCGGCCGCGCATCATTGACCTCGCCTACGACGCAGGCAGCCGCGAACTTTATGCGGCCGTGCACCTCGGGCTCTCGGCTCTCACCGAGCGCTTCCCCTCGCAGGCCGACTTCTCCCTGGCGCTCTACGCCGTGGACCCGCAGTGGGGCTTCCGCGACGCCCTGGCGCGCTACTGCGCGCTTTACCCGCAGTGCTTCACGAAGCGCAACCGCCGTGAGGGCATCTGGATGCCCTTCACCGACGTGAGCACCGTGCAGGGCTGGGAGGACTTCGGCTTCGCCTTCCACGAGGGCAACAACAACGTGGCCTTCGACGACCAGGCGGACATCGCCAGCTTCGTCTACTGCGAGCCCGTCAGCAACTGGATGCGCATGGCGCCCGAGGTGCCGCGCACGCGCGAGGCCGCCATGAGCATGCTGCTCGAGCAGGCGGCGCAGGGCAACCCGGACGCCCTCGCCACGGTCAGCTCGGCCGTGTACAACGCGCAGGGCGAGGTGGTGGTTGACTGCATCGACGCCCCGTGGTGTGACGGCGCCATGTTCACCAACAACCCGTCGCCGAACCTGCTGAGCGACCACCCCGACGCGATCACGCAGGGCCGGATGGTGTCCGAGCGCGCCTGGCGCGCCTTCGAGCGTGCCGGTCGGCTCGGCAACTGGAACGGCTACGACCTCGGCTTTACCTTCGTGCCCGTTGCCGGACGCGAGAACTCGGGCGCGATCCGCTGCACCGCCGACGACCCCGGCCAGCGCCACGGCGCCGCGCAGACGGTGGTCATCAACCAGGAGCACGCGCGGAACCTGGTGATCAGTGGCTGGAGCCGCGCCGAGGGCGTGCAGGCGGGCGAGGACAGCGACTGGTGCCTCTACGTGGACATCACCTACGACAATGGCGAGAACCTGTGGGGGCAGAAGGCCATCTTCGATCCGGGCATCGAGGGCTGGCAGCAGGCCGAGACGGTCATCGAAGTTACCCGGCCGGTCAGGAATGCAGCGGTCTACGCGCTGCTGCGCGGCGAGGTCACCGGCACCGTATACTTCGACGACCTCTTTCTGGGCGAGGAGGGCGGCGAGACGAACCTGCTGCGCAACCCGAGCTTCGAGCCGGCAGAGCCGGGGGAGCTGGACGGCATCTACATCGATTCCTCCGAGATGGCCGCCACCGTCCCCAACTACCGCCGCGACCACTGGCGCTACAGCACGATTCCGCTGACCTTCACGCGCGACGGCAGCGTGTGCCAGCTCGAGATCTTCAACTCCGTCGAGTTCGCGCGTAGCCTCGCAGAGCCGCTGCACGACCGCGGCCTGCTCCTGTTCGCCAACAGCACGCCCGGCCGCTTCCCGTGGCTGGCGCCGTGGCTGGACATCATGGGCACGGAGACCAACTGGGGGCCGGGCGGCCGCTACACGCCGAATTCGCCCGCAGTGATGAACTACCGGCGCGCGTTGTGCTACCAGCGCCCCTACCTGCTCCTGCTCAACACCGTGTACGAGGATTTCCGCCCCGAATGGGTGGAGCTGTACTTCAAGCGCTCGGTAGCCTGGGGCATCTTCCCCAGCTTCTTCAGCCACAACGCCGCCGATGACCCCTACTGGCAGCGCCCGGCGCTCTACAACCGCGATCGCCCCCTCTTCCAGCGCTACATCCCCGTATGCGCCGCCCTGAGCCGTGCGGGCTGGGAGCCCCCCACATACGCGCAGAGCGACGATCCGGCGATCTACGTCGAGCGCTTCGGGGGGAGTCCGGCGGCCGGCGGCGAACTCTTCTTGACGATATTCAACGACAGCCACGAGCAGCGCGCGGCGACGGTCACGGTCAACACGGCGGCGTTGGGGCTGGCGCAGGTCTCCGTCACCGAGGTGCTGCCGGAGGAGGGGGCGGCGGTGCCGACCGGACCGGACGGTTCATTCGAGGTGGTGCTGGCGCCCGAGGACCTGCTGGTCGTGCGCCTCACAGATGGGGCGTAGCGCGGCACAGGAGGCGATTCCCGTCGACTAAGTGCTTGCATTTCACAGCTATTCTGGTGTAAAGTTGTGCATAGCAGAGCGCACTAAACGAGGCATGGAGGTAGATAGAATGGCTGCCATGGCGTTGGTTATCACGGAGAACGGGTACGGGAAGCTGGTCTCACCGGACGAGTTCAGGGAGCAGAAGCGTGGCGGCGGCGGCGTCACCGGCTACAAGGTGACCGAGGACAGCGGCCCGGTCGCGTGCGTGATTCGCGTGGAGACGGGCAAAATGCCGCGTGAGCGCGTGCTCATCTACACGGCCGCGGGGCGCGCGATCCTCACGCCGGTAGACGATATCTCCGAGCGCAGCCGCTCCGCCGGCGGCGTGAAGCTCATCGACCTGCAGGAGGGCGACAGGGTGGTCGGTGCGGCCTTCTAGGCGCTCGACCCGATCGGGACTCAGGCCGGCGGCCCGACGCGGGCCGCCGGCCTCGCCATGTACGCCCGCGTATCGGCCTGTCGCGCACGCGGCTGTCATGTCGTGCGGACTCGAATGACCGGGCGGGCAGGGGCACACCGGAATGACGCCCTGGTGCCGCCCTCGCGCGGAGGGAAAGGCACCGGCCACGGGGAAGAGATGAAGGTCGCCGCAGACAGCAGCCTCGGCGTGGAAGGGGCACGGTCGATGGCCTCCCGGACGAGCGACCTGACGTGCCCGGCGTGCGGAGAGCGCATCTACCCCAGCGATCAGAAGTGCCTGGCGTGCGGCGCGCGTCTTGATGAGGGCCGGCTGGTGGGCACCGAAGCGCCCGCGGACGACACGGCCGAGCACGTCGTCCCGCCGGCGGCACGCACCGCATGGCCCGGCGGCACGGATGCTGCCGCGGGCCCATCGGTGGATGTCCCCTACGCCACCGACGCCGCCCCCTGGCGCCCCGAACAGGTGGCCGGGGGCGGCGGGCTGTTCGACTCAATCTCGCGCGGCTGGGTCTTCCTGCGCGAGTCGTTCGCCATGGCCTTCCGCGACAAGGACCTCTTCCTGCCCTCCCTGTTCTCGGTGCTGGCCAACCTGGTGCTGCTGGGCGGCCTGGGGCTGATCCTGTACCTGACCGGCAACCTTGAGGCGCTGTTCGCGGACGAGGGCGAGGGGCTCACCGTCACGGGCTGGGTGGTGCTGCTGGCCGCTACCCTCACGGGCTACCTCGTGACCTACTTCTTCACGGGCATGACCGTGCACCTGGTGGACGTGCACCTGCGCGGCGAGGACGCGCAGCTCGGCAGCGCCTTCGCCGACAGCCTGCGCAACATCGGCGGCATCACCGCGCTCGCGGTGGTGAGCGTCGCGATGGCCCTGATCGCGGGCGCGATCCGCGGCAGGAGCCGGGGCGGCCTGCGCAGGATGGCCGCGGACACCGTCGAGCGTGCATGGCTGGCCGCGACCTACCTGATGCTGCCGGTGATGATCCTCGAAGACGCCCCCTTCATGCAGTCGGCCGACCGCGCCACGCGCCTGCATCGCCACAACCTGCTGCAGATCGTGATCGGCGAGCTGGGGTTGATGATCACCGCGCGCATCATCTCCGGCCTGACCGTGTTCGTCGCCATCGGCCTGGCGGTAGGCGCCTACTTCGGCGCGCCGGCGCTGCTGCCGGTGGCGATCGCCCTGGCCCTGCTGCTGTTCGTGCTGACCGCTGCGTTCATGGCATACGTGCGCACCGCGTTCTACACCTGCCTGTATCTGTGGGCGGTGGCGATGGAGACGGTCGGCGAGACCGCGCCGGCTCCCGCGCCGCTGCGCCCGGCGCTGCAGGCGGGCTGGTAGGCCGCAGAGGAGAGTGACCGGGATGAAGGTAGTTGCACTGCACGGCAGCCCGAACGTCGATGGCCTGACCGCGAGCCTGACCGAGGCGGTGCTGGCGGGTGCGTCCGAGGCCGGCGCCGCCACCAATATGATCCAGCTCACCGAGCGCGAGATCGCCCACTGCGGCCAGTGCGGCAACGGCTGGCACAAGTGCCGCGAGGAGGGCTGGTGCGTGATCGAGGACGATTTCGCACAGACGCGCAAGGCCGTGCTGAACGCCGACGCGTGGGTCCTGGTAACGCCGGTCTACTTCGGCGAATTCAGTGAGTGCGTGAAGGCCTTCACCGACCGCCTGCGCCGCTGCAACGTGGGCGCGAGGGGCGAGGGCCTCAACGGCAAGCCGGTGGTGGGCGTGGCGGCGGCCGGAGGCTCGGGGGGCGGCACGGCCACCTGCCTGCTGGCGATGGACCGGCTGTTCTCGCACATCGGCGCTGACGTCGCCGACCTGATCACGGTCACGCGGCGCAGCGCGGAGTACAAGCACGCGGCAGTGCGCGCCGCCGGTAAGGCAATGGTCGAAGCCATGAAGGCGTAGGGGCGGTCCGGGAGGCGCGCTCGATGACCGACCGATGGCTGCGTTCGGGCGCTGCGCTGATCGCGACGCTTGCGGCTGTATGCACCGCCGGCGCGGAGAACCTGGCGCTCGGGCGGCCGTACACGCTGGTGCCGGCGCCGAATTATCAGCTCTGCACCGACGCGGGCGACCTGACCCAGCTCACCGACGGCGCCTTCGTGGGCCTCGGACAGCTCTGGATCGATCCGGGCTGCGTGGGCTGGAAGCTGTCCGTCGATGGCGAGGCCGACGTGGTCATCGACCTGGGCGCGGCGCAGGCCATCGACGCGGTCCGGGTGCGCTCCGCGGCCGGCCCCAACGCCGACGTCTACCTGCCCTCAGCCGCGTTCGCGGTCAGCGACGATGGGCGGCGCTTCCACCTGGTGGCGCGCGTTGAGACCATCGATGACCCGCAGCTCTCCCGCCGTTGGGTGGAGGCTACCGACCTGCGCACCCGCGGGCGCTACGTCCTGGTGCGGCTGCGCGCCAACGGCGTGTTCGTCTTCACCGACGAAGTGGAGGTGCTCTCCGGCGAGCACGACCCGGCGACGGTGACGCTGCCCGAGCAGACCATCGAGCCGCTGGTGCCCGAGATCACGCGCACGCCCCTGCAGACGCGGCTGCTGCGCGACCTGGAGGGCCTGCGAGCGGCGCTGCAGCGCATCAGCGATCCGGCGGACCTTGCCACGCGCATCGATGCGGCGCAGGCGATCGTCGGGGCCCTCGAGGAGACGACCGGCGAGGCGGCGTCGAGCGCGGAGGCGGCGGTCGCGGCGATCCATGCTGACGTCCTCCAGGCCCTGCGCGGCGAACGGCAGATAGTGGCGTGGGTCGTCGATCCGTATGCGCCCGCATCGCCGCGCGACCTGCCCCCTGATCAGCCCGAGGACGCCGTGCGCGTCACGGTGGCGCAGAACGCGCACGCCTCAGCGGCCGCCACCATCGCCAATCTGACCGACCAGCCGATGGAGGTCCCGGTCGCGCTGGAGGGCCTCGATGGGCTGGCGCGCCTGCGCGAGGCCCGCTTCATCGCCACCCGCCAGGGCAATCTGCTGGCCGATGCCCTGCCGCTGCTGGACGATGGCGCGATCACGCTGCCGCCCCGCGAGGCGCGCCAGGTGTGGCTCGACATCGCCTCCGGCGAGGCACCGGCTGGTGAGCACTCCGGGGCGCTCACGATCGGCGACGCGCACATCCCGGTCGCAGTCACGGTGGCGCCCGTACGCCTCCCTGACGACCTCCCCTACTCCAGCTATTCATGGCAGTATCTCGACACCTGGCCCGCGCTGAAAGGCATCGAGGATGCGGCCATTGCCGACCTGCGCGCGCATTACACCAACGTGAACATCCTCACCAGCAACTCCGTGCCGTGGCCGACCGAGGTGGACGAGCAGGGCAACATGACCGCGCCGCTCGACTTCGAGTTCCACGACCGCATGGTCGAGCTGGGCGCACCGATCAGCGACCACGGCATCGCGTTCTTCGCCGGCCTCTCACACAGCCGCCGCGGCTTTGACCGGTTCGAGCGCTTCAGCGAGCCATGGCGGCGGCTCTTCGCGCAGTGGCTGACCGCCTGGGTGGCGCACCTGCAGGAGATCGGTGTGGGCTACGACCGCTTCATCTTCTACCCGCTGGACGAGACCATCGACGAGGTCTACGTGCAGATCGCGACCCTCACCCGCGAGGTCGATCCCCGGGTGCGGCTCTTCGCAGACCCGCTGGCTCGGGACTCCGACGAGCGCCTGCGCGCGGTCCTCGATCTGGTCGACATCTGGTGCCCGAACCTGCCGGCCTACGAGCGTCGGCCGTGGCAGCTTGAGATGATGCGCGACACCGGCGCGACCGTCTGGTCCTACACCGTCGGCCGGCGCGAATCCGACCCCTACGCCCACTACCGCCTGCACCACTGGCGCGCGTGGCGCGATGGGGCCGAGGGCGCGGGCTTCTGGGCCTACGCGCAGGGCGGCACCTGGCAGGACGATGACCTGTGGGACGACTTCAGCGTCCCGAACTCCGACTACGCGGTCATCTACACGCTCACCGGCGCGCCGGAGGACGTGAGCCGCGCCGAGGCGATCATCCCCGGCAAGCGCTGGGAGGCATGGCGTGAGGGCATCGAGGAGTGGATCTACCTGTCCATGCTCGAGCAGGCCAGCGCGGATCGCGATGACGCAGAGAACCAGCGCGCGTGGCTTGCGGCCACCGTCGCCGAGGTGCTGGGCGAGCCCGCCGACACATCGCGCGCGGCGCACGCCCGGGCGGAGATGCTGGCGCGGCTCGCGGCGGGGCGGGCCCCCTGACATCTGCGCTCGGTCCAGGCACCCGTCAGGCGTGATGCAGCGCCCGCGGGCGCACGTAGTGCGCTGCGCCGCAGGCGCGCCCCGGCGCCACGGTTTCGCGCAAGCCGTCGTGCGCGAAGACGTGATCGCTTCACCGTGACGCACCCGCGCGCAGGTTGAAGTTCCTTGCGGAGGGGGAGACCGCTAAGCGGTCGGGGGAGGGGCTTTCTCCCAAGAGAGCCCCTCCCCCACACGCCATCATGCTGTTACGCCGTCCCGCCGCTACTCCGCGGCGGTCAGACGGCCATCTGCGAAGCGCAGGATGCGATCGGCCGGCGGCGGCTCGCCGGGCGGGATGGTGACGATGTCCAGCTTGCGTCCGTAGAGCATCCAGGTCATCGCGGGGAGGTCGTCGATGTGTGAGGGGACGCCCGTGACGGCGATGCGCTCATCGGGGCGGGCGGTGGGCAGCACCTGCGGGAGCTGGCGGGCGATCGCGCGTCGGATGACGCTGTCGCGCAGGCGGCTGCGGGTGAAGACCGCCAGCGGGCCCAGGTTTGCCGCGAGCGTGAGGGCCGCAAGTGCCACGATGAGTTCGCGCCGGCGGCGCCAGCGCCGCAGTGCGGCGGCGATGGCGCAGCCGAAGAGCATCGCCACGCCGACCGAGGGCAGGTAGAGGTAGCGCGGCGCGCGCGCGAACTCGTAGACGAACAGGCTGGTGGGCAGGAAGCCGAGGAACATCCACGCGACCGCGAAGCGCGCTGCCGCGGTGCCGCGCACCAGCAGGTACACGAGCCCCAGCGCGACCAGCCCGATCCCCACGCGTGACGCCAGCACGGCCAGCCCGATTGCATCCTGCGGCAGCGCGCCTGCGAGCAGCGCCCGATAGTTGCCGAAGCCCAGATCGGGCGCGATCATCTGCGGCACGCAGGCGGCCAGGTTTGCGATGACGTGCGGGCCAGGCCGGTAGATGCGCTCCCCTGCCGGCACGACCTCGCTCGCCACGCCGACCGTCAGCCGCAGCGCGACGTACAACGCGAGCGCCACTCCGAGGCCCACGATGGCCCGGCGAGGACGACCACGATCGCGCTCGAGCGGCAGCAGCACCTCCGCCGCGCCGATCAGCGCGTACACCGCCAGGCCGCTCTCCTTGAACATCGGCGCCAGCGCGGCGAGGACGATCGCCGCCGCGAGCCGGCGCCCGTCGGCCCGGCGCCGGCCAGCGATCCAGCAGCCTACCGCCAGCACCGTCGCGAGGGTCGCCGGAACGTGCAGGCCGCCCGCGATCCAGCCGATGGCCTCATGGTGCACCCAGTGCAGCGCGAAGAACGCGCCCGCCCAGCCCGCCGCGCCGCGCGAGCCGGTCACAAGCAGGCACAGCCAGGCGACCGCGACCGCGATGCCCGCGTGCATGGTGGTGAAGGCGATGCGCCAGGCGAGAGGATCGTGGTCGCCGATAAGGCCGATGGCGCGGTAGAGGACATTGTACGCGGGCGTGAAGCCGCCGTGCCCGTACCACAGCGGCCGCTCGCCCGCCCGCCACTCGTCGGTGATGGCCTGCCACCCGAAGTCATCGTGGCGCCAGTAGGCGCCGAGCATGGGCGCGAAGGCACCCCACGCGAGCACGAACACCAGCCCGGCGGTGGCGAGGCCGAGGCGGGGGTCCGGGGTCCGGGCGTCGCTGCCCATGGCGCCCGCGCGGGCTACTGCGCCCCGAGCGTCTCCCCTCCCACGCTGAGCGTCGTGCCATCGGCGACCAGCCAGGCGACCGGCCCGTCACCCTCAAGGATCACCAGCGCGCCCGCGCCCTCAAGCGTGATCTCCCCCAACTCCGCGTCGCCGTGCGCGCTCAGCAGGGCGATCCGCCGGTCGCCCACGGTCGCCTCGACGCCGCACGCCTCCGCGATGGGTAGCTCTTCCCCGCCGCGGGAGCCGGTCAGCAGGGCCGCGGTCGGCGCATCGCCGGCCCAGGAGAGCACGGTCCCCCACGCGACCTGCGTCCCGTCGGCGCGCGCCACCACGAACGGATCGCGCGCGGTGGGCGGATTGCTCCGGCCGACCCCGGTCAGCAGCTCCACCGGCGCGCTCGCGGCCTGCGCGGCGCGCACGGTCATGGCGTCATCGATCGCCCAGCTCGCCTGCCAGCCATCCACGCTGCCGGCGGTGCGCACCTGCTCGGCCCACTGCCACGGGCCCTCGCCGGGCGGCTGCGCGGGCTCGGTGAGGGCCAGCGGCATGGCGAACTCCCCGCGGCTGTGGTACGCCCAGTCATACTGATGGGCCTCGTCAGACAGCGCCAGCGTGATGTCCAGCAGCATGTCCGGCAGCAGCGCCATCACGCGGCGCAGCACCACGCCCGCGTAGGCGCCGTCGGTCTCCGCCGCCGCCATCGCCATGTCGCGCCCGAAGGCCGAGAACAGCAGCGTGCCCTCGGTGGCCGCCTGGCTGACGCCATCGACGGTGACCGTGTTGTGCGAGAGCGTCTGCTTGTACCAGCCCCCGTGCGCCGGGTTGCCGTAGGCGATCGAGCCCGGGTCGGTCGCCACCAGCCGGCCCAGCGCGTACATCTCGAAACCCAGCTTGTCCGGATGGCCGTGGCCGCCGCCGTGCGGCCCGTAGTCGAGCGCCACGTAGTTGGCCGGGACGCCGGCGACCACGTTCGTCGGCTGCCCCTCGCCGTCGGTCCGCAGCACCGCCACGCCCGCGGCCGGGAAGATGGCCGACGCCAGCTCGGAGCCCGCCGGCGCGATCTCCTCAGCGCCGAACAGCAGCGCCTCCATCGACTGTCGATTGCCGCGCCCGGCCACCAGCGCCAGCTCCGGACGCGGCCGGTGCGCGTAGCCGTTCTCGTAGACGGTGGCGCGCCCCAGCGCGCTGGTCCTGCCCGAATCGTTGAAGGCCGGCAGCGCGCCCGTCGGCCCCATCATCTGCACCGGCGCGAGGAACATGCTCAGATAGCGCTCGGTGTACAGGTCGATCCCGACATGCTCGGCCGCCACCGCCAGCGGCTCCAGCGCGCTCATCGTGTAGTAGTGGTAGCCCCACGCGCCCTCGTACCACTGGCCGTCATCGTTCACACCATGCGCAATCTGATTGCGGAAGCCGAACTGGCCGTTGATCGCCTGCGCCGCCAGCTCCTCCACCCCCAGCGTGATCCCCACCAGCCCGAAGGACGAGTTCTCCCAGCACGGGATGTTGTGGATGCTGCGCGCATGGGGGCGGATGATCTCCGCGGCGGGCAGCAGAAGCTGCTCGGCGATGGTCTGCCGATCGGCATCGGAGAGCGCGTCATGGATGCAGTCGAAGCCCTGCACCACCGGGATCAGCCACACCGCCTCTGACAGCGGCTGCGCGGCCACGTGCATCGCCCCCGAGCCCTCCTCACCGCGGATGTTGTGCAGCGGATAGTTCAGGTACACGTCCGCGTAGGCCAGCAGGATTTCGCGCGCCTTATCGGCGTAGGCGGCCTCGCCGGTCAGCGCATAGGCCAGCCCCAGATCGCGGATCGCCCGCGCCCACGCCGAGTGCTGGCTCATGATGGGCACGTCATCGTAGGGCCAGCCGGTGTAGGTCGCGCCGCAGGACGGGCACTCGTGCTCGGTCGGGGAGACCGTGCGCAGACGCGAACCACACTTCTCACAGGTGTACCAGTGATACCACTGGCCGCCGCGGTCGGGCAGTACGACTTCGCGCGCCAGCGCCGCATCGGCCGCCGACTTGATCCGCTCCCACGCCGCAGCGGCCCACTCGTGCCGTTCGATGCGCTCCAGGATGCGCGGGATGTCGGCCTTCGCCACCAGCAGGCACGGGTGCTCCACTTCGCCCAACGGGATCGACATGGTCGGCTCCACCTCCGCGCGGTCGTCGTCATCGGTTACCGCCGCCACCCCGGCACGCCACAGCGACAGCGGCTCGCCGTCCGCCGGGATCGCCAGGGTCACGGTCGCGCTGCCCTCCGCCCCACCGGCGACCTCCACGGGCTCGGGCAGAGCCACGCGCGCGCCGTCGGTGACCTCCGCGGTCTCGAACGAGACGGTCAGGTCCTCATCGCCCCGGTTGCTCAGCGCGATCCTGAAGGAGCGGGTCAGTTCGTCGCCGACGCGGGTGGTCTCACCCGCGGGCTCGACGGACGCGTGCAGCACATCGCGCTCGACGCGCACGTCGTCGATCAGGAACACCGGCGCGTCGCCGCGTACACCCGACGCGCGAAAGATCAGCGTCTGCGCGCTCTCGTTGGGCGTGTCGCCCCAGCGCCACATGGGCGGGTGCAGGGCGATGTCCGCCTCGGCCCACTCACCCGGCACGACCTCATCGCGGGGGAGCCGGTAGGTGGCCTGCAGGCCGTCGGCGAGCGGGTGGTCGATGATCTTGACGCCCCACCAGTCCACGCGCTCGGCCTCGATGCGGTAGCGGAAGACCAGCCGATCCCACTCCGTCATCTCGATGCCGCGCCCGCGGTACTCGAAGTTCAGGAAGAACGGCTCGGCCATCTGCGGCTCCCAGCGCAGCACGTGGTTGCCGTCGATCTCAACCACGCTCGCGCCCGGCAGCGCAGGCACGTCGCCCTCGAAGTCCTCAAGCACCTGCGCCACCGGCGCGGCCCACGCCCCTGCTGCCGACAACACGATCGCGGCGGCAGTCATCAGCCATCGAGTCATGCGGGACCTCCGTGCGAACCGTTTCAGCGCTGATGCGTCATTCCCGCGCGCCAGTCAAGTCTCCTGCCTCCTGCGACGGAGCGGCCGCCGGCACGCCCCGCGAACCCAAGGCGTTGATCGCGACGTGAGCGTTCACCGTGCAAGGTCGAGGACGGGGAGGTGCCGCGCATCTTCGCTCGGAAACGCCCCGCCGACGCGCCGATGCCCGAGACGCCGAAGGAGCCTGCGCCCATGGCCCGTGACGATGCCCCCAACATCATCCTGCTCTACCCCGACCAGATGCGCTGGGACGCCATGCGCTGCGCCGGTAACTCCGTCATCCGCACGCCGAACCTCGACCGCCTCGCCGCCGAGGGCGTGATGTTCTCGCACTGCATCTCGACCACGCCGGTGTGCGTGGCCGCGCGCTACTCGCTGCTCACCGGCCGGCGCGTCGGCGAGACCGGCCGCTTTGCGAACAACGACGTGGACCCCGAACCCCTGCTCGACACCATCCCGGCCCTGCTGGGGCACGCCGGCTATCACTGCTGCTCGCAGGGGAAGATGCACTTCCTGCCCAAGCGTCGCCACTACGGCTTCCACCACCGGGAGCAGATGTGCGAGATTCCTATCTGGCCACAGGATGACGATTACCTCATGTGGCTGCGCGAGCAGGGCTACGGGCACAAGCGCGAAATCCACGGCGTCCGCAACCTGCTCTACTCCCAGCCGCAGACCTCACCGCTGCCCCAGGAGGTGCACGGGACGTGGTGGCTTGGCGACCGCATGGAGGCCTTCCTGCGCGCGAATGCGGGCCGGCGCTTCTTCCTGTGGGCGGGCTTCATCGGCCCACATCCGCCCTACAACGTCCCCGCGCCCTGGGAGTCGATGTACGCCAACGACGAGGTCCCCGACCCGATCGACGTGGATCGGCCCGAGGACACGCTCCCCCTCATGATGCGCATGCTCCGCCACTACTCGGACTACGACAACGCGACTCCCGAGCGCCTGCGCCGCGTGGTGGCGCTCTACTACGCAGCGGTCAGCCTCATCGACCACCAGGTCGGGCGGGTGCTCGACACACTTGACGAGCTGGGCATCGCCGACAACACGCTGCTGGTCTTCACCGGCGATCACGGCGAGATGCTCGGCGATCACCTGACCTGCCAGAAGATGAACCCGTACGACGGCTGCAGCCGCGTGCCGTTGCTGATGCGCTGGCCGGGCCACGTGCCCGCAGGCGAGGTCTGCGACCACCTGGTGGGCTGCACCGACCTGCTGCCCACCTTCATGGACGCGGCAGGCTACGACCACCCGATGCTCGGGGAGCTGGAGGGCAGGAGCCTGCTGGAGGCCGATGGCGCGGGCCATGCCTCGCCGCGCAGCGAGTTCGTCACCGACTACGGCCAGGGCGCGGGGCGCTGGCTGTCGCTGCGCGATCACTCGGTCAAATACTCGGTGTACTGCGACAACGGCTGGGAGGAGTTGTACGACCTCGACGCCGACCCGAACGAGGAGCACAACCTGCTGCTGGAGGGCGCCGCCGGGGCGCGCGCGACCGCCGATGCCATGCGCGCGCGGCTGGTCGAGTGGGAGCGCGAGAACGGCCTGCCCGAAGGCTCGCTGGAGAATGACGACTTCCGCAACTACGGCGTGCAGGAGCCCGCGCGCCGGCGCAACAACCAGTTCCCCGCGTGGGTCAACCACATCCCCGACGACTGGAAGCGCCGGCTCGAGCCGCCCGGGCGGGGTATCGAGGAGGCGCTGGCGCGCGAGGACACCTTCGACATCACCGAGCTTGACCTCGAGTTCTTCCGCGACTGCGGCGGCTCATTCGAGGGAAGCCGCTGGGAGGGGCTGCTGGAGAGTCTGTAGGGATCAGGGGGAGGCGACGCGCGTGGCGCGAGTGCCCGGCCGGGGGTCACTCGCGCCAGTTCTCGAGCGCGCCCCCCAGGTGCTCGAAATGTGCGAGGTTGTCGGTCACCAGCAGAGCGTCGCGATTCGATGCGAACGCGGCGATGAGCGTGTCGGCATCGGCGCACGGCCTGCCCGCCGAGCGGCTGTCCGACCACATCTGGGCTGCTCGCTCCCAATCGGCCCGCGCAGATCATCCCAGACCAGGTCTCGTACCAGGTCTCGGTACTGCTGCTGCCTTGTGGGCGCCGGCCGATGAAAGAAGCCCCTGATAACCTCGAAGTGCACTGCAGGGCAGAGGTAGACCTGGGCGTCGGCAATAACCATCTCGTGGGCGAGACGCCTGAGAACGCGTGGTTCTCGGCGCACAAGCGCCGAGATGATACACGTGTCCAGCACCATGCCGCTGGCCACTACGATTCGCCTCTGCCCAGGTTCAGCCGGTGCGAGCGCACGAACACCTCGAACTCATCCCACCAGGCATCGTCCTCGTCCGGCCCTCGTCGAAGCTGCTCCTCGATCCACTCGAGCAGCCTGCGGTTCTTGGGCGATAGCTTCCGACCATCCAAGGCGGTCTTGTCCGTCCTGGCATCAGCCACCTGGCCCACGCTCCCTTCGCCCACCATTATACCCGCCCTCAGGCCGGATGCTCAAGCTCGTTGTCGGGGTCGTGTACGCCCATCTGCGTCTGGTAACGCACGATGCCGCGCTCGTCCACGTCATAGCCGAAGCGGTCGATGTACACCTCTTTGGGCGCGAACTCGTCGTCCAGCTCCTCCAGCCACCCACGCAGCTCCGCAGCCAGCTCCTCCTGCATGTCCGCGGCCCCCGGCTCGCCCACCAGGTTCTTCGTCTGCCACGGGTCCCGCTCATTGTCATAGAGCAGCCAGGGCCCGCCGCGCGTCTCGACGTAGGTGTGTGTTCTGGTGCGCACGCCCCGCCACTCCTTGCCCTTGTGCTTGTCGCCGGGGAAGGGACAGGGGTTGCCGATGAACGCCGAGGTCGGCTCGCTGCCGCCCGTCCCCGCCGCGGCGCCGGACAGGTCATACCCCTGGACGGTACCCGGCGTGTCCACGCCCATGAGCGACAGCAGCGTGGGCATCACGTCCGGAGCGTTCAGCAGCGTATCCCGGCGCGCGCCGGCGGGCAGGTGGCCCGGCCACTGCATCACCCAGGGCACCATGATCGACTCGTCCCAGGGCTTCTGCTTACGCTCGTAGCCGTGCGCGCCCAGCATGTCGCCGTGATCGGAGGTGAAGACCACGATGGTATCCTCGGCGATGCCCTCCTCCTCGAGCGCGTCGAGCATCCGCCCCAGGCAGCGGTCCAGCGCGGTGATGTGGCACCAGTAGCCCGCGATGTCTTCGCGGAAGCTCTCGTCGGTGTGCGGTGGCAGCCGCACGTCCTCAGGCTGGTAGATCTTGTACTCGTCAGGGAGCTGCCAGTAGGGGTTGTGCGGCGGCCCCCAGGAGACGAACAGGCAGAAGGGGTCCGCGGCGTGCTCGCGGATGTAGTCCACCGCCAGCCCGGTGTGGTGGTCTGCGCTGTAGCCCTCGATCATTATCGGCTCGGGCGTGTCCGTGTAGTAGAACGAGTTCATGTAGGCGTGCGTGCACTCTGCGACCGCCCAGTAATCGAAGCCCTGGCGGCGCTCCCCCGGCGGGGTGAAGCCGCCGCGGTAGGCGCCGTCGAGGTGCCACTTGCCGATGTAGCCCGTGTGGTAGCCCTCATCGGCCAGCACCTCGGCGATGGTCAGCTCCTCGACCGGCAGGCGCACGTCGTTCATCACCGTGCGGCAGCTCAGCGGGTAACGCCCGGTCAGCAGCGAGGCGCGGTAGGGCGTACACACCGGGCAGGTCGAGACCGCATTCTCGAAGACCACGCCCGCCTGCGCCATGCGGTCCATGTTGGGTGTGCGCACCTGCTCGTTGCCCATGAAGCCGCACTCCTGCGCGCGCATCTGGTCGGCGAACACGAACAGCAGGTTGGGGCGGCGATCGGAGCGTACAGGCTCCGGCGCCTCCACGCCCTGTGGATCGCAGTGGCTCAGCAAGGCGGCACCTCCGGTTGCGGTGGCGAGCAGGCCCAGGGCCTCCCGCCGCGTAAGACGTCGTGGCATCGCGTGCTCCGACCAATGCAGTCGGTGCGTCTCCGGCGGCGGGGAGCTTCGACGCTGCGAGCGGTTCTCCTTCGAGAGCAGCGCGCCGCGCACCTCGAGCGGACGCGCGACGCGTGGGGCGAGAAGGTTCGGAGCCGCGCTCCGGTGAATCTGCGCGCGCATTCCAGCCTTCACCTATCGAGGGGACTACCCATGCCCGACCTGACCGACCAGATGAAGCGGTTCGCGCGCGAGCACGGCGCGGATCTCGTCGGCGTCGCGCCCGCGCAGCGCTTCGCCGATGTCCCACCCGAGCGCAGCCCGCTGTCGATCTTCCCGGAGATGACCGCCGCCGTGGTCATCGGCCGACGCATCACCCGCGGCACGCTGCGCGGCCTCGAGGAGGGCACCAACCTCGGCCTCTACGAGCAGTTCGGCTACTCGTGGCTGGACATGCAGTTCGTGGCCATGACCACCTTCGAGGTCACCCAGTGGCTGGAGGACCGGGGCTGGGAGGCGGTGCCGCTCTTCGGTTTCCCGCCCGAGGCGTACCCGCAGGGCATCGCGGTGCGTGAGGGCGCACCCGCGCCCAACGTCTACCCCGACTTCGATCACGCCGCGGTCGCCGCCGGCCTCGCCGAGCTGAGCTACGTGCGCCTCGCGCTCACGCCGCAGTTCGGCCATCGCCAGCGCTTTCAGCTCATCCTCACCGATGCGCCCCTCGAGGGCGACCCGATGCTCGACGCCGGGCTGTGCGGGATGTGCCTGGCCTGCGTCGAGATATGCCCGCTGGGGGCGATCAGCGCAGACCACGACAGCACGGTCGCCATCGCCGGACGCGAGTTCACCGTAGCGGAGATCGACTTCGGCAAGTGCCGGCGCTGCCAGAACGGCGCGCGCCCGAACCGCTACCACCCCTCCGGCGCGCCCGACCGTCGGGGCGCCATCTGCATGCGCACCTGCATGCAGATGCTCGAGGACAACGGGAAGCTGGAGACGCAGTTCGCACATCGCTTCCGGGTGCGCGAGCCCTGGGCGCGCGACGCACTGGGCGAGCCCACGCAGGTCAAGACGCCCATCGGCCCGTCGCAGGGCACCGGCTGCGCCGACCCCGAGGGCTTCCGCAAGGTCGACGAGGAGGCGCGCCCGTGATGCTCACCGCAGCCGCAGTCAAGCAGTACGCGAAGGCCGCGGGCGCGGACCTGTGCGGGATCGCCAACATCGAGCGTTTCGAGGGCGCGCCCGCGCAGATGGACCCGCGCTTCATCTTCCCGGAGGCACGCTCGGCGATCATCATCGGCCGGCGCATCCCCCGCGGCGTCTACCGCGGCATCGAGGAGGGCACGCACTGGAGCAACTACACCTTCTACGGCTACAACCGCCTGAACTCGCTATTCATGCCCAAAGCCCAGTACGAGACCGCCTGCTTCGTTGAAGATCACGGCTTCGAGGCCGTCCCGGTCTATCCGGGCGTCTCCGAGGTGCAGCCGCACAGCCCGCCGGTGCGCGCGGGCCAGCCCGGCCCGGACGTCTACCCGCAGATGCGCATCGCCGCCATGGCCGCCGGGCTGGGCGAGATCGGCTGGTCCAAGGTCTTCCTGAGCCGCGAGTTCGGCCCGCGCCAGCGCCTGTGCATGATCCTGACCGACGCCGAGCTGGAGCCCGACCCGCTGGTCGAGCCCAACTCGATCTGCAACCTGTGCATGGCGTGCGTGGACGAGTGCCCGGGGCACTGTATCCCGCACATCCGCGAGGGCAAGGTGGTGGAGATCCAGATCGAGGGCGTGACCTACCGCTGGGCCGACGTGCACATGGGCCGCTGCACGCTCACCCACCACGGCCTGAACAAGGAGGCATCGCCCTTCCTCGCGAAGGACTGCCCGGGCCTGCGCATGGACGTGAGCGAGCAGGAGTGCTCTGAGGAGGAGGCCTACAAGCTCACACACTCGGTGGGGCGCGCGGACTGGCGCAGGACGCCCGAGTTCCCGACCGGCCATGTCATCGACTACGCATGGACCATGCTGCACGGCGTGGGCTACTATGCGGTGTGCGGCGCGCGCGGCTGCATCCGCGCGTGCATGATGAGCAACGGACCGGCGGGCGAGCCGGACCGGCGCTTCCACAACGAGTTCCGCAAGCGGCCGATGTGGACGCTCTCACCCGAGGGCGTGCCGGGCGTGGAGGAGTAACGGCGAACGGTGACGGCGCCTGCCCACCCCGTAGGTCGGCTATCATTGCCCGAGGCCGTCGGCCGCGCGAGTCCGAGTCGGGCTGCAAGCCCGACCTATGCGAAGACGGGGTAACCTCCGTGTCACGGAGGGCGAATCTGGTTCAACCGCAATCACCACGCAGTCCGTGGTCCGCACATCACGCAGGCCGCCGGGCGGCCTGACACCTCACGAAGGGATGGTGGGAGACGATGGCGGCTGGAGTGCGACGCTGGAGCGTGATCCTGCTGGTCGGCGCCATGGGCTGCGCGGCATGGGCCGGGAACCTGTCGGTGCAGGTCGAGAACGCTGGTGCGCCGGTTGACGGCGCGATCGTGAATGTCGAGCCGGGCGGGCCGAGCGGCACCACGAACCCCGCGGGCAAGTGGCACGAGAACGGCATCGCCGCGGGCGATTACGTGGTGACCGCGTGGAAGACCATCGCCGGCACACTCAGGGGGGCTGCGGCGAACGTCTCGATCCCCGCGGCGGGCAACGTGGACGTCTCGCTCTCGCTGGTCGACGCGGCCTGGACCTACAACCTGTTCCCCTTCGCGGTCGGCAACGCGTGGCAGTACGACTACCGCCATAGCGGGGCTGACGGCCGCTGGACCTGCACCTGGCGCGAGCACGTGGACCGCGCGACGACCGTGGATGGTGAGCCCGCCGTGGTGCTGGCGGCCTCCAAGGACATGGTGCCGGAGTGGGAAGAGATCCGGGCATCGACCCGCCAGGGATTCGTGCTGTTCACCCAGCAACATGGCGCGGACACCATCAAGTTCGACCCGCCTATGCGGCTGGGCGCGCTGCTGCCCATGGACTACGAGTGGGTGGCCACCACGACGATGCATCACAGCGATGGCTCGCCTGACGAGCCCGGGCTGCTGCGCTGCAGGCTCGTGGGCTTCGAGCACATCACGGTGCCGGCCGGAGCCTTTGACACCGCCAGGCTCGAGGTCGTCATGACCATGGGCGGCGAGACCAACGAGCTGACCATCTGGGCGGCGCACAACGTGGGCATCGTGCGCCAGATCGAGAGGAACACCGAGCGCAAGAACCTGAAGCTGCTCGAGGAGTATACCATCAGGGGACTGCCGCTGCGGCCCAACGGGCCCATCATCCGCCCGGTGCTGCCCAGGCCGTAGCGCCGACGTCCTCCGGGCACCCGCACTTCCTGCCGGCTTCGGCCCGGTGGGAAGCGCTCCTGCGCGAATACCACTCGCCGAGCAGGTGATCAGTCATGAGCAGACGCATCGCCCTCATCCTGGCGCTGCTCGCGCCGCCCATCGCGGCCGCGGCGGAGGTGGAGCATCCCGTGTACGCCGGCGACTTCGCGTTCACCCAGGACCGCCTGCAGAGTGTGATCGACTCCTCGGCGCCGATCATGGCCATGTCTGAGGATGAGGTGCGCGCGCTCATCACCGAGAAGGCCGGCTTCAACGAGATCCAGTGCCCGAACTGCGAGTCCGGCAGGCAGGGCGATCAGCTCGTCTGGAGCCCCGATCACCCGAACCAGGTCACCTGCCGCTACTGCGGGCACGTCTACCCCAGCGAGCAGTACCCCATGGACCACGTCTACGAGCACGTGGCGCCCACCGGCGAAACGCAGCAGTATCCCTACTACGAGGGCCCCGACGGCTTCCAGCACTTCTTCCAGGCCAAGATCGACTACCACGCGCGCTACTGGGCGGCATCGATGGCCTTCAACTGCGCCCGCGCCTGGTACTGGGGCGGCGGCGACGACTACGCCCGCCGCGCGGTGCTGATCCTGCACCGCATGGCCGAGGTCTACCCGCACCTGCCCATCCACGGCCTCAGCGACTACAGCTTCCGCCGACCCGTGTTCTACGACAACGACCCGCCGCACCCGTATCTCTCGCAGAAGCTGGGCTCCACCTGGTTCTACAACGAGATCAGCCACGCGCTCGTGATGGCCTATGACCTCACATACAACGCGCCCGCCTGGGACGAACTGTCCGAACGAATCGGCGAGGACGCCCGTGCGGTGGTCGAGCGCGACCTGATCCGCGCCATGGCCGACTTCTCCCTGCAGCAGGATCGGCGCTGGTTGACCAACATGACGCCCTCGTGGTGCCGCGGGCTGATTACCGTCGGCCGCGTGACCGGCGAGCCCGAGTACGTGCACCTCGCGGCGGGCATGCTGCGCGACCTGCTGCGCCAGGACTTCATGGCCGACGGCATGTGGAGGGAAGGCTCTGTCTCCTACCACCGCCAGACCGCCGGCGGGCTGCGCAACGCGTGGAACGCCGCGGTCGGCTACTCCGACCCGCCCGGCTACACCTTCGAGGAGACCGGCGAGCGCTTCGACGACCTGGACCCGTTCACCACCGAGAGCTTCCTGCAGAAGTGCCTGACCGCGCACGAGGCGCTGGCCTACCCCGACGGGAGCTTCTGCTGCGTGCACGACACGTGGCACAGCCACCGGACGGAGCCCACGGAGACCGAGAGCTGCGAAATGCTGTGGGCAATGGGGCACGCGATCCTGGGCTCCGGCACCGGAGACGCGCGGGCGCAGGCGCAACTGCACTTCTCCGGCTCGCATGGTCATGCGCATTGCGACCCGCTGAACCTGACCTACTGGGCGCTCGGGCGGGAGCTGGTCTCGGACCTGGGCTACACGCACACCATCTACCGCCGCTACGCGACCTCCTCGGCCGCGCACAACCTGGTGATCGTGGACGAGCGCGACGTCTCGACCGGCGGCGGCGGGCTCCCCTGGACCGGTGAGATGCGCGTGTGGGAGCCGGGCGGCGCGCTCGCGCAGGCGGTCTCCGTCAACCAGCCGGGCATGGCTCCGGGAACGACGCGCTACCAGCGCACGGTGGCGCTCGTCTCGCGACCGGACGCGCCCGCCTACGTCGTCGACCTGTTCGACGTCGAGGGCGGCGCGCAGCACGACTGGCTGCTGCGCGGCAGCGCCGACTTCGATCAGACCGCCACCTCGCCGCTGCGGATGGCGATGCTGGACCACTCGCTGCTCGGACCCGATCGCGAGATGGTGCCCTATATCAACGAGGGCGGCGGCTCGACCGTCCCGGTGGGCGCGGAGAACGCCAACGTGAAGCCCGAGGAGGGCCAGGCGACCCAGTACAACGTCTACGGGCTGCTGCGCGACCTGCGCCACGTGGCGACCGACGGGGACTTCACCGCGACCTTCGCCTTCGAGGATGACGGCCCGCCGCTGACGGTCACGGTGCTGGGCGCGCCGGGCAGCGAGTACTTCCTCGGGACCGGCCCGGCGACCAACCGTGCGGACGAGGACTCGTCGAAGCTCGAGGACTATCGCCAGCCGGTGATCGTCGCGCGCCGCAGCGGCGAGGCGCCGCTGACCAGCCGCTTTGCCAGCGTGCTGTGGCCGGGCGAGGAGGACGCGCCGCAGGTGTCAGGTGCGCCACGGCGACTTCCGCGACCTGATCATCGCGCCGGTTGAGGCGCCGGCGGCACCGATCGAGATCGCGGAGGCGGAGATCACCACCGACGCGCCGCTGACGGTCATCCGCATGCGCGGCGATGAGCCGATCGCGGCGCAGGCGACCGGCGGCACGCTCGTGCGCATCGGCCAGCGCGAGATCGCCCTGCAGCCCGAGGTGACCGCGACCGTCACCGCGTGCACCGGCGGGTACGAGGGCGGCTCCCCGGAGCTGACCATCGAGGGTGACCTGCCCGCCGATCTGCCCATCGCCGGCCGGCCCGTGCTGGTCGAGCACGCCGACGGGCGCTTCTCACTGCTGGAGGCCCAACGGCTCGAGGTGCGC
>JALGVA010000168.1 GCA_029820295.1 Candidatus Zipacnadia bacterium
CCGGTGATGGGGGAGTGATCGCCGTGAGAGGAGTCCTGCCCGCCGCCATGATCGCGTGGATTGTCGCCGCCATCGCCGCACCCGCGCTCGCCGACGGCCCCATCCCCGCCAACGTCCCGCCGCCGGTGCTGTGGGAGGAACTGGACTGGAGCATCGAGGGCCTGGCGCCGGTGAAGGCCGCGCTCGACGCCGGCGACGAGGCCGGAGCGAAGGTCGCCCTGCTGGAGTACTTCCGCGCGCGCGAGGACGTGGTCCCGCCCGTGCCGGTCGAGGGCTACGACACCACTCAGGCCGACGCCATCCTGGCCGGCCGGCCGATCTGGCGCGGCCAGGAGGTCGTGCTCCCGGTCGATCCCGAGGACATCGAATGGTACAGGGTCACTCCAGGCGTGCCCTGGCCGATCTTCGACCACGAGCTGGGGCGACACACCTTCATCACCTGGCTCACCCGCGCCTACCACAACACCGGCGACGACCGCTACGCCGAGTATCTGGTGCGCATGCTGCAAAGCTACATCGCAAAGTGTCCGGTTGAGGACGGGCGCGCGATGGAACGCATCAACAACATGGACGGGCTGGCCGCCAGGCAGGTCGGCGGCCAGGAGGGGCTCGAGCAACAGGGCCACCCGGCCATGCAGTGGACGCTGATGTCGGCGATGCGCAAGACTCAGCAGTGGCCGGGCGTCATCCAGATGTGCGCGCACTCGCCCGCGTTCACGCCCGACTTCCTGCACACCTTCCTGACCTCGCTGATCGAGCACGAGCGCTACATCGTGGACGCCATGGAGACGGTCACGCGCGGCAACCACGGAACGCGTACCGCGGCCACGGCACTCGAAGTCGCGGCCAAGATGCCCGAGTTCCGCGAGCGCGAGCAGTGGGCCGATCGCGCCATGGCCGACCTGCTGGCGCGCTACAACTACAAGGGCACCGGCGACCTGGCCTTCGTCTACCCCGACGGCGCCACCGAGGAGATCTCGCCCGAGGTGGGGCGCGGGGACTACGGCACGCTGCTGCAGGCGATGCGCTGGATCGAGATGCTCGGGCGGGAGGTGCCGGCGCAACTGCTCGACGTGCAGGAGCGCATGATCCAGTACTTCGCATGGATCTCGTGGCCGACGCAGTTGCCCCGACGCGTGGCCCGTGCCCACGGTCCGCACCTGCCCGGCCGCGAGGACATCGACTACATCGAGTCGGGCGGGCGCGAGGGCACCATGCCCGAGCTGACCTCGTGGCCGCTGCACAGCAGCGATGACTCGTATGCGGGCACCTACTTCATGCGCAGCGACTGGACGCCCGAGGCGGTGGCGCTGCGCGTGCGCTTCGGCCCGCGCCAGTACAAGTACTCCATGCGCGGACTGGGCGACGTGGGCGACGTGGGCGTGTGGGGCTACGGCATGCATCTCATCCCGCACATGTACATGCACCCGGCATCGGGGGAGTTCGCCGCCTACGGCGACCGCAGCCACCGGGGCGACGGCATGAGCGAGAACACCATCGCGGTCGATGGCGTGGGGCAGAGCAGCTACGGCCGCGACGTCTACATCGACGCACCGCTGGACAACCCGTGGGTGACCACGCCGGTCTACGACTACGTGCGCGGCTCCTACAGCTTCGACCCGGAGCGCGTCGCCGCCACGCACCGGCGGGCGATCCTGTTCGTCCGGCCCGACTACTTCGTGGTCATCGACCGCATCGAGGCCGAGGGTGAGCACGACTACCGCATGAAGTACCAGCTCCACGATGAACTGACCGCGGCGGCCGACGGCACGCGCGTAGTGGGCAGCACCGGCGGCCAGCCGCGCATCGTGGCCGCGCCCTCGCGCGATGACCTCGACCTCGCCATCGTCACCGGACAGACTGAGCCGCGCTACGAGGGCTGGCACCTGCGCACCGAGACCGACGCCCGCCCCGCTCCGGCGCTGATCTACACCTGGCGCGAGGCGGCGCCGTCGCGGGTCGAGACCGTCCTCTGGCCGGTGCCGCCCGGCGAGGCCGCCGACCTCTCTATCGAGCGCGCGGTCGAGGGCGACACGGTCACGCTGACTATCACCCGCGGCGACCGCCGTGACGTGATCGCCATCGGCGCGGGCGACGCGCTCTCGCTGAAGCGCTACGTCCGTGACGAGCTGGTGACCGAAGCGGAGCAGTGACGAGGGAGGCGCTCCCATGCGCACCACCATTCTGATCGCGTTCCTGGCGGTGATTGCCGTGGCGGCGGACGCCCAGGAGTTCGTGCCGGCCGAGCCCTACCCGGTCTTCGAGCACGCGACCATCGCCGACCAGCCGTACCGCGTCGGCGAGCTGCTCTACGCCGATGACTTCGACGGCGATCTGTCCAACTGGGTCTGGGAGGGTGATCTGGAACCGCGGATCAACGAGGGGCGCATGGAGCTGCGCACCATGACCGGCCTGACCGTGTGGTTCCGCGAGCGGCTGGAGGGGAACGTGCTCATCGACTACACGCGCCAGGCCTGGGCCGACGGCGGCGAGTACGACTTCGTGCGCGACCTCAACTGCTTCTGGCAGGCGAACGACCCCGAACACCCGGATGACTTCTGGGCGCGTTCGGAGTGGCGCGATGGGGTGTTCGGCAACTACGCGACCCTGACCATGTACTACGTCGGCTACGGTGGCGGCAACAACACCACCTGCCGCTTCCGGCGCTACACCGGCCAGGCGCCGCCGCCCGATCCGATTCACCACTACGACGGCAACCCGCACTACCTGATCGTGCCCACGCACACCTACCGCTTTCAGCTCGTCTACTTCGACGGCCTGGTGCAGTTCATCCGCGACGGCGAGATCATCTTCGAGCTGCGGGACCCCGAGCCCTACGCGGCCGGGCACTTCGGCCTGCGCACCACGCACAACCACGAGTTCGTGGACAGCTTCCGGGTCTATCGGCTGGAAACGAAACCGTAGTCCGGGCTGTCCAACGCCACTGCGCTTGACACGCGAGCAACACGGGCGGTCACACGGAGGCGGTTGATGGCGAGGCAGGTCATTTTCGGCAAGCTGGGCGAGCGACTGTCGGCGCCCGAGTCGCGCAAGGTGCGGCGGGCGCTGACCGGGTTCTGGATGCTGTCGGTGCTCGGTCTGGTCGGCACCGCGGCCTGGATGGCCGCCACCGGCGGCGCCGGTATCCCGCACGTGCACGCAGACCGCAGCCTGAGTGACTACGCCTTCCCCGTCGGGCTGTCCTTCGTCTCCCAGTACGTGGATGCCTCGCTGGGCATGGGCTACGGGACCACCCTCACCGCCCTGCTGGTCATGCTCGGCTTCCCGGTCACCGAGGTGGTCGTGGCGGTGCTGCTCCAGCAGCTCCTCGCCGGCGGCATCGCCTCCATCGCCCACCACGCCCTGGGCAACGCCGACCTGCACCCCGGCAGTTTTCACTTTCGGCTCGCCATGTTGCTCGGCGCCCTGGGCCTGGTCGGCGGTCTGGTCGCCGCCACCGTGGCCATCTCGGTGCCGACGTCGTTCCTCGACTGGGCGGTCGGCGTGATCATCGTGGCCATGGGCCTGGTGATCTTCGCCGCCCGGCACATCCGTCTGCGCTTCTCGTGGTGGCGCGCGGCCCTTCTGGGGGTGATCGCCGGGGCCAACAAGGGCTTCATGGGCGGCGGCTACGGGCCGATCGTCGTCGCGGGGCAGGTCGCGGTCGGCGACGGCATGCGCCATGCGGTGGCGGTCACGGCGCTGGCGGAGGCGCTGAGCTGCGTGGGGGGGATCGCCGGCTACGTGATCATGGGCACGCGCATGCCGTGGGCGCTCGCCGGCGCGCTGGTGGTGGGCGGCGTCATCTCGTCGCTGTTCGCCGCCGCCACCGTGCGCGCGCTGCCCGCCGGCGGCCTGAAGAGCGTCGTCGGCGGCGTCTACGTCATCCTCGGCGGCCTGACCCTCTACGCCGGGCTGGCGTAGTGCCGCGCCGCGGGCGAATGGCTCCGCCGCCCTCACAGCATGTACCGGCTCAGGTCCTCATCGCCCGCCAGGTCGGCGAGCTGCGAGCGCACGTAGTCGCCGTCGATGGTGACCTTCTGCCCCGAGAGCTCCGGCGCCTCGAAGGACAGCTCCTCGAGCAGCCGCTCCATGAGGGTGTAGAGCCGCCGGGCGCCGATGTTCTCGGTGGTGTCATTGACATCCTGGGCGATGCGCGCCACCTCGTCCAGCGCCTCGTCGGTGAACTCGATGGTCACACCCTCGGTGGCCAGTAATTCCGTGTACTGGCGCACGAGTGAGTTCTCGGGTTCGACCAGGATGCGGCGGAAGTCCTCCTCGGAGAGGCTGTCCAGCTCCACGCGGATGGGCAGGCGGCCCTGCAGCTCGGGCACCAGGTCCGAGGGCTTGCTGACGTGGAAGGCGCCGGCGCAGATGAACAGGATGTGGTAGGTGTCCACCGGCCCGTACTTGGTCTGCACGGTCGAGCCCTCGATGATGGGCAGGATGTCGCGCTGCACGCCCTCGCGCGACACCTCGGGGCCGTAGCCCGACTCGCGGCCGGCGATCTTGTCCAGCTCGTCGAGGAAGACGATGCCCGACTGCTCGGCACGCTCGATCGCGTCGGTGGCGATGGCGTGGGTGTCGATCAGCCTCTGGGCCTCCTGCTCGATGAGCAGCTCGCGCGCCTCGGCGACGGTCATGCGCCGCACCGTGGTCTGCGTGGGGAACATCCCCCCGAGCATCTCCTGCATGTTGAGGCCCATCTCCTCCATGCCCTGGGGCGAGAAGATCTGCAGATTCTGCAGGCCCGGACCATCCTCGACCTCGACCTCCACCTCCTCGTTCTCCAGCTCGCCGCTGTCGAGGCGCCGGCGGGTATAAGCGGCTACCTTCTCCTGCTGCTCGCGGCGCCGGCGCTCGCGCTCCTGCTCGGCGGCCATCTGCTCGGGCGTGGGCGGCTGGTAGCCCGGCGCGCCGGGGAAGCTCCAGGGCGGCGACGTCGGGTAGTCGCCTTCGCCGCCGGCCAGCAGCTCGACCAGGCGTTCGTGCGCGAGGCGCTCGGCCTCGGGGCGCACGCGGCGCAGGTGCTCGCGCTCGACCATGCGGTAGGCGATGTCCACCAGGTCGCGGATGATCGACTCGACATCGCGGCCTACGTAGCCGACCTCGGTGAACTTGGTGGCCTCGATCTTGATGAACGGCGCCCGCGCAAGCGTCGCCAGCCGCCGGGCGATCTCGGTCTTGCCCACGCCCGTGGGCCCGATCATCAGGATGTTCTTGGGGATAACCTCGTCGCGCAGGTCCTCGGCGATGTGCATGCGCCGCACGCGATTGCGCAGTGCGACCGCCACCGCGCGCTTGGCGTCATTCTGGCCGACGATGTAACGGTCCAGCGCCGCGACGATCTCGCGCGGCGTCAGTTCGCTGCTCAGGCTGGGGACGTCGCTGTCTGTGTCGTGGCGTAGCATGGAAGTCTCCTGTGAGCGACGGGCAACGAGCTACGAGTTGCGAGCTACGAGCAACGGCCCCCGTGCCGCCGCCCGGTGTCGTTGTGGAGGGGCGGGCCTACGCGCCCGCCTGGCCGCCCTGTTCGAGAGACGCGATCAGCGGTTCGAGTTGGGTCAGCAGTGCCGGCAAGTCGTGCGTGGCCGTGCGCCAGACGACATCGCGGTCCACGACGTCGTATCCGTGCACGATCACGTGTCGCATCCCGATAATCTGCCGCCAGGGCGTGTCCGGCGAGAGGTCCATGACCTCCTGCGGGAGCCGGCTGGCCGCCTCGCCGATGATCATCATCTGATGCTTGAGCGCCGACTCGAGCATCCTATCGGTGTCGAGATCCTGGCGGGTCCTGTCGGCGATCATCTGCATGGCACTCAGGGCCGCGTCGCGCATGTGCCTGAGGCGCACCACGGGATCATGGCGCGACATAGAGCACCTCCGCCTCCGCCAGCACCTCGTCGCGGATGTACTTGCTGATCCCCTTTTCGCTGACCAGGTCCACCTCGCGGCCCAGCAGGTCCCCCAACTCCTGCTTGATGCGAACGAAGTCGAACAGGCCTATCGGTGCGTCGGGCTCGAAGGCTACGAGCAGATCGACGTCGCTGTCGGGGCCGAAGTCATCGCGCAGCACCGATCCGAAGGCACGCAGCCGCCTGATGCCGTTGCGTCGGCAGTAGTCGGCGATCTCCTCCAGGGGCACGGCCATCCGCAGTGGCATCGATCTCACCCCTTAATCTTCCTCTTCCTCCGGCGGCACCTCGTAGGTTGTGGTGCGGTCGTTGGTGAACACGCAGGTCTCGGCGGCGATGCTCAGCGCCGTCTCGGCGATCTCGCGCGCGCTCATCGGCGTGTGCCGCAGCAGCGCCTTGGCGGCGGCGGTGGCGTAGCTGCCACCTGAGCCGATGGCCATCACATCATCGTCGGGCACGATCAGGTCGCCGTTGCCCGAGATCAGGAACATGTCCTGCTCGTCGGCCACCAGCAGCAGCGCCTCGAGCTGACGCAGCACGCGGTCGGTGCGCCACTGCTTGGCCAGCTCCAGCGCCGCGCGTGGCAGGTTGCCGTTGTACTCGTCCAGCTTCTCCTCCAGCCGCTCGAACAGCGCCAGCGCATCGGCGGCGGCACCGGCGTAGCCCGCGATGACCTCCCCATCGCGCATCTCCCGCACCTTCTGCGCGGTGGACTTGACGATGGTGTCGTCGATGCTGACCTGCCCGTCGCCGGTCATCGCGGTCTTGCCGTCGCGGCGCACCGCGACGATGGTGGTTGCCCGCATCATGGCGGTCCCTCCGGTCCTCGATTCGGCCTCGCGCCGGCTATTCCTCCGCCAGCGGGTGCGCCGATCGGTAGACCTGCTTCATCCGCTCGGTAGTCAGGTGCGTGTAGATGCCGACCGTGCTCAGCGACCGGTGCCCCAGCAGCGCCTGGATCGAGCGCAGGTCGGCGCCGCCGTCGAGCATGTGCGTGGCGAAGGTGTGGCGCAGGGCGTGCGGCGTGATGCGGCTGCTGGCGGCGGTCTCCAGCACGTACTTGTTGACGCGCTGCTGCACACCCCGTACAGACAGCCGACCGCCGGAATTGTTCAGGAACAGCGCCTCCTCCGCCGGCGACGTGTTGCCGCGCAGGAGCTGCTCGCGCCCGTCCGACAGGTAGCGGCGCAGCGCCTGGACCGCACGCCCCCCCATGAGCACCACGCGCTCGCGGTTGCCCTTGCCGATCACCCGGATCTGCCGCTGGTCGAGCTGCAGGTCGGCCACGTCCATCGCCACCAGCTCGCTTACGCGCACTCCGGTGGCGTACAGCATCTCCAGGATCGCGCGGTCTCGCTGCCCCAGCGCCGTGCTCTCGTCGGGCGCCTGCAGCAGCGCCTCCATCTCGTCCGCGTAGAGATACTCGGGCAGGTGCGCGTCCTGCCTGGGCGTCGGCGCGATCTTCGCCGGGTTCTGCTGGACCACGCCCTCCTGCAGCAGGAAGCGGAAGAGCGAGCGCAGCGCCGCAAGCTTGCGCGCCACGGTCGCCTTCGAGTACCGCCGGCGCGCGAGATCGGCGAGGAAGCTGCGGATAGTGCGGTAGTCCACGCCGGCCCAGTCGTACGCGCGCTCCTCGCCCCACAGCCCGGCGAGGAAGTCCACGAACTGGTTGACGTCGCCCGCGTAGGCCTCAGCGGTCGCCGGCGAAAGCTGGCGCACATCCGTCAGGTATCTGAGGAACGCGTCCTGCCATGCCGCGTGCATTGCGCTCTCTCCTGCTGCGACGTGTACTGCGGCTGGCGCGTGTTCGCGGGTCCCCGCGCGGTTGCCGTTGCCGTCCCGTGGCACGGACGGTCTCACCCGTGCGCCGTTGTGGCGCACGCTCAGCCATCGAGCGCCGCTCGTGCGTATTCCCCGATCGCCTTCAGCGCCCCGGCAATCTGCCGCTCGCGGCGCTCGCGCTTCGGCCTCCCCTCGTCCTCGCGCTCGTCGGGCAGCATCCCGTAGTTGGCCTGGATCATGCGCTCGTCGCTGGGCGGAGGGCCGACCAGCGCCCGGCACAGCGCCCCGATCAGGCTGTGCTCGCCGGGCACGAGTGGCTCGTCGGCAGACACCAGCCGCGCGGCGTTGATGCCCGCGACCGTCCCCGTCGCCATCGCCTCCACGTACCCCGCCGCGCCGGTCAGCGTCCCGGCCAGCAGGACGCGCGGCGCCCGTTTGAGCTGGAGCGTCGGCAGGAGGGCCTCTGCGCCTGCCAGCCATGGCAGGCGATGAATGCTCCCCGGACGCACGATCTGTGCCGCGGCCAGCGCCGGGATCGCGTCCAGTGCCTGCCTCTGCGCCTCGGGTGTGAGCGCGGTCAGCAGATCGGGCAGCCCGAAGGTCTCGTGTCCGGCCGCGTGCGGCTCGAGACGCACGGCCGGGCCCTCGATGGTCACTTCAGGCCCGCGCGGCCCGCCCACGACGCGATCCCGGAAGAGCTTGGGGTCCGCCGCCCGGCGCTCGACCGGGTCGGCCTCATCGCCCAGCACCGTGTCGGCCGCCATCTCCGCGGGAGAGACGCGCTGTCCCGCCAGAAGGCGCACGCGCAGCTCCTCCGCCTCGTCCTCGGAGATCGGCACGAACAGCGACGCATCCGCACCCGGGTAGAGCGGGGCCCACCGCGCCGCCGACAGGTCGAGGTCCGCGGCGGCGATCACCGGCGCGCGGCCCAGGAATGAGAAGCGAAAGGGCGCCCCGGCCGCGCTGTGCAGGGCACGCGCGAGCGGCGACCAGGTGGTCGGGCCGGTCGCGACCACGACGATCCCCCGGGGGAGCGCGCGGGCCTCCTCGCGCACCACCTCAATCGCCGCATCGGCCTCAATGCGCCTGGTGACCAGGTGCGCGAAGCGGACGGGATCAACGCTCAGCGAGTTCTCGCCGATGCGGGCCTCGCCGGCCGCGTCGAGGAGCGCCGGGCACAACTCGCACAGTTCGGCCTTGAGCAGGCCGGTGGCGCGGTCGAGGGCCGCGGCGCCCAGATCCGGGCCGCCGGTGAGGGCGCACAGCATGTCGTCGGAGTGCAGAGGGGTGTCGCGCGTCGGACGCTGCTCGAAGAGGGTCACGTGCACGCCGCACCGCGCCGCCGCCATGGCCGCCGCACAGCCGGCCACGCCCCCGCCCACCACGGTCGCCGCGTGCTGTGTCATCTGTCGCGATCCGCCGATCGTGCTGCGATCTCTACCTCAGCCAGTCCGTGTGCGCGCGCGCGTACAGCTCCAGGTTGACACTGCTGACGTCCACATCCTCAAGCGCCGGCGGCTGCGGCGGCGCGACCTGGGCCACGTCGTCGGAGGCGCTCCACCACAACAGCCCGGTCACCGCGAAGGCGACCGCCCACACCACCGCCAGCGGCACCGCCATCAGCGCCACCGGCCGCAGCGGGTGGCGGCGGGTGGGCTCAGGCGTCTCGAGTCTGAGTTCGTCGGCGCTCACGGTTTGCTCCTGGAGGACACTGTGCCCCGGGCGCGAAATGGGGCCGTCATCGGGCGCACTACCTGCGGCGGTGCCGCTTCATGCGCACCCTGCCGCACCTGGGGCACCTGTACTTGCGCTGGTTGTGATGCACGCCGCGCTGCTGCTTCATGGCCACGCGGCATTTTGGGCACGTCACGAGTGTCACCTCACAGGTCGATTGTACCGGCGCCCCGGAGGGGAGTCAAGCGAGGGCCGATCGCGGGCCACGCACCGCGGGTCCGGCGGGAGGCCGAAAGGGAGATCCGACACGGATGGAGACCATCGCCGTCATCGGCGCATCG
>JALGVA010000169.1 GCA_029820295.1 Candidatus Zipacnadia bacterium
AGCGCGAGCGCAATGCCCAACAGGTCACCGTTGACTGGCAGTTCACGACACAGCACGCGCGCATCAAACTCAAGCGTCTCTACCCATCCATTTACGAGTGACGGCGCACTAGCCCATAGGAGGGGCCGCCCCGAGCGCGCACCGCGCGCTCGGGGTGAGGTGGGGCGAGCAGGGCGAGCCCCACCTCAGGTTCCATCCCGGCCCGCCGTGCGGTTAGACCCCCGGGGCCGCACCCGTGACGCGTTTGACATGCCCGTGAACCTATGCTACGATTTCCGGCGATGCGCGCGTCTCCGGTCTTCGCGCCGGGACGGGCGCTATTGCTGCTGATGGATGGGGACGACCATGCGAACCGGACGGCTGACGCTGCTTGCCTCGCTCATCGCACTGCTCTTCGTCGCCGGCGCGCAGGCCGCGCCGGTCGTGGAGACGCTCGACAACGGCTGCCGGCTGGTCGTCGAGGCCGATCGCTCGCGCCCCGTCGCCGCGTTCCGCATCTACGTACGTGCCGGCTCGATCTACGAGGGCCGGTGGCTCGGCGGCGGCATCACCCACTTCCTCGAGCACACCATCTCCGAGGGCACGCCCACCCGCTCGCTCGCCGAGATCGAGGCCATCCTCGATGACCTCGGCAACACCTACAACGCCTATACTACCAAGGACCACACCTGCTACTACATCACCACCACGGGCGAGGACATCGCCCGCGCCATCGACGTGGTCAGCGACTTCGTCCTCCACCCGACCTTCCCGGCCGAGGAGGTCGAGACCCAGCGCGGCATCATCCTGCGCGAGATGGCCATGGGCGACGATGACCCGGGGCGGCGCATCCACGATCTGCTCGCCGAGACCATCTTCACGCAGCACCCCTACCGCTACCGCATCATCGGCTACCCCGAGATGTTCAAGCAGATCACGCGTGACGACATCGTCGCCTACCACCGGCAGTTCTACGGCCCCGACAACATGATCGCGGTCGCGGTCGGTGACTTCGACGCCGACGACGTGCTTGCGCAGCTTCGCGAGATCTTCGGCGCGGTGCCGCGGCGCCCGCGCCCGCCCGTTGAGCTGGTCCGGGAGCCCGCGCAGATCGCGCCGCGCCGCCGCGTCGAGCGCGACCCCAATCTCCAGCGCGCCTACCTGCAGATAGCGTGGCCCACCATAAGCATCTTCAGCCCCGACCTCTACGCCCTCGACACCCTCTCCTACTATCTCAGCGGCGGCGAGTCCTCCGTGCTGGTCCGGCGCCTGCGCGACGAGCTGGGGCTGGTGGACGCCGTCTACAGCTACTCGGCCACGCCCGCTTACGAGGCCGGCTACTTCGTCATCGGCGTCGTCTGCGACCCGGCCAACCTCGAGCGCGTCGAGGAGGAGATCATCGCCGAGATCGAGCGCGTCCAGGAGCGCGCGCCCGACGGACGCGACATCGAGCGCGTGCGCCGGCAGGTCGCCGCCGGTGAGATCTTCGGCCAGGAGACCGCCGAGGGCCGCGCTGAGACCCTCGGCGCGAACCTGATGATCACCGGCGACGTGAACTTCGCCGACCGCTACGTCGCCGGCATCCGCGCCGTCGAGCCGCGCGAGGTGCAGCGGATGGCGCAGAAGTACCTGGTGCCCGACCACACCTGCGTCGCTATCCTCCGGCCCGGCGCCGGGACCGCCGGCGACACCCGCCCCGAGCGCCGCGCGCCGCAGGCGCGCACCCTCGAGCGCACGCTGGACAACGGTCTGCGCGTGGTGGTGCGCGAGAACCACACCACGCCCACCGTCAGCGTCTCGACCACCACCCTCGGCGGCCTGCGCTACGAGACCGCCGACACCGCCGGCATCACCGCCCTCATGGCCGACATGCTCACCCACGGCACCCGGGGCATGTCCCGCGAGCAGATCGTCCGGCGCGTCGATGACCTCGGCGGCAGCCTCGAGCCCTACTCGGGGCGCAACACCTTCGGCCTGGAGGCCCGCTTCCTAGCCGAGGACCTCGACGTCGCGCTCGAATTGTCCATCGAGACCCTCTTCCACCCGACCTTCCCGGCCGACGAGTTCGAGCGCCGGCGGCAACTGACCCTCGCCGCCATCCGGCGCCAGGACGACAGCGTCGAGACCGTTGCCTACCGCGAGCTGCTGGCCGAACTCTTCACGGCCCATCCTTACCGCTTCCTGCCCATCGGCACCACCGAATCGGTGGCGGCGCTCACCCGCGAGGCGATCGTCGATTTCCACCGCGCCTACGCGCTCCCGTCGGCCACCGTCATCGCGGTCGCCGGCGACGTCGATCCCGACGCGGTCTTCGCACAGGTCGAGCGCCTGACCGCCGACCTGCCGTCGGATGCGCCCCGGCCGCCGGTGCCGCCCGCGCAGGAGCCCATCGAGCAGCGCCGCGAGCGGATCATCGAGCGCCGGCAGCAGCAGGCCATCGTCGCCTACGGCTTCCGCTCGCCCGTCACGGTCGGCGACCCGCGCCGCCCTGTGCTCGACGTCCTCGACGCCATCATCTCCGGCTCGGGCATGCCCGGCGGACGCCTGCACGAGGCGCTGCGTGGCGGCCAACTCGTCTACTTCGTCCACGGCACGCCGCTGCGCGGCCTCGACCCCGGCGCCTTCATCATCTACGCCGGCGCCGCCCCCGAGGGCGTCGATCAGGTGCGCGCCGAGATCGAGCGCATCGTCGCCGACATCGCCGCCGAGCCGCCCTCGGCCGAGGAGCTGGCGCGCGGCAAGCGCATGGCCGTCACCGCCCACGAGATGGAGCTGCAGACCAACGCCTCAGTGGCCCTCACCATCGCCCTCGACGTCGCCTACGGACAGGGCGCCGACTACTGGGAGGGCTACGCCGAGCGCGTCGAGGCCGTGACCGCCGAGCAGGTCCGGCGGCTCGCCGCCGAGATCTTCGACCTGCCGCACTGCGCGCTGGTCATCACCACGCCTGGCGCGACGCAGTGATCGTCGCGCGCAGGCCATGCATCACGCACATCGTGGGGTGGGACTGACCTGTCTGGAACGTTCTGGTGGACGCTGAGGTCATCGCCGTAGGCCGTACGGAGAGGCCGCTTCGAGCGCCGCAGGCGCGAGAAGTGACACCTGCGCAACCCGAGTTGCGCGGGTGTCAGGTTCCACCCCGGCCCGCCGTTCGGCCTCAGCCGTGCATGACGAACGGCGCGGCTGGCATGGAAGCTGAGCTGGCTGGTGCCGGCTCACCCTCCGTACGGCAAACGACGGCCGCCGACGCACCCCTGCCGCCGTGTCGGCAGGAGAAGCTGCATTGTCCATCGAACCAATGAAGAAGTGAGGGCGTATGAGCGCACGCGAATACACGCAGTTGGTCGCCAGCGAGATCTCCGACGCTCTGTCGCGCACCGACGAGCAGCAGGTCGAGACGCTGCTGGACATGATCGAGGCCGCCGACAACATCTTCGTCGGCGGCGCCGGACGCAGCGGCCTGATGATGAAGGCCTTCGCCATGCGCCTGATGCACATCGGCCTGACCTCCTACGTGGTCGGGGAGACGGTGACCCCGGCGATCATCGAGGACGATCTGCTCGTGGTCGCCAGCGGCTCGGGGCAGACGCGCATGACTCAGGCGCTGCTCGACGCCGCCGCCGCGCGCGGCGCGCGCACCGCCGCCATCACCGGCCACGAGGACTCGCCGCTGGCCCGGGCCGCCGAGCACGTCGTGCACCTGCATACGCCTGTGGTCTTCATCAACGACCGGCGCCCCACCCGGCAGCCGCCCGGCACCCTGTTCGAGCAGTGCCTGCTGGCCCAGTGTGACGCGATGATCCTGATGCTCATGCACCGGCGGGGAATCACCGAAGAGCATATCCGCAGCCGCCACACGAAGTTCGAGTGACGCCGCCCATGGACAGTGAATCGCAGATAAGTGCGCACTCCGAAATCGGTAACACCGACGCCATCCCCGTGGCCGACAGCGAACACGCGGCCCCCCATGCGCGTCTCCGCCGGGGGCTTGTGATCGCGGCCATCGCCCTCGCCACCATCCTGGTCGTCGGCTTCATCGGCGTGCTCATCGCCACGCGCATCTTCGTGGCCAGCGGGCGCATCGCCCCCGGGGTCGCCATCGCCGGACTGGACGTCTCAGGCATGACCGAGGACGAGGCGCTCAGCGCCCTGCGCACGCACTGGGTGCCCTCGCTTCCCGGGTCGGTCAAGGTCACCTTCCCCGGCGGCGACTGGGAGGCCGACCGCGAGGAGCTGGGCGTGTCGCTGCGCCTCGAGCCCGCGGTCGCCAACGCCCTGCGCGTGGGCCGTGAGGGCGGACTGCTCGCCCAGATGCGCTCCCGCGTGAGCCTCGCGCGCGCGCCCGTCATCGTGCCGGTTGAGGTGAGCATCGACGAGGAGACGCTCGAGGACGCCGTCGGCGGACTCGCCGAGACGGTGGACCGCGACCCGGTTGACGCCGACATCAAGGTGGCCGGCAGCGCGGTCGAGGTCATCCCCGGCCAGGTCGGGCGCACGCTTGACGTCGAGCGCACCATGCAGGCGATCCGCTCGGCGCTCGCCGACCCGTCGGCTCGCGAGGTCGCGGCGGTCGTCGCCACCCGTGAGCCTGCCGTCACCGCCGAGGACCTGGCCCACATCGAGGTCGTGCTCGCCGAGTACAGCACCCCCTACAACCCCGGCCGCGCCGACCGCAGCCACAACCTGCGCCTCGCCGCGAGCAAGCTCAACGAGACCGTGCTGCGCCCCGGCGAGGTCTTCTCCTTCAACGAGACCGTGGGCGAGCGCGTCGTCGATGCCGGCTACCGCGAGGCGCCCATCTTCATCGACGGTGAGGTCCGCCCCTCCACCGGCGGCGGCATCTGCCAGATCGCCAGCACCACCTACAACGCCGCGCTGCTGGCCGACCTCGACATGATCGAGCGCCACCATCATTCCCGCCCGGTGGACTACGTGCCCACCGGCCGCGACGCCACCGTCTACTGGGGCCAGTACGATCTGAAGTTCCGCAACAGCCTCAACCACCCCATCCTGCTGCTTGCCGAGGTGGGCTCCTCCGAGGTCACCATCCGCTTCCTCGGCAGCCGCGAGGATGACGCCACCGTCGAGATCACCCGCGAGGGCCTCAGCCGCGTCGGCCATGAGACCAGGGAGGTGCCCGATCCCGAGCTGGAGGAGGGCAAGACCGAGGTCGAGAAGCCCGGTCGCGACGGCTGGCGGGTCACGGTCTACCGCAAGTCCACGCGCGGCGGCGTGGTGGTCCGCGACGAGCGCCTGCACACCGACTACTACGTGCCGCAGACCGAGATCATTCGCGTCGGCACCAGGAAGCCCGAGGAGTCCGCCGAGGGCGAGGCCCCGGCCGAGGGCGCCCCACCGACCGTGTCGCCGCCCGCGCCGACTCCCGGGTCCACTCCCGCACCGCCCCCGCCCACCCCACCCGCGGACGCTCCCGCGGGCGAGTAGCCTTCGCCCGGCTCCGCCGCGCGCCGTCGCCGTCCGCCCTTCCCCATGCCCCTGTCGTTCCCGTCGTTGAGAGGGTGCGTCCTGAGATTGTGGGTGGACGGCGCGCTGGCGCGGTGGGACGACCTCCTCGCCCCCGGCCCGACTGCGTCGTGTACGGTCCCCCGGCATCGGGACGGGGGAGGAGGTTGTTGCCGTCCTCCCCGCGTCAACCGTCGCTCATACCCACATTCCGGATCCACACCCCCGTTGACACCACCGCTTGACTCCGCGCGCGAGCCCCCGTATACTACCCGCGACAATCGTCCGCCGGGCTGCCCGCCCGGCGGCGCCATCAGGGCGTGTACCCGAGGTGGTAGCCCGTGCGGGATCGACGCCAGGGTCGCACTATTCTCGTCGTACTAGCCATCATCACCGCCGCCGCGCTCTTCGTCTTCCTCGGGCAGATCTTCGCCCAGGACGAGATGCCTCCAGAGGCCGCCCCCGGCATGGAACCCGGTGGGCCCGGGGGCCCCGAGGCGGGAATGATGCTTGAGCCCGGCATGATGGGCGGGGCCGGCATGGGCATGGGCATGGGCGGCCGGGGCGGCGCTCCCCTGCAGTGGTCCGAGCAGGAGATGCCGGAGGAGCTGCGCAAGACCTACGACGAGTTCCTCGCTGAGACCGGCCTGCCGCGGGCGCTCATCCCCGACGTCTACCTCGAGGACGACGAGGGCAACCCGCGCGAGTACACCATCAACCAGTGGCAGCAGCTCCAGCGCATCTATCAGTCGCGCCGCATCACCGAGGCCGGCGCCGCCGAGGTCGGCCGACCGGGTTACGGACTGGCCACCCGCATCACCCGCGAGATGGCCGTCAAGCAGAAGGAGCTTGACGCCGTCCGCTACCTTTACGAGTTCGGCCTCGACAGCTTCACCTTCGAGATCGGCTATCCGCAGGTCAGTCACGCCGACATCCGCCCCGGCGCCACCACCGTCCCGGTGCAGGTGGGCGTAATCATGAGGGTCAGGCCCGGCGTCGCCCAGCGCTACCCCAGCCTGGTCTACCGCAAGCTGCGACCCTTCGACAACTACGGCGAGGACCGCCAGCTCTTCCGCATCGTGGACTACGAGGGCGGCATGTGGAACCCCAAGGAAGTCTGGCTGTGGAACGGCGCCGTTTCGGAGTGGAACTCGCTGTGGTCGGGCAACTCCATCCGGCTCACGCTCTACGATGTCGGCGGCGACCGCATCGTCAGCGGCACCCAATCGGCCGGGCACACCGGCGGCATCTGCGCCAAGCTGGTCTACCCGGACGACCTCAATTACGCGCCCATCCATGAGACCATCATCCCGCCCCAGGACAACGCCTTCGAGGGCGGGCATCTCAACCTCGACTACCAGAAGGGCTGGTACTACAACTTCAGCTTCAACATCCCGGTCGCCCAGCTCGCCGCGCTCGATCGCGCCGAGGCCGTGCTGATCGGCTCCGGCGGCGTCGAAGGCTCGCGGGGCGCGACCCAGGCGCCGCCGCCCAGCACCATCTTCGAGGGCGAGTCCTCGCGCGCCGCCACCCAGGCCGGCGCGGGCCAGGCCATGGACACCGCCCGCACCAACCTGCCCATGATGCAGATGCAGATCGCCCCCGGCTTTTACTAGCCCGCGCGGTCGATGAGTTCGCCGGCGCGCCGCGCACTCCGCGGCGCGCTTCCGGTTCTGCCGGTCGATGAAGGTCCCGGCCCCCGTCCGGCGAACCGGCAGCCCGAACCGCAGGACAGGAGGGCGACACGGATGGTCATCGACTGCCACGTTCACGTGCAGGGCAACCGGGGCACGCCCGACGATCGCATGGGTTACCTGCTGGACTACGCCGACCGCGTCGGCATCGACCGGCTGTGCCTGAGCCTGGGCACCTCGCGCGATTACTCCCCGGATCCGGAGACCTTCCGTCGCGACAACGACATGGTGTGGCGGGCCGTCGAGATGTACCCGGAGCGCTACATCGGCTTCTGCTACCTCAACCCCGGCTATCTCCAGGAATCGCTGGAGGAGATCGACCGCTGCATCGCCGACGGGCCCTTCGTCGGCATCAAGTTGTGGGTCGCCATGCTCTGCGACCAGCCCAATCTCGACCCCATCTGCGAGCGCGCCGCCGAACTGGGCGCCCCCATCCTGCAGCACACCTGGCTCAAGATCACCGGGAACCTGCAGTACGAGTCCACGCCGCACAACGTCGCGAACCTGGCCCGGCGCCACCCGGACGTGAACTTCATCCTCGGCCACTCGGGCGGCAACTGGGAGATGGGCTACCGCATCGTGCAGGACCTGCCGAACGTCTGCGCCGAGGTCTCGGGCGGCGACCCCGAGCTGGGGCAGACCGAGATGGGCGTGGCCATGCTCGGCGCCGAGCGCATCGTCTACGGCTCGGACGCGCCCGGCCGCAGCTTCGCCTCGCAGCTCGCCAAGGTCCGCGGCGCCGACATCACCGACGACCAGCGCGCGATGATCCTGGGTGGGAACATGCGGAGGCTGCTGGGACTGTGATCGAGCCGGGTGCCATCGACTGCCACATCCACCCGACCGCTGCGCAGGGCGGACCGCCGGCGGCGTGCGCCGATGAGCTGCTGCCCTTCGCCGACCGCATGGGCATCGCCCTCATGGGCACCAGCCTCGGCCCCACCTTCTGGCGGCGACCCACGCGCGAGCAGATCACCGCCGACAACGACTTCAACGCCGAGCTGATCGCGCGCCATCCCGACCGCTTCTTCGGCTACGCCAACCTGAACCCCAACGACCTGCGCTTCAGCCTCGACGAAATCGAGCGTCGCGTGGCCGATGGCCCCTTCGTCGGCCTGAAGCTCTGGGTGGCGATGTGCTGCGACCACCCCAACGTCGATGCCATCTGCGAGCGCGCCGCTGAGCTGGGCGCCCCCATCCTGCAACATACCTTCTTTCGCGCCGGCGGCAACCTGCCCGGCGAGTCCAGCCCCGACGACCTTGCCGCGCTCGCCGCGCGCCAGCGAGAAGTGACCTTCATCGCGGCGCACGCCGGGCTCAACTGGGAGCGCGGCATCCGCGCGGTCCTGGGGCAGCCCAACATCCTCGTGGACACCTGCGGCTTCGACCCCGAGCTGGGCTACACCGAGATGGCCGTCGCCTGGCTCGGTGCCGAGCGCGTGGTCTACGGCTCCGATGCCACCGGGCGCAGCTTCGCGTCCCAGCTCGCCAAGGTCTACGGCGCGGACATCGACGATGACGCGAAAGCACTGATCCTGCACGGGAACATGAGGCGGGTGCTTGACCTGTGACAGACACAGCGATCATCGACTGCAACGCCAACCTCGGCAACTGGCCCTTCCGCCGCACCGGCTACAACACGCCCGACGCGCTCCTCGAGCGCCTGGCGCGCGTGGACATCGACCGCGCGTGGGTGACGCTGCTCGATGCGGTGATGCTCAAGAACGTGGGCGCGGCCAACCCCTGGCTGGCTGAGATGGTCGCGGGCTACGAGCAGCTCATGCCCGTGGGCAGCGTCAACCCGACCTGGCCGGCGTGGGAGCGCGACCTGGCCGAGTGCGTCGACCTGGGCTTCCGCGGCGTGCGCGTCAACCCGAACTACCACGGCTGGACGCTCGCCGACCCGATCTTCGGCGAGCTGCTGGCGGCGGCGGGGGAGGCGGGCATGTTCGTCGAGGTGGCGCTGCACATGACCGACGAGCGCCACCACCATCCACTGGTCATGGTGCCGCCGGTGGCGGTGGACGGGCTGCTCGACGCCTGCGCCGCGCACCCGAACGTCGCCATCGTGCTGGCGAACGTGAAGAACGCTCCGGCGAGTCAGCTCGCGCGCGACGCCGACGGCGAGCTGCCGGGCAACCTCTACTTCGAGCTGTCGCACTTCGAGTCGGTGGGCGGGGTGCAGGCGCTGGCCGGTGAGCTGGGCGTGGAGCGCATCCTGTTCGGTACCCATGCGCCCTACTACTATCCCGAGTCCTCGGTGCTCAAGGTCTTCGAGGAGTGCGACTTCTCCGAGCCCGAACTCGCCGCCATCACCCACCAGAACGCGGAGCGGCTACTGGCGTCACTGCAGGCGGGAGGGTCGCAGCCGTGACTCGACAGGCGACCGGACTGCTGATCCTCACCGCGCTCGCGGCTCTCGCCTCCGTTCCCGCGGCCGCCGCCACGTACTACGTTGACGCGCTCGGCCTCGGCGGCGAGGCGGCGGACGCGAACCCCGGCACGCGCGAGCAGCCGTGGCTGACGCCTCTGCACGCCTTCGGCGCGGCGCAGCCCGGCGAC
>JALGVA010000170.1 GCA_029820295.1 Candidatus Zipacnadia bacterium
TCGCCGTCGCCCTCCTCGCCTGCGCCGTCCTGGCACAGGACGGCCCCGCCGTCGAGCGCTGGCAGGTGCAGGCCACCGGCCCGGTCACTCTCACCATGGCCGCCGCCGGTGCCGTGACCGGCGCCTGGGCCCGCAGTGCCGACGGCACCTGGCACCAGCTTCCGTGTACGCCCGCCGACGGCCGCATGGGGCTGGCCCTGGGCCCCGAGGTGCTGCGTGGAGGCTCCGCGCTGGTGATCATCAACCCGCCCGAGTGGCTCGACCTCGACGACGCCGAACCGCCCGCGGTGGTGCGCTTCACCATCGATGGCATCGACCGCGCCGGGGAGGCCACCGTGGACCTGGGCTGGATCGCAGACATCCCCGGCGAGATCACGCTTGCGGTGCAGGACGAGCACAATCGCATCGATCCGGCCTCAACTCGGGTGAGCGCCGGCGGGATGATCATGCGCCCGGGCGATGCGGGTGTGCGCTACGACCCGCACGGCGAGATGGCCGGCACGCTGCGCGTGCAACCGGGGCAGCTTGCGCCGCTCGGGGGGGCGACGCGCGCGCGCGTCGAGCTGGTCATCGACGACTACGCGGTCGACGACCGCGACACCCGCCGCAGCGTCTCCTGGGCCCTGGCGCCGAGGCTGATCATGGATGATGGCACGGTGGTCTCGGTCGACAGCCTCACCTCCGCCGACGGCTGGGCGGACTGGTCCGTGCTGGTCGATGGCGAGGTCATGTCCGACAGCGACACCACCACCGCCGGCGTGACCTGGCTGTCGGACAACCGCGAGGACGAGCACTGGCTGCGCTTCGACTTCCCGGAGCCGCGCACCGTGGACGGCATCGACCTGTGGTGGCCCTGGTACCAGACCTGGCGCACCTCGCGCGACTACGAGGTGCAGACCTGGGATGGGACGCAGTGGGTCACACAGGTGCAGGTGAACGAGCAGGAGGAGACCGCGCACAGCGAACACCGCTTCGCGCCGGTGACCACCACGCGCGTGCGCGTGCTGCAGGCGCCCATGGGCGGCCAGGCCGAGCGCCAGGACCTCATGTGGCTCGCCGACGCGCAGGTGCACTTCGCACAGTAGCCGCCGGTTGGCCTACTCCGCCTGCAGGCGCGCCGCGAACAGGTCGTAGACCTCGCCCGCCCAGGCCTTGATCTGCTCCCAGTCGCGCAGGTCGTGCCGGCCGTAGGTGCGGCGGCCCGCCCGGCCCACGATCGCCTTCATGATCAGCCGGATGGGCAGGTTGTAGAGGTCGAAGTCGATGACCCCGCCGAAGGCGCCGATGGCGACCGGCTCGACCTGGGGCGCGTACTTGCGCAGACGTGGCTCCACCAGGGCGATGACATCCCCGCGCGTCTCCTCCTCGCCCCCCGCCCCGCTGGCGTGGAAGTAGGCCGTAGGGTGCTCGGTGAGCGTCTGCTGGTGTCTGCGTACGAACTTCCTGGCCGGCCCGAGCCAGTTGCCCCCCCAGACCGGTGACCCCACGATGTAGGCGTCGTAGCCCTCCACGTCCCGGCACTCCCGGCAGCGCAGCACATCAACCTCGGCGCCGTGCTCGCGCAGGACGTCCGCCACCGCCTCCGCGGTCGCCGTCGTGCTACCGTGTGCGGTCTCGTACGCGACCAGGACCTTCATCAGGCGTCACCTCCCGGCGAACTGTGCGGTGAGTTTCGCGGTCAACGCCGATGGGCCTTCACGGGCGCCGTGGAGGAAATCGCGTCCCTGCCGGCCAACTTCCACACGTCTTCACCATCAGCCGACAGGAGCACATCGCGATGATGCGCACAATTGCCGTTACCGTGCTTGCATGCGGCATTCTCGCGGGGGTGTCGCCCATGCCCGCACGCGCCGACGAGCCCAAGCGCTATCCCATCCCCACGGACGCCATCCATCCCGAGGTCGGCTTCTGCTACATCGCCGGGATGGACTTCGGCGAGGAGGGCGACAAGTTCACCGCCAACGGCTCGCAGCTCATGGTCTTCGAGGACGGGGTGCCGCTGGGGCCGCCCCACTCCGTGCACGCCGACATCCGCGAGCAGGGCGCCGGGCGCTACTCGCACTGGACGCGTGAGGGCCTTTACTTCTCCACCTCCGACAACACCGACCCACGCACCAACGGCCGCACCTACGAGGTGGCCTCCACGAACCCCAACAGCATGCTCGGCGGCATCGGCGACCTGCCCCAGACCGAGCACTCCCACGTCGAGGAGATCTCCGCCGGCAGCGCCGAGTACCACATCACCATGGGCGGCACGCTCGACATGGAGAACACGCTCACCGTGGCGTCAGGGAACTACCAGATCGCCTTCCAGCCCAACATCCAGCTTACCATCGAGAACACCGGCGACACCCCGGTGGTCAACCCGCGGCTCGTGATCAACGACCGTGGGAACTGGTACACCTTCGACAGCCTGCTCGAGGAGTTCACCCGCGGCGCCGAGACGCCCCAGGACCGCGTCTACCTGATCTGGCAGAATATGCGCCGCAACCTCTACCACGAGAGCCCCGTTTTCGCCGACAACGAGCCCCACGATCCTGTCCGGCTCATGAACATCTTCGGCTTCAACCTGTGCGATGACGCCGGCAACTCCGGCTGCTCGCTCTACCATCACGGCGGCTTCCCCGGCTCCAAGAACCGGGCGCTGCACGGCCATGTGCAATGCGAGGCGCTGGTCGATGGCGAGTTCCAGTTCATGGACATCGACATGGACGCATTCTATCTCGACCGCGAGAACGAGATCCCCGTCTCCGGCGATGCCTGCGCGCGCGACCATGACCTGGTTCGGCGCGAACTCAACTACGGGCCGGTGGTGGGCCGCTTCGTCCCGAGCGAGAGCCCGGCGGCGCTGTTCGGCCCGGACGATGGCGAGGCCTTCCCCACGCTGCGCGGCCACGAGATCGCCTACACGCTCCGTCCGGGTGAGCGCGTCGAGTTCCGCTGGGACAACATCGGCAAGTTCGCCGCGCAGAGCGAGGAGTGGGCGCATCGGCCCAAGTACTACGGCAACTCGCGCTTCATCTTCGAGCCGCGCCTGACCGGCGAGCGCGTCGCCGCCGATGCAGAGAGTGTGCTGGCGCTGGCGCCCGCCGAGGATGGCGCGGGCATGGCCGGGCAGTCGCCCGAGGCCGCCCTGGTCTACCGCGTGCAGCTCCCCTACCTGATCTGCGGCGGGACCGTGCGGGCCCGCATGAGCGGCGCTGAGGACGACGACCGCTTCGCCATCGCGATGTCCCTTGACGGCGAAGACTGGCAGGAGCTGTGGAGCGCGCAGGGCGCGGGCGAGCACGAGGCAGAGGTGTCGCTGGACGAGGCGCTGGACGTGCAGAACCTGCCGGCCAAGTACACCTACCTGGTGCGTGTCTCGCCGGCCGCGGCGGAGGCCGGCAGCGCGCTGCTGCGCTCGCTGACCATCGAGACCGACGTGATGGCCGCGCCGCAGTCGCTGCCCCGACTGCGCCTCGGCGACAACCGCGTGGTCTACAGCGACGCCACCGAAGGCCCGCATCAGGTGCGCATCACCCATCAGTGGCGCGAGACCGACGCCATCACGCCGCTCGATCCCCCCGCGCTCACCTACCCCCCCGCGGGCGCCGAGGTCAGCGACTCCATCCTGACCTACTCGTGGGAGCCCGTGGCCGATGCGACGCGCTACTACCTGCAGGTCTCGCGCCGCCCTGACTTCGCCTGGCCCTACCGTACCAGTCTCGACGTAATCATCCCGACCACGACCTGGGTGGTGCCCTTCACGGGCATCTACAGCCCGGACGTGACCTACTACTGGCGGGTGCGCAGCCAGGACCGCTGGGGCACCTTCGGCGCGTGGAGCGAGGCGCGGACCTTCACCTGGAAGGGCCCGCGGGTGCCGGTGAACGTACGTCTGGAGTTCGACGGGCGCACCGGCACGCTGCGCTGGGAGCCGAACCCGCGCGGCGAGCGGCCGGTGCGCTACGCGGTCTTCGGCTCCGACGAGAAGGGCTTCACGGCCCATCGTGAGCCGCACAACTCGTACACGCGCGGCGAGGTGCCGGGCAACCTGATCGGGGAGACCGAGGGCACCTCGATGGTGGTTATCGGTTCGGGCGCCGACCGGCCCAACATGAACACGGTCTACTATCGCGTGGTGGCCATCGACGCCGCCGGGACCGAGAGCGGGAACTCCGACTACGCCGAGGCCCCACACCCCTTCGTGTGGAGCGACCCGGTCACGACCGCGCGCGCCGGCCAGGAGTACCGCTACGAGGCGCGCAGCCTGCGCTCGCTCAACGATGTGCAGCATCACTACGAGGCGCCCGGGAATCAGTTCTGGGACATCGAGCAGAACACGTGGGCGCTGGCCGAGGGTCCCGCGTGGCTGTCGATCGACGCCGAGACCGGCCTGCTCACGGGCACGCCCGGCGCCGATGACGTCGGCGCCACGCGGGTCACCTTAACGGTCTCGAACCAATTCGGCGGCACGGCCGATCAGCAGTTTGACTTGACTGTCGCACGATAGTTTCCTAAGCTACATGCAGGGATAGCCGGATAGACGGCGAACCCACTGGCCGCAGGCCGCTCCAGCACAAGCTGGGAGGCAGAGATCGAGCAAAGGAGATGATCGTAGTGTTTCGGCTAGCCATGGTGCTTGCGCTGGTGGCACTGGTCGTGGCCGTCCTGGCCGGCTGCCCCAAGCCCGCACCCGAGGACATGCCGCAGCCCGAGCCGCAGCCGGAGGTCATGAACCCGCCGGAGCCCGGCGCTCCCGCACCGGCGCCCGTCCCCACGCCGGCGAACGAGGTGTCCGAGGACGTTCCGCCGCCCCCGCCGCCCGCCGACTAACCACGGACGCGGGGTGACGAGGCGCACGGGAAGCAACAACAAACCAGAACCGACAGGGGCGCGGCCATCCCGGCCGCGCCCCTGTTCGTGTCAGGCCGCCTGCAGCCTACAGGTCCTCGGGCAGGATCTCCGCCAGCTCGACCGGGGCGTTGCCGCGCGCGACCGACTCGTAGCCGGCCAGTGAGATCGCCAGCGACCTGACGCCCTCCTCGTAGGGGATGGTCGCCTCGCCCTTGCCCTGCACCGCATCGACGAACTGGGTGAGCACCGCGTCGGCCCAGTCGCCGGGCGCGGCCTCCTCGTACTCGCCGTCCTCACTCTCCCAGCTCGCGTTGGGGCCGTCGATGGTCACCAGCGCGCCCTCGGCCACCACCTTGAAGCCGTTGTCCCACTTGACCTGCGGCACCAGCGAGCACGACAGCGTGCCCATCGCGCCGCTCTCGTACTCCAGGATCAGGGCGGTGGTGTCCGGGATCTCGAAGCCCTCCTTGAACGAGACCAGCCCGGCCGGCTCCTCGTAGTCCGCCGGTGGCGTCCAGTCGTGCACCGTCGAGACCTTGCCGATGACGCTGCGCACGTCGCCCGCGAGGAAGCGGCCCAGGTCGAGCATGTGCGTGGCCTGCTCGACGAGCTGCCCGCCGCCCATGTCCAGCTTGGTCCACCAGCCCTTGTTGGGCAGGCCGGGCATGTAGTAGTGCGCCTGCACCATGGCGATGGCGCGCTCGGAGAGCATCTGCTGCGCCTTGCGGATAGGCTCGGAGAGCCGGAACATGTAGCCCACCTGGGTGATGACCTCGTACTCGCGCACCGCGTCGAGCACGCCCTTGGCCATCTCCATGCTGATCGCAACCGGCTTCTCGACAAAGATGTGGATGCCGCGCTTGGCCGCCTCCTCCTCGATGTCACCATGCGCGAACGGCGGCGTGCAGATAACGATCGCATCCGGCTTCTCGGCGTCGTACATCTCGACGAAATCGGCGTAGGCGGTGCCCCCGTACTTATCTGCGGCCTCCTGCGCGCGGTCGAGCACCACGTCGCAGGTGGCGACGATCTCCATGTCCTCGCTCTTCTGCGCGCAGCTCAGGTGGCGGTTGGCGATCCCGCCGGTCCCGACGAATCCCAGTCGAACTGCCATCAGGTCCATCTCCCTCTCCACGGTGTCGCGTCAGAATGGTGCGTGATTCCGCTTCCGGCGCAGCGCGACCTTCCCCGCAGCGCGGGCTCCCCATCACGGGGCGTCACGGCGCTCGATTACATACGTCCGCACATCGCCCGGCCTGAGCGTCACCTCGACGCCCGCTACGAGTTCCTGCCCGCTGAAGCTGCCGTCGCCGAGGTTCTCGCCCGTGATCGGATCGGCGATGAAGTAGTCGCCCGCCTGGATGCCCCGCAGGCTCCATGAGAGCGCGAACTCGCGCGTGAAGTCCAGGCCCGCCAGCACCAGCAGCAGGCGGTCGCCGTCGGCGAACAGCCACGAGTGCGCGACATAGTCGAGATACTCAGGCGCCATGTTCCCCTGCGGGTCGCTCAGGACCGAATGGCCCTCGACCGGCTCGTCGATGAACTGCTCGAGCAGCGCCGCGCGACGCACCGCCCGCGCCAGCGCGGTGTAGAAGTGCCCGTCCATGCCGCGCGCGGTGTAGACGTAGATGCCCTCACAGCCCTGCGCCAGCCCGCCGATGATCTCGACCTCCAACTGCTCGGGTGTCGTGGCCCAGCACAGCGTGCTCATCGAACCCTTCTGGATGCCCTCGATGCCCAGCCAGACGGGAACGACGCCGTCCTCGGTCGGGTTAGCGCGCGCGAACTCGACCACCTCGCGGGCGCGCTGCAGCGTGACGCTGTGCCGCCCGCGCCACTGCTCGGCCAGCACGTCGTAGTAGGCGTAGGTGAAGGGCCCGTACGCATCGATCCACTCACGATAGTAGTAGGGGTGCTCGACGTCGCCGCTGAGGATCAGCTCGTCGAGTTGCTCCTGCGTCGGGTTGGGGATGTCGAAGCGCCGTGGCCCGGTCCAGGGGTACCACATCAGCTCGCGCCCGACCTCCGCCTCAAGCTCGCGCACCTTGTCGAAGTAGGTCCTGGCGATGCGCCCCTCGGTCTCCGCGCGGAAGCGCGCCCACTCGACTCTGTGCTGCTCGAGGATGCCCGCGGGCCCCAGCTCGCGCAGCGTCGCCGGCGGGATGCCCGAGTACTCCGCGAACGCCTGCAGGCAGCGCTCGCACCAGCAGTAGTCATCGAGCTTGAACTCGCCCGGCGGCTCCCAGTTGATCGCGAAGCCGTCCATCACATCCGCGCGGACCCAGCGCGCCACGATGTCCTCGAGGCAGGCCTGCTCGAAGTGCTCGCCGCGCTGCGCGATGTAGGTCGGACAGAGGCCGCCCAGGTTCGGCTCGCCCGCGGCGTTGGTGGCGGCGATCGACGGGTCCTGGTTGCCGTAGGCCACGTTGTAGACCACGCCTTGCCCGGGCATGAGGAAGTGGCGCACGATGCCGCGTTCCTTGAAGTAGCCGCCCAGCTCGGTCGGGTCGGGCGAGAGGCCGAAGGTCACCACGTTCATGCCGGTCTGGGCGTAGAGATCGGCGAGGCCTTCGAGTGCCTCGCCCCCGGCGCGGTAGGCGTCGGTGAGTAGAGCGCCGACGTGGAAGCGCTGCAGCTCCGGCGGCTCAGGCAGCGGCGGCAGTACGCGCAGCGTCAGTTCGTGCGGCTCCTCGGACTCCTGGTCGCTGGCGAAGAAGCTGAAGGCCCGGTGCTCTCCCGGCGGCACGTCGGCGCGCAGGCACACCAGCACCCCGCGGTAGTAGTTGAAGGTCGCCTCCATCTCCCGCCCGCCCTCAACCGGCTGTAGCCAGCGCAGGTAGCGCTCGCCGCCGACCTCGACCGGCTCGCCCGCGGCGGGCGGCGCCACCGACCGGTCGCCCCCGACCAGCTCGATGCCCTCGGGCAGGAGCAGGCCGATGGCCGGGTTGGCGACGGCCTTCTGCTGTGCGTTCTGCACGAGGAACAGCAGCGGCTGCACTTCGCCCTGAATGAGGCCGATGGACCGGTCATCGGGCATCCACGTCTGCGGGAACGGGCGGGTGACGATCTGGTCGGTGGGCAGGATGTCGGCGCGCGTCTCGCCGGTGTTGGCGAAGTAGATGTCATCCAGCCACAGCTCGCCCGGCGAGTCGGCCAGGCCCATGACCAGGTTCACGTACGCGGCGTCGGGCGCGGCGGTGCCGGTGAACTCCATCTCCGTCCACGGGTGGCTGAAGGGCTCGGCGTAGCTGCTGGGCCAGCCGCAGGCGGAGCCGTCCGCGCGGCGGAAGTTCATCGAGAAGATGATGCCGCGCGTGCTGGGCTGGACATTCGTGGCGCGGAACCAGCAGCGGAAGACGTAGCGCATGCCGCCCTCGACCTCGATGCGCGGCGACGTCCAGTAGCCGCTGGGGTCGGGCGCGTGGGCGTTGATGTAGGCGCAGCGCTCTCCCGAGTGCGGCTCATCGGTGACGATGGCGAAGTCCACCTCGCCCTTGCCGATGTGCGTGGCCCAGGTCTCGGGCTGACCGTCGCCGGCCTCGACCTCGATCGGCTCCTCGAAGCCCGGGTTGGGCACGAGGTTGACGCCGATCTCCTGCTGCGCGTACGGGACTGTCGCGCACAGCAGCAGCGCTGCGATGATCGCCCATGGGTGCTTCATTGCGTGGCCTCCCGTCGGCTGCCGTTGACGTCTGCCGTTTGGCCGTCGTCGTTGTGCCCCCGGTGCTCCCGCCGGGGGGCCGAAGGGCCACAGCCGTGGCCGTGTCGTGCGGCGATGCTTGGTCGCCTACCCCTCATCCCCACTCCAGTCCCGCGGGCCCTTCACCGCGCGGTAGGCTGCCTGCACCTCCAGCGCCGCGGCCTTGTGCTCGCGCAGCCGCTGCTCCTGGGCGGACGCGACCGCCCGCACCTGCTCGGCCAGCTCGTTGAGCCGCTCGGCGTCCCCGGTCTCGCCCGCCGCCAGCATCCGCTCCAGCTCCGCCAGGCCCTCGTCGGCAGGCGCGCGGTCCACGATCGGCACCGCCTCGAGGCGCTCGATGAGCGCGCGCAGGCGGTCGGTGAACGCGGTGTACTCGCGCTGACGGCGGTACATGCGCCCGATCATGTGGCGGATGTCGTCGAACAGCTCGGCGATCTCGTCGTCATGCTCGCGCAGCGCCCTCGGCCCCTCGGCCACATGACGCTTGAACTCATCGACCGAGCCGCACACGTCGCTGTACCTGGTGTTGCGGCGCTCGCCGGAATCGTCGATCTCCGGCCGCTCCGCCGAGTAGAACGGCTCGCGCCCGCCGTGACGCACCAGCGGCAGCACCATCGAGCCGCCGTCCTCGTAGAGCAGCAATGGCGGCTGATCGGGGTCGGGCTGCACGATGCTCGCCCGCCCGCGCGCGACGAACTCCACCACGGCCGTCCGGTGCGGCTCCGGCGGCAGCCACTGCTCCCACTGCGCGATGATCTCGTCCTTGCGGTCCATGCGCCACCTCCTCAGGTTGACGCTCCGCTTCTCCTGCGGTGAGCGCGATTCCTGCTCTGTGCATCCGGCCGGTCGGCAGGCGTCGCGGCGGCGGCGGCGAACCTACCCGCGCCGCGCTACGCCACACCGATGGGGGAGTGCCGCCATGCGTCTCGCCACCGTCGCCCTGGTGCTCTGTGCGTTCGGCATGGGCGCTATCGCCCAGGAGCTGACCCCCGAGATCCTCTTCGAACGCTACCCGCCCAACGAGGACGCACTCGACCCCGGCTTCCACTGGGCGCCCGAGTTCTCGCGCACGCTGACCATGCCCGAGCGCGACCGTTTCGCGGTGCGCGTGGACTGGCCCGACCTTCCGGAGCTGACGCGC
>JALGVA010000171.1 GCA_029820295.1 Candidatus Zipacnadia bacterium
GGCGGGTTGAACGCCGCCAGCACCGCACGGTAGCGCTCAAGCCAGCCCCGGTTGCGCTCGGCCAGGCGCTCGACCTCCTCGGCCGACTCCCAGGAGTTCGCCCGAAAGTCCTCCTCGTCGAACTGCAGCGGATAGCTCAGCTCGGTTCGGTAGGGGAGCAGCCCCAGGAAGCCCATGCGCACGAGCAGCGTCCGGCAGCCGTTGGCGTGCAGCTTATCGACCAGCTCGACGACCTCGGCCTCGGTCATGGGCTCCGGGCGCATGATGACCTCGTCGTTGAAGTCGATGTCCACGATGACCTCGGGACGCATCGTCATCCCTCCAGCATCTTCCGCCGGCTGCGCCCACGCCGCCGCTGCCAGCACCGCCGCCAGCGCGCTGCACACAGACGTCCGCTTTCCGGCTCCTGGACCTCGCATGGCCCGCCCCTTCGCAGCGCTCGACGCGTCGCCCTCCCGGCGGAGGGCGTTCGGCACGTGTGCGCGAAACACGCGAGTGTACGGAACCTGTTCCGGGAGGACGAGAGCCATGCTCATGGGATACGGGACACTGGCGGGGCTGCCGGTCCTGCGCGACGCGCGCTCGAAGCGCATCTCGAGCTGGAACACCGACGGCCGCAACCACGACTGCTGGCGCTTCGAGCCCGGCGAGACGAAGGTGCTGGGCGAGATCGAGGGCCCCGGGTGCATGAAGCACATCTGGGTCACCATCGGCTCGAACGAGCACGCCTTCCCGCGCAAGATCGTGCTGCGCGCGTGGTGGGATGGCGAGGCCGAGCCGTCCATCGAGGCCCCCATCGGCGATTTCTTCGGCCTCGGGCACGGCATCCGCAAGAACTTCACCTCGCTGCCGCTGACCATGAGCCCGCAGGATGGCAAGGGCTTCAACTCGTTCTGGCCCATGCCCTTCGCCGAGGGCGCGCGCTTTGAGGTGCAGTCCGAGTGCGACGAGCCGTTCAGCCTCTACTTCTACCTCGACCACGAGCTGTATGACCGGGCGCCCGGCGATGACGTCGCCTACTTCCACGCGCAGTGGCGGCGCCAGAACCCGACCGACGGCTGGGCGCCCGAGCCGGGGCTCTCGCGCGAGGAGATCTCCCGCCGGCGGCTGGACATCCAGAACCTCGATGGCGCGGGCAACTACGTGATCCTCGAGGCCGAGGGCCGCGGCCACTACGTGGGCTGCAACCTGAACATCGACTGCTTCGCCCGCGAGAAGAACGACTGGTACGGCGAGGGCGATGACATGATCTTCATCGATGGCGACACCTGGCCGCCGTCGCTGCACGGCACCGGCACTGAGGACTACTTCAACACCGCCTACTGCCCGCGCCAGGAGTTCAGCGCGCCCTATCACGGACTGATCCTCTACTCAGGCACCGACGCCTGGCCGTGGAAGGGCAAGAACTCGGTCTACCGCTATCACATCGAGGACCCGGTGCACTTCCGCGAGCGCATCCGCGTGACCATCGAGCACGGGCACGGCAACAACCTGAGCAACGACTACTCCTCGACCGCCTACTGGTATCAGACCGAGCCACACGCGCCCTTCCCGGCGCTGCCGCCGGTCGCCGAGCGCTTGCCGCGTCCCGATGAATCGCCCTACGAACCGGGATAGCGGTGGAACCTGCAGGCCGGCCGATCGGTCATACGCACCGGGGGCACATCGTGCGCATCCCGACGCGCGAGGAGTGATCGACGTGCAGGCAACGCACCGTGTCGCGCTGGTGGCCGCGCTGGTCACGCCGCTGCTGATCATCGGCTGCACGAGGACCGAGAGGCCCGCCGAGGCCCAGCCCGCGCCCGTGCAGATTGCCGTCGAGGAGTTCGATCCCCAGATGGCCTTCGAGAGCTACTACGAGCCCGTGCCCGTGGAGGTCCAGGCGCGCATCCCCGGCTACGAGTTGCCGCTGGACCTCGCGCAGGTCGTGAATGCGGGCCAGGTCGAGTGGCTGCTGCGGTCGCGGGTGCGCGAGCTGCTCCAGCGCCAGGGCTTCGCGGTGCTGCACTGGCGCGAGGAGGAGGACATCACCGAGATCTACGACTGGGCCGACGACAACGGCATCGCGCCCTTCGTCACCGTGGATACGCTGCTGCACCTCTACCACCTGCAGTTCGACCAGACCCTCAAGAGCATCGAGGAGCGCGAGTTCGCGCCGTCCATGATCGGCTTCTCGCGCGCCATGATGGACCTGGCCACGCAGCAGCAGGCGTCGCTCAGCGGGGACCTGCAGGAGGCCGCGAAGCGCAATGTCGCCTACTTCGCGGTGGGCCTGCGCTGCCTCGAGCCAAACGCGGACGTCCCCGCCGATGTCCGCGAGATGGTCTCGGCCGAGCTTGACCTGATCGAGGCACACGCGGGCTTCGTCGCCAGCCCCATCTTCGGCTATGACGAGGACTACTCGCAGTACGTGCCGCGCGGGCACTACACGCGCTCGGAAACTCTCAAGCGCTACTTCCGGGCGATGATGTGGTTCGGGCGGCTGACCATGCTCCTCAAGGGCGGCGACGACGCCATCGTCTCCGAGGAGCAGGCGCGCATCCAGACACTCCAGGCCTGTCTGGTCGCGGGCACGCTGCACCAGCCCGCCAACTCTGCGCTGCTCGACACCTGGAAGCGTATCTACACCGTCACCTGCTTCTATGTGGGCTTCGCCGATGATCTCACCCCGCAGGAGTACGCGGAGGCGATCGCGGAGGTGGCGGGGACGTCGTTCGAGTGGGCCACGCTCGCCGAGCCCGACACGCTCTTCGCGCTGCGCAGTCAGCTCGCCACCTACCGCGCGCCGCAGATATACGGCGGCACCGGCCAGGTCATGCTCATGCCCCCGTTCTCACCGGAGCAACTTGACGAGTTGCTCACCGACACCATGGGCCTGCGCCTGATGGGCCAGCGCTTCATCGCCGACGGCTACATGATGCAGGAGCTTGGGTTCCCCAGGGCCGGCGCCTTCACCGGCGAGGGCAAGCCGTTCTCGATGGAGATGACCCAGGGCGGGCCCCAGCGCGTCTTCCCGCGCGGGCTCGACGTGATGGCCGTCCTCGGCTCCGAGCGCGCCCACGCCATCCTGCAGGCTGAGGGCGACACCGCCTACCAGAACTACGAGGCCCAGCTTGCCAAGCTCCGGGGCGAGTTCGACGCGCTCTCCGACGCCGACTGGAACCGCAACCTCTACTACTCGTGGCTCTACGCCCTGCGCGCGCTGGTGACGCCGGTGGGGGAGGGCTACCCGAACTTCATGCGCACTGACGCCTGGCTCGACCGCACGCTGTGGGCCGCGCTGGCCTCGTGGGCGGAGCTGCGCCACGACACCATCCTCTACGCAAAGCAGCCGTACATAGCACTGGCGGGGGCCGCGCCGCCGGGGGAGGAGCTGCCGCCGCCGCCGGGCTTCGTCGAGCCGCGCCCGGACTTCTACGCGCGCATGCTGGCGCTGGCGCAGATGACCCGCGAGGGCCTGGGCGACATGGGCGTGCTCGACGAAGAGTCGGACGGCCGCCTGCGCACGCTGGAGGACATCATCCAGAAGCTGCTGGACATCAGCCTGGTTGAGCTGCGCGGCGAGCCGATCAGCGAGGAGGATGCCGACTACATCAAGTACATCGCGCGCCGGCTCGAACGCACCGTCGTGGGCATGGAGGACGAGGAGGAGAAGAGCACCGTCGTCGCGGACGTGCTCACCGACACCAACACCGGCCAGGTGCTCGAGGAGGGCGTCGGCTACGTCAAGCTGCTGCTGGCGGTCTACCAGGTGCCGGACGGCCGGCTGGCGCTGGGCGCGGGCCCGGTGCTGTCCTACTACGAGTTCAAGCACCCGATGTCCGATCGCCTGACCGACGAGGCCTGGCGCGAGATGCTCCCGGTCAACCCACCGGACGAGCCGGCCTGGACCGACTCGTTCTACCTCCCGCCACCGGGCGGGTAGCCGCACCGCCTCACTGCCCGACCATGATCGTCGTCGCCGCGGTCGCGACGACCTCCGGGTAGGTCTGTGACGTCACGGTCATCGTCAGCTCGCGCGAGCCCTGCGGCACGTCCGCGGGCACCGCGATCAGCACGCTCACCCACTGCTCCTGGCCGGGCGCGACGCTGGTCTCGGCGGGCGGTTCGACCAGCCACTCCGCCGCCGAGCCCGTGAACTCCAGCGCGAAAGTCTCCGCCATGGTGCCATCGTTGCAGACCACGAAGGGCTGCCTGCGGAACCCGCCGGGCGCGGTCACAAGCTGGTTGGCCGGCGTCCACGCGCCGTCCTGGGCGCCGTCGGCGGTCGCGTTCACCGGCCAGCGGGCCACTGCGCGCACCGCCAGCGAGCCCCCCTCGTTGTGCACGTTCACAGTGAAGCTCGCGACGGCCACCGGCCCATCCACGGCGCCGGCCAGCAGCACCAGGGGCACCTCCCGCGCCGGCACGTAGCCGGGCGGCTCCATGCTCAGCAGGACCTCAGCGCTCGCACCCGCCGGCAGACTCTCCGGCGCCTGCACCTCCAGCCAACCCGGCGCATCGCGCACCTGCGCCACCAGCGGGATCGGCTCGTCGCCGGTGTTCGCGATCGTCCAACGCGCGGAAGTGCTCTCCCCGGCCCTTGCCGCCACTTCGTCCAGCCCGCTGAGCGCCAGCTTTGCCGCCGACTGCCCGGCGCCGCTGATCTCGCGCATCGCGAAGTACGCGTCGTTGAGCACCAGCCCGCCATCGCCCGGCCGTACCAGCCCATACATGCGCCCCGGCTCGCGGCCCACGTACCAGCAGATGACCTCCGCGTAGCGGCTCAGCCGCCGGTACGAGTCGCGCAGGTAGCGGGCCTTGATCGCCTCGGACGCCACCACGCCTGGCCCGGTGGACCAGCCGCCCGATTGCCACCCAACCTCCGTGACCCACACCGGCTTGCGCAGGCCGTAGAAGTTGAGCACGCGCCACAGGTCGCGCATGCGCGTCTCGGCGCCGCGCGGGTCGCCCGCGTAGGGGTGGAAGCCGATCAGGTCGCACTCCTCCAGCGCTCCCAGCTCCGCCAGCGTCACCAGGTAGCGCTCGCCGCCGCCGTCCATGCCCGCGGACATCACCCGGCAGCCCGGGTTCCCCCGCTTCGCCGCCCGGCAGGCGGTGGTCAGCAGCGCCGCGTAGTCCTCCACGCTGCCGCGCCAGAACTGGCCGATGTCCGGTTCGTTCCAGATCTCCCAGACATCCACGCGCCCGCGGAAGTGCCGCGCGAGCCGCTCGACATAGTTCGCGAACTGCCCCAGGTCGCGCGGCGGCGACAGTCGGCTACCATCGGTGCTCGCCCATGACGGCGTCCCCGCGATCAGGCCGATCAGCCGCAGCCCATGCGCCTGCGCAGATGCGACCGCGGGCTCGAACTGCTCGAGGTCGATCGCCCCCGGCTCGGGCTCGCCCGTCGACCAGCCGAAGCTCGCCCGCACCCAGCGGATGCCGGCCGCGCGCCAGAGCAGATAGTCCTCGGTGGCCATCCCGCCGCACACGCCCCACGGCCCGACCTCGGTCCCCGGCGTCCGCGGCAGGTCCGCCGGCGGGCTATCGGCGATGCGCAGTGGTGCCACCGCCCGCCACGCGTCCTCCGCCGGCCACTCGATGGCTCCTCCCGCGCGCTCGCCGTCGGCGGCTATCACCCAGGCGCCCTCAGCGCTCACGGTCTCGCCCGGCGCCACGTCCCCCAGCGGCACAGTGTGCGTCACCCGGAACATGAACCCTTCGCCGCGAAGCTGGTAGTGCGCGGCGGGGAAGTCCGGCCGCAGCGCGATCTCGCCCCATCGCAGCAGGAGGTCTTGCGCGGTCAGGTCCGTCTCCCGGTCGATCAGCGCCGTGCGGTCGAGCGCCTCACCGCCGATCGTGCCGCCGTCGCAGCCGCTGAAGTGCGGGGTGATGGCCCACTGCAGGCCGCCGACCGTGGCATCGCCGTCGTTGCGCACCAGCACGCGCGCATGCACGGTGGGATCACCGGAGGTGACCGCGATCTCGCGCGTGACCGTGAGCGCCTGACCGGCGATGGTGACCTTCTGCCGCCAGCGCACCGCCGCCACGCCGCCCGCCTCGGCCGTCCAGGCATCGGCCGGTCGCCCCGAGAGCCACGCGCCTCCGGCAGGCGCGTAGAGGCCCTCCTTCGTCTGATTCCAGTCGGCGGTCCAGCGGATGAGTCGGTCGCCATCGGCGCGCTGCAGGCGGATGAGCCGCCCGCCCAGGCGCGGCGCGACCTCGGCGACCACCAGACCGTTGGTCACCAGCCCGCTGCGCCCGACCACCGGATCATCGATCAGGCGCACCTCGGCCCCGGCCGCCGCCCACGCACCCAATGCCCCGACCGTAGCCAGCACTACCAGCGCACGATGCACGCCCCGATCACTCCCGCCCCTTGCCGTCCGCCGTTGCCGTTCCCCATGCCCTGTGCCCCGCCGTCACCGCACCCCATGCCAGTCGGCGATCTTCTCGCCCAACGACCAGTACTCGCCGAAGAACGACCACACCGGATTCGTGCGCTCGCAGGCGATGCGGTTGCCCTCGAGGATCTCCTCGTCGATCCACGCCAGCACCGCCTCGCCCATCACCCAGTCGTGGTTGCCCAGATGTGCGATCTGCAGGATGCGGCACTCGATGCTGACCGGGCACTCCTCGATCAGTGGCGACTGGATCTCGCGTGAGGGCTGGGGCGTCCAGCCCAGATCCTCGAACTTGTTGGTGGTGCGCCCCGAGACGCCGCCGCAGTAGTCCGCGCCGGCGAGCTGCTCGACGTGCGGGATGTTCACCCCGAAGTCACCGGTGCGCTTGATCAGCTCGTATGAGTACTGGTTCACGCCCATGGCGAAGCCGATCACCCACGGGCGGGCGCAGCACACGCTCGACGCGCCGATGGTAATGATGTTGGGCTTGCCCGCCTCGTCCACGCAGCTCACCAGGATCAGCGGCCACGGGTAGAAGTGCGGGTTGCCCGGGTTCTCAATCATCTTCTTGGCCATCGTCTCCTCCTCAGAACCGCCTCAACTCGTCCCAGCCGAAGCTTCCCCACGGCACCTCCAGGGGCCTGCCCTCAGCCAGCTCGAACCACGCGCCCGCCTCGCCGCCGGCCAGGATGTGCGGCGTCTGCGCGGGGATGAAGCCCTGCAGGATCAGCCCGCGCAGCTCGCCGGCGCGGTTACGCGCGAGGTCCACGATCAGCACCGCGTGCCCGGGGCTGCCGCCGGAGACGAGGAAGTCCCCGATTGCGAGGTCCTGGAATGCGACCGGCCGGCCCTCCTGCGCCAGCGACAGCGTCCCGCACCAGGCGAAGACGCCGGCGAGGAACTCGTCGAAGCGCGCGCGCGAGCCGTCGGGCTCGGCGATGCGCTCGAAGATCAGCCGGTCGCCCTCGAGCCGTGGGCGCATGCCGCTGCGCCACACGCCCCAGGAGATCAGGCCGCCGTCGGTCAGGCGGAAGGTGATGTCGGCTTCGCGCCCGGCGTGGCGCAGGTACTCCGCGCGCAGGCGCAGGATCACATCCGCGCACTCCAGGTTCTCGCGTACGTCCATGTCCACGACGCCCGCCAGGTCGAGCGCGTTGCCCCTCACCACCACCGAGGCGTCCAGCGAGCGCACCGGCGTCCCGGCGGGCAGCAGCGGCAGGTGGCGCAGCCACTGCCCCCAGCTCCCATCGGCCACCGGCACGCGCTCGAAGCCCTCCGGCGGCGGGAAGCGCGCGGCCAGCGGCTCGTAGGTCTCGGCCTGCTTCGGCCACGGGTAGTCCTCGGCGGTCAGGGGAGAGACGTACGCCTCCGTCGGGGCGATCGATGGAGCATCGACGACCGGAGGCGCGCTGCGGCAGCCGCCCAGGGCGTTCGCCATGACGAGCAGCAGCGCGAACGCGGCGCGGGAGGTCATGTCCCGGGGGCCATCGCGATCAAGATTTCTCGCATCTCCTGGAACCGGCAGAGCACGGATTGCCTGAGCCCCGTCATCGCCGTCGCCTCCGTAGTTACGGACAGCACCTATTGCACAGACTGATCGCCGGGATCGCGCGCGAACGCGCGCCTCTATCGTCCGTTGGGGTTCTTCCTCCACGCCTCCAGTACCGCTGAGCGGGCTGCCGCTCGTTCGCGCGCCCCGTCCGGATCGTCGGGATCGTTGCGGAAGTACGGGAACGAATCTCCGTCGAGGATAGTGTAGATCGGGATCACACTCGGGACGTACCACACGCGCTGGCGGTCCCAGCCGCCCGACATGATCAGGGTCGACTGAAAGCTCAGCGTCTGCCAGCCGGTTGTGGGCTGCCCGCGCTGGTCGGTAACAGCCACAGGAAGCGCGGCTGTCACCCGCCCCGTCACTGTGTAATTCGTCCTGTTGTCGCGCCTTGCTTCGGGCCGCGCAACGAGCTGCGAGAACTGCGCGGTCTCGGGTCGCGCCAAGCGCCGCTTCACACAAGCGCACGCAGCAGCGATCGCCAGATCGTGCCCATACTGATGCACCCTCGCTTCCTGTTGCGATGGTGGAAGGGGCTGCTCGGCGGCCGGGCGAGGCGCCTCGTGCACGGGTGGCGACGTTGCCCGTGCGGTTGGCCGAGCAGATGCGCGTGTCGGGCCAGAGACAGTCGTCCTTCGCGTGCCCGAGGCATGGCCCGCCGGGCCAGCCGTCGTCGGCTGGCAAGACGGTTGGGCCGTCATTCGTGCATCCGGGGCCTCCCTCTGTTCCGTGAGAGCACGGCTTGTCCTGACCAGGGCGATAGCCAGTGCAGCAACCACGAGCGCGAGCGCCACGGCCACCAGCCAAGGAGCCAAGTGGCCTCGTGTCTTCGGTCTTACTCGCCGCGCGGGCACGTCGATCACCCCCGCTGGCCCCCGCCGCCCCGCTGGGGGCCCTCGGGCGCCAATGGAATGTGTAGTGGGCTACTTCGCCGTCGGTCAGCTAGCGAGTCGGGAGCATGCGGCGTCGAGTAGGCAGTGACACTCGGCGATCGTCTCCGGGGGGACGTTGTCGGGCAGCCACTTGCCTACACGGTCGTGCAACTCCGCAATCGACCACTTCCGGTTCGAGCCGCGGATGAACGCTACGACGCGAATCCCGACGACGCGTACGGCCGCCAGCGAGAAACCACCGCTCACAGCTGCCTCCTCGATCGTCCTGATCCAGTCGGCCGCCGTAGCAGCCGTCGGCACAACCGGATTGCCGTCCATCTGTGGTCGCCTCCTTAACCGGGCGCCGGAGCTCAACCGCACCCGCTCCGCCACGGCCGCCTGCTGCGTCCCGCCCGACACCTACTGCGATTGCGTATCCTGCACCATGCGATAGGCCCAGGTGAACGGGCCGTCCGATGCAGATGCAGTTACCGGGATCTGTCCAGAGAAGCGGGCCGTGGCTCCGGCGCGAAGGCAGTCTGTCTGAGTCATGCCGAAGGCACAAGCGCCACGAGAGCCGACGAGCCTACCTCCGTCATCGTGGATGTCTATGTACACGGCGAACCCGCCAAGATCATCGTGGCCACCATTCCTGATAGAGCCGCTGCAGTCAACTGCAATGACGTGCAGCCTGCCGGGCGACAACGTGATGCTTCCCCTGTTCAGCTCAACCGTGA
>JALGVA010000039.1 GCA_029820295.1 Candidatus Zipacnadia bacterium
CAGCATCCCCGTCGCGATGCCGAAGTAGATGAGCAGCGACAGCGCGTCGTTCATGGTGGTCACGAACGGGCCCGACGCCAGCGCCTCATCGACCCCGATGCGGCGGAAGGCGACCGGCACGAAGCTGCCCACCATGATCCCCGTGCAGATGGCGCAGAACATGGCCAGCCCCACGATCAGTCCGTAGCCCGCCTCGCCCAGCAGCAGCAAGCCCGCGCCGAAGGCGATCAACCCGCAGGCGAGCGCGATCAGCAGCGCGGTGGGGATCTGCCGCAGCACCAGCCGGCCCGCGCTCAGATCATCGATCAGGCCCAGCGCCATCGAGCGCACCGTGATCATCGACGACTGCAGCCCGGAGTTGCCGCTCATGGCGGTGATGACCGGGATGAAGGCCGCGAGCATCACCGCCTGCTCGAGCGTGCCCGCGAACAGGCGGATGACCGTGGCTGAGAGCAGGCTGGCGCCCAGGCTGATGAGCAGCCACGGCACGCGGCTGCGCGCGGCGCGCCAGGGCGAGCGCGTGAGCAGGTCCTCGGCCGAGGCGCCCGCCACCGACGCCAGGTCTTCGGTGATCTCCTGCTGCAGCGCGTCGATGACGTCGTCCATCGTAACCGCGCCCAGCAGCCGCTCGTGCGCGTCCACCACGGGGATCGAGGTCAGGTCGTACTTGTCTACCAGGCGCACGACCTCCTCCTGATCGGTGTCGTGGTGCACGCGCACCGGGTCCGGGTCCAGGATCTTCGACAGCGGCATGTCGTCGCGAGCGTTGATGATGTCTACGAGGTCGACCGCGCCCAGAAGCCGGCGCTCGTCATCCACCACGTAGACGCGGAAGACCGCCTCGGGGCGCACGTCGGTGTGCCGGATGTGCTCGAGCACGCCCTGCGCGGTCACGTCCGGCGGCGACACGATCAGCTCGCTGGTCATGATGCCACCGGCGCTGTCCTCGTCGTAGTGCAGCAGCGCGGCCAGCTCGCGCGCCTCCTCCCGCGGGATGCGGTTGAGGATGCGGTGCTGCACGTCACTGGGCAAGGTGCTCATGGCGTCGGCGCCCGAGTCGGGGGGCATGGCGTCGATGATCTCCGCCAGCTCGCCCTCCTCGGTGGCGCCGGCGAGGTCGGCGGTGATGTCGTCATCGACCTCTTCGAGCACCACGCCTGACGCCTCGGAGTCGAGCAGCGCGAAGACCTTCGCGCGCTCCTCGGCCGTCAACTCGCCCATCGCGTAGGCGATGTCGATCGGGTGATAGCCGCTGATGAGACCTTCGAGGGCGCCACGCACCTCCGAGCGCGTCGCCGCGCGGATCGCGTCGGCGACGTCGGAGGCGCGCTCTCCTCCGACCTGCTTGATGTCTCCGGCTCGTGCCACTGCTCCCACCTCGACCGCAGCTACTGCTCCTCGACGTCCTCGGCGGCCTCGTGCATAAGGTCCTTCAGGCGCGAGTAGGTGGCCACGTAGCGTTCGAACAGCGCATCGTAGGTCGGCGCCCACAGCTCGTTGGGCTCGATCTCGCGAGTCACGCGCACCATCTGCTCGGACGCCTCCGCCATCGAGTCGAAGAGCCCCGCGCCCACCGCTCCGCACACCGCGGTCCCCAGCGCAGTGGCCTCGGGCTGCTCGGTCAGGTAGAGCGGCACCTGGCAGGCGTCGGCGTGGATCTGCAGCCACAGGTCGCTGCGCGTGCCGCCGCCGCAGGCGTAGATGCCGTCGGCCGAGTACCCCGTGGACGCCAGGTCCTCGAGGATGTGCCGGGTGCCCAGCGCTGTCCCCTCGTAGATGGCGCGCATCATGTGCCCGACGCCGTGGCGCAGGCTCAGGCCCCAGATGGCTCCCCGCGCCAGCGGATCGCGCAGCGGCGTGCGGTTGCCCTGCCAGTAATCGAGCAGCACCAGGCCCTCGGCTCCGGGCGGCACCTGCGCGGCCAGCTCGTCGAGCACATCGAACTGACTGCATCCGCGCTTCTGGGCATCGAGCTGCTCGCGGCAGGCGAAGTTGTCGGCGAACCACTTGACGATGCTGCCGGTGGCGGTCTGCCCGCCCTCGAGCACCCACGTGCCCTCGATGATCGCGTCCGGGAACGGCCCCCAGACCTTGCTGCCGAAGCGCGCCTGCGCGCACAGAGCCATGTGGCAGGTGGACGAGCCCATGACCAGCGCCATGCGCCCGGGCCGCACCACCGCCAGCCCAAGCATGGCCGCGTAGGCGTCGATGCCACCCTGGCCCACCGGTGTGCCCGGCGCCAGGCCGATCTCCTCGGCCGCGCGCAGCGTAATCTCGCCCTGGGTGTCGCCCATGGGCAGCGCGTCGCCGGGCCACTTCTCGCGCAGCTCGGACATGTCCAGCGTGGCCAGCAGCCGCTCGGGCCATCCCCCCTCGGGCGAGGCGTAGTTCCACTTGCAGGTGGCGGCGTTGAGTGAGGCGGTCCAGCGCCCGGTCAGCCGGTACATCAGCCAGTCCGTGCCCTCACAGATGACCTCGGCCTGCTCATAGGCCTCTGGCTCGTGGCGCTTGAGCCACATCGCCTTGGGGATCATCCACTCCGGCGATTCGGGCCCGCCGGCGTACTTGAGCACCGGATCGCCGGTCGCGGTGACCTCCTCGGCCTCCTCGTGGGCGCGCTGGTCCATCCACAGGATCGCCGGCCGCAGTGGAATGCTTTCGCGGTCGCACGCCACGACCGTGCACGCGGTGCCGTCGACGCTCACGCCCACCACGTCGCGCGGCTGCACGCCCGCCAGCCGCAGCACATCCGGCACGGTCACGCGCACCGCCTGCCACCAGTGCTCGGGGTTCTGCTCGGCCCAGCTCACCTCCGGGTACTCGATCGGGTAGGGGTGCGTGTCTGACGCCAGCATGTTGCCGCGTAGATCAAACAGCGCGGCGCGCAGGCTCTGCGTGCCGCAGTCGATGCCCAGCACATAGGGTCCGCCGGTGCTCATGGTCAGCTCACCTCGATGACACAGTCTCGGCGTCGCGCGCGATTACCAGCTCTCGCGGTGCACGACGTCCATCGGCCCGGGTGGCTTGGGGCTCGGCCTTCCGGCCGGGTGGCCCAGGCTCACCAGCGCGAGCACGCGGATGTGCCCCGGAATGCCCAGCGCCTCGCGCACGTACTGCTCGCGCTCGAGGCCGGGGCCGTGGCCGCCCTCCTCGCCGCGGATGCCAACCCAGCAGGCGCCCAGGCCCAACGCGGCCGCCTCGATCAGCGCGTTTTCGAGCGCCGCGCAGGCGTCCTCGATCCACCAATGTGGCTGGCGCTCGGCGTCGGCGCAGAACGCCAGCACCACCGGCGACTGCGCGCAGAACCGCGCCCACTGATGCACGCCCGCCAGCGTTTCGCGCTTCTCCGTGTCGGTCACCACCACGATGTGCCACGGGCGCACATTGTTGGCCGTCGGCGCGCACAGCGCGGCCTCCAGGATCGCCTGCAGGTCCTCTTCGGCGACGGGCTCGTCGGTGTACGTGCGCACACTGCATCGCTGCCTGATCGCGTCAAGCATCCTGCTCCCCTCCGCTCTGCGTGTCGTGGGCCTGCCGCGCCCCGGCCATGAACGCCTGCTGCTCGGCCTTGAGCGCGCGCACGGCCTGCTCGGTCATCCTGGTCAGGCGCTGCAGCTCCTCCTTGCCGGGCTTCGCGCCGAACTGCAGCGTGTCGATGGGCTCCCCGAAGCTCACCGCCACCCGTCCGCGATGAAAGAACGGCGAGCCGACGGGCATGACGACATCGGTGCCCGTAAGCGCGCACGGGATGATGGGCACACCTGCGCGCGACGCGGCCAGCGCCGCCCCCAGGTCGAACTCGCCAAGCCGCCCGTCGCGGGAGCGCGTGCCCTCCGGGAACATGGTCAGCAGCTCGCCCCCGCGCAGCAGCTCGATGGCGTTCTTGAGCGCGCGCGTGTCGGCCGCACCACGCTCCACCGGGAAGGCATAGCACTTGCGGATGATCCAGCCGAAGACCGGCTTGAACAGCTCGGACTTGGCGAAGTAGTAGGTCCGGCGGGGCATGGCGACCCCGACCACCGGCGGGTCCAGGAAGCTCAGGTGGTTGCTGGCGATGACCGCCCCGCCCTCGGCGGGCACATGCTCCAGCCCCGTCACGCGGAAGCCGCCGAGCAGGCGCAGGATCGCCGGCAGCGTCCACTGCACCATGCGGTAGTGCGGCCACGTCCACCTGCGCGGCGGCTCAGGCGTCCTGTTCATGCGCGCCCCTCCAGCCGCTCGTGCAGCAGCTCAACCACGCGGTCGATGACCTCCTCGGCGCTCATCCCGTCGCTGTCCACCTCCACGGCATCCTCGGCCTTGCGCAGCGGTGCGATGGCGCGTGTGCTGTCGCGCTCATCGCGCGCGCGCTGGTCGGCCAGGATCTGGCCGAGGCGGTCAGGAACACCTTGAGCAGCGCGTTCGGGAAGACCACCGTGCCGATGTCGCGCCCCTCCATCACCACCGGCCGCGTCTGCGCCATGCAACGCTGCGCCGCCACCAGATGCTCGCGCACCGCCGGGATCGCCGAGACCGGCGAGGACAGGTTGCCCACCTCGGGCGTGCGGATCGGCTCTTCTACGTCCTCGCCGTCCACGAACAGGTGGCCGGCACCGCCGACGTAGCGGAACTCGAACTGCAGCTCGCCCGCCAGCGCGCCGATCGCGTCATCGTCGCTGCCGACCTGCAGCCCCGCACACAACGCCCGGTAGGCGACCGCCCGATACATCGCGCCGGTGTCGATGTACGTGAGGCCGGCACGCTCGGCCACGCCACGGGCGACGGTGCTCTTGCCCGCGCCCGCGGGACCGTCGATCGCCACCATGCACCCGATGCGCTCGCTCATGACAGCCCTCCGCTCACTCCTCCTCTTCGATGCACTCGGCGCCCAGCCCTCGCAGGGCCGCAGGGAATCCCGGGAAGGACGTCTCGATGCACTCGGCGCCCTCGATCACCGTCTCGCCCTCAGCGATCAGTCCCGCGACCGCCGCCGACATGGCGACGCGGTGGTCGTGGCGGCTGTCGATGGTGGCCCCGCGCAGCGGTGTCGCCCCGGTGATCTCCAGGCCGTCCTCGCGCTCGGCGACCTGCCCGCCCATCGCCCCGAGTACCTGCGCCATCGCCGCCAGGCGGTCGCTCTCCTTCACGCGCAGCTCGCCGGCGTCGCGGATGACCGTGGTACCTCCGGCCTGCGTCGCCGCTACGGCGAGCAGCGGCACCTCGTCGATCATGCGCGGGATCAGGTCGCCGCCCACCTCCGCAGCGCTCAGGGCTCCGGCGCGTGCGCTCACGTCGCCGACGCTCTCCCCCGCCTCCTCGTGGCGCCCGGCGATGCCGATGTCCGCGCCCATCGCCTGCAGCGCCGTCAGCAGCCCGGTGCGCGTCGGGTTGAGCAGCACCTCGCCGGTGGTGATGTGGCTGCCCTCGACCAGCAGCGCCGCCACCAGCAGGAACGCCGCGGAGCTGAAGTCGCCGGGGACGCGCATCGACCGCGCCTGCAGCGGCCGACCCGGGCGCAGCGTCACTGCGAGGCCGTCCACCTCGATGTCGGCGCCCATGGCCGCGAGCATGCGCTCGGTGTGATCGCGCGAGGCTGCCGGCTCAACCACGGTCGTCCGCCCCTCGGCCGACAGGCCCGCCAGCAGCACCGCCGACTTCACCTGCGCGCTGGCCATCGGCGAGTGGTACTCGATCCCACGCAGATGGCCGCCATGCACCGTGACCGGCGGCATGCAGCGCTCCCCCCGGCCCTCGACGCGCGCGCCCATCTGCTCCAGTGGCCGCGCGATGCGGTCCATCGGCCGGCGCGAGAGCGACTCGTCGCCGGTGAAGGTGGTGGCGAACTCGCGGCCCGCCACCAGCCCCATCAGCAGGCGCATGCCCGTGCCCGAGTTGCCCAGCTCCAGCGGCCGGTCCGGCGCGTGCAGGTCGTCGAGCCCCTCGCCATGCACCTCGATGACGTCCGCGCCCAGGGGATCGATGTACACGCCCAGCGCGCGCAGCGCGTCGGCGGTGCGCAGGCAGTCGTCGGCCTGCAGGAACCCCTCAATCCGCCCCACGCCCTCAGCGACCGACGACAGGATCGCCGCCCGGTGCGAGATCGACTTGTCGCCCGGCACGCCGACCGACCCGGTCAGCGGCTCGCAGGCGCGCACGCGCAGCCTCACGTCTCGCCCATCCTCTCCCGGCAGGCGCGCGCGGCTTCGAGCAGCGCCGTCAGCGCGACCGCGTCGCCGCTCACCAGCGCATCGCGGTAGCGCTCCACCTCGGCGGTGAATTCGGCCAGCGCGGCCAGCACATCGTCGGCGTTGGTGAGCAGGATCTCGCGCCAGACCTCGGCCGAGCCGACGGCGATGCGCGTGGTGTCGCGCAGGCCGTTACCGATGAAGTCGTCCTCGCTGCAGCACTCGCCCAGCGCACCCGCGAGCGCCGCCGCCACCAGGTGCGGCAGGTGGCTGGTGCGTGCGACGATGCGGTCGTGGTCATCGGCACCGACCACGACCACGCGCGCGCCGATGGCGTCAATGGTGGCGCGCAGGCGCTCGACCGCATCGCCGCTCGCGTCTCCGGGGGTGAGCAGCCAGGTCCGGCCACGGAAGAGGTTGGCGCGCGCGGCCATGACGCCTGCCCGCTCGGAGCCGGCCATCGGGTGCCCGCCGACGAAGTCAACGTGCGCCGGCAGAGCGGCCGCCGCGTCCAGGATCGCGCGTTTGGTGCTGCCGGCGTCGGTGACGACGCAGCCGTCGGGCAGGGCGGGGGCGATGCGCGCGAAGACGTCGGGGATGGCCGCGACCGGCGTGGCGATGAAGATGAGGTCCGCGTCGCGCACGGCCTCAGCGGGGTCGGCGGTCGTGCGGTCGGCGGCGCCTACGTGCAGCGCCTCGAGCATCGTACGCTCGCTGCGCGCGACGCCCACAACCTCGCCCAGCACGCCGGCCTGCCGCCCCGCGAGGGCAAACGATCCGCCGATGAGGCCGATGCCGACTACCGCCACGCGCTCGAAGATCAGCGTCGCCGCCTCCGATCTACACGTGCCGTCCGACCGCCTCCGCCACCTGCCGCACCTGCCGCATCAGCTCCGCGAACGCCGCCGGGGTGAGCGACTGCGGCCCATCGCTGAGCGCCTGGTCGGGCCGCGGGTGCACCTCGATGAGCAGCCCGTCCGCCCCCGCCGCCACCGCCGCCAGCGCCATCGGCGCCACCAGGTGGCTGATGCCCACGGCGTGGCTGGGGTCGGCCACGATGGGCAGGAAGGTCTCGCGTCGCGCCACCGCCATCGCGCTCAGGTCAAGCGTGAAGCGCGTCGCCGTCTCGAAGGTCCGGATGCCCCGCTCGCACAGGACGATGTCCAGCGTGCCGCCCGCGGCGATATATTCCGCCGCCTTGAGCCACTCCTCGATGGTCGAGGAGAAGCCGCGCTTGAGCATCACCGGCCTGCCGCAGTGCCCGGCCTCCTTGAGCAGATCGTAGTTCTGCATGTTGCGCGCGCCGATCTGCACGCAGTCGGCCACCTCGGCCACGCCGTCGAGCTGGCGCACGTCCATAACCTCGGTCACGATGGGCAGCCCGGTCTCCTCGCGCGCGGCGGCGAGGTAGTCCAGCCCCTCGCTGCCCAGGCCCTGGAAGCTGTACGGCGAGGTGCGCGGCTTGAAGGCGCCGCCGCGCAGGGCCGTCGCCCCGGCCTCCTTAACCGCCCGCGCGGTCTGCATCACCTGCTCGGCGCTCTCCACCGAGCACGGCCCGGCGATCACCCCCAGGTGCCCCCCACCCACGCGCGCGGGCCCGATCATCACCGTCGCCGGCCGCGGGTTGTACTCGCGGCTGATCAGCTTGTAGGGCTTGAGAATCGGCACCACGCGCTCGACCCCCGGCAGCACCGAGAACTGCCCCGCCACCACCTCCTTCTCGTGGTCGGGCGCGCCGATGGCGCCGATGATGGTGCGCTCCTCACCGCGCGAGATGTGATGGCCGTAGCCGCGCTCGCCCAGCCGCGCGACCACCTGCTCGACATCTTGCTCCGTGCTGTCCGGCCGCATGACGATGATCATGTCAGCTCACCAGCCTCAGCCCAGGCCCGGGCTCACCGTACGCCCGCCCAGGACCTCCCGCAGCGCCGTGATGAAGGTCTCATTCTGCTCGCGGGTGCCGATGGTCACGCGGATGAAGCTCGGCAGCCCGAATATCTCGCCGGTGCGCACGGTCACGCCCCGGCGCATCAGCTCGTCGAAGCACTCCACGCTGTCCATCCCGACGTCCACGAAGACGAAATTCGCCTGCGTGGGCACGAACTGCAGGCCCATCTGCTCGAACTGCGTGCTCAGGAACTCGCGGCCCTGGCGGTTGACGTCCACGCACCGGCGCATGTGCTCCACATCGCGCAGTGCGGCCACGGCGGCATCCTGCGCGATCGAGGACACGTTGAAGGGCTCGCGCACCTGCTTGAGCGCGTTGGTGATGTCCACCGGCGCGACACCGTAGCCGATGCGCAGGCCCGCCAGCGCGTAGGCCTTGGAGAAGGTGCGCAGCACCGCGCAGCGCCAACCCGCACGCACGTACTCCAGCGTGTCCGGGTAGTCGTCGGCGTCCACGTACTCCACGTAGGCCTCGTCGAAGACCACGATGCACGTCTCGGGCACGCGCTCCATGAAGGCCGCGACCTCGTCGGCGCTGACGATCGTGCCCGTCGGGTTGTACGGGTTCGAGATGAAGACCAGCTTCGTGCGCTCGTCGATCGCGTCGGCCATGGCGTCGAGGTCGTGACGGAAGTCGCGGTGCTCGATCGCGCGCTCCTCGGCGCCCATCAGCCGCGCGGTGTGCGGATAGAGCGCAAACGGCGGCGACGCGAACACCAGGTTGTCGGCGGGCTCGACGAAGGCGAGGCCGAGCATGTGGATGACCTCGTCCGAGCCGCGGCCGACCACGATGGTCCCCGGATCGACGTCCAGCAGCGCCGCCAGCGCTGAGGTCAGGGCCGTGCACTGCGGGTCGGGGTAGATGTGTGCCTGCGCGGCGGACCGCGCCATCGCCTCGATCACGTGCGGCGACGGGCCGATGGGGTTCTCGTTGGAGGCCAGCTTGGTGACCTGCTCTATGCCCAGCTCAGCCATGACCTCAGCCGAGGACTTGCCGGGCGAGTAGGGCACGATCCGCCGCACGGTGTCGCGGATCAGCTCGTCTGCGTTCGCCACGTCGGTCTCCTCCTCAGTGCGTCCCGGCGGGGCGGCGTCAGCCGCGATCGACGATCTGCGTGAGAAGCTGGCTGACCGAGCGGTTCTCGTGAATGCAACGCACCGCCTGCGCCAGCAGCGGCGCCACCGAGACCACGGTCACGTTGTCGGGCAACTGCGGCTGCGGCGGGATCGTGTCGGTCGTGTACAGCGTGCTGATGGCCGAGTCGCCGATGAGCTGTGGCGCGTCGCCGCACATGATGGCATGGGTGACGCAGGCGTTCACTTCGGTCGCACCCGCCGCCATGACCTCGCCGGCGGCGTTGACGATGGTGCTGCCGCCGAAGATGAAGTCATCGACCAGCAGCGCGCGCTTGCCCTGCAGGTCACCCACGGTCTCCACCGTGTGCGCCAACTCCACGTTCTCCTCCGGATGGCGCTTGAAGATCACCGCGATGCCGCAGCCGAGCTTGCGGGCGACATCGGTGGCGCGCTCCACGGCGCCGGCGTCGGGCGCGACGATCACGGTGTTGGCCCCGGTCAGCCCCTCCTGGCGGAAGACGTTGAGGAACACCGGCAGGTTGGGCAGGTGGTCCATCGGGATGTCGAAGAACCCCTGGATGGCGCCCTCGTGCAGGTCCATGGTCACGATGCGGTCTACGCCCGCAGCCACCGTCAGGTCGGCGACCACGCGCGCTGAGATGGGCTCACGCCCGCGGAACTTGCGCTCCTGCTTGCTGTAGGGATACCACGGGATCACGGCCGTGATGCGCTCGGCCGAGGCGCGGCGCGCGGCATCGATCATCAGCCACAGCTCCAGCAGTCGGTCGCTCACCTCGCCGCCGAAGGACTGGAAGATGAACACGTCATTGCCGCGCACGTTCTCGTGAAGCTGCACGCGGATCTCGTCGTTGGACCACTTGCCCACCGTGGCCTCGGACAGGCGCGTGTCCAGCACGTCCGCGACATCCCGGGCGAGCTGGACGCAGCCGTTCCCCGCGAAGATGTTCAGGTCGTCAAACGCCGGTCCCATGCCTCTGTCTCCCTGCCATGCGTGTTGGACGGCCGACCGTCTCCCCCACAGGAAAACGCCGCGGCTGGTGTCCGCGGCGTCGGGATGGTTCGGGATGAGGCGCTGCTAGCCGATCTCCCTCCGCCGCGGACGGGGCGCGCAGTGACTATGATAGGCGTAATCGCAGCCCGACGCGGCGGCCATGGGAGCAACCCCGCAGGTCCGGGAGTGCAGCGCGTGTGCATAAACTAACACAGGCCCATGGCCCTGTCAAGGCGCGCGTGACCGCCGCCGCACGGCCGCGCCGCCGGGCTTGACCCGGGCCGCCGCACGCCCTACAATGCCTCTGCTCGGCCGCGGCTGGCGGCGCACACCTGCGCCCAGCACCGGCCGATTCGCGTCTCTCCACCCCACTGGAACAGGCGGCACCATGGACATCCAGCAGCGGGCGAGAGTCACCACCCGCGTCGCGGCGCTCTCGGTGGCCTCGAATACCCTCCTCGTGGTCCTCAAGCTCGTGGTCGGCCTCGCCATCGGATCGGTGGCGGTCATCTCCGAGGCCGTGCACTCGGGCATGGACCTGGCGGCGGCGGTGATCGCGCTCTTCGCCGTGCGCGCCGCCGCCCGCCCCGCCGACGAGGACCACCCCTACGGGCACGGCAAGGCCGAGAACATCTCCGGCACCATCGAGGCCCTGTTGATCTTCGGTGCGGCCGCGTACATTATCTTCGAGGCCGCTCGCAAGCTCATGGGCGAGCACGAGGTCGAGCGCCTCGGCTGGGGCATCGCCGTCATGGCGCTGTCGGTGCTGGTCAACATCATCGTCTCCGAGGTGCTCTTCCGCACCGCGCGCGCCACCGACTCAGTGGCCCTGGAGGCCGACGGCTGGCACCTGCGCACCGATGTGTGGACGTCCGCGGGGGTGCTGGGCGCGCTGGGCTTCATCTCGCTTACTGAGGTCTACCTGCCCGCGCTGCACTTTCACTGGATGGACCCGGCGGCCGCCATCGCCGTCGCCCTGCTGATCATCCACGCCGCGTGGAAGCTCACCGTCACCTCCGCCCGCGACCTCATGGACGTGGCCCTGCCCGAGGCGGAGGAGCAGATCATCTGCACTGTGCTCGAGGAGTGCCGCCCGCGCCTGTGCGGCTATCACAAGCTGCGCACGCGCAAGTCCGGCAGCCAGCGCTTCGTGGACGTGCACGTGCTGGTCGATCCACAGATGACCGTGGCCGCCTCGCACGAGCTGGCCGACGAGATCGTGGCCGCCATCGAGGCCAGGCTGTCGCGTGCCGGCGTCGTGGTGCACATCGAGCCGTACGATGGTGCGGGCGGGGAGGGCTCAACGCCCGGGGTCAGTTCTCCCGCCGGCGGGTGATCTCAACCTCGGCGTAATCGATCAGCCCCCCGAGCGGCACACTGGCCTTGCGAACCCGCACCGTGACCTCCTCTACCGCGAAGCGGTCGAGAACGGCTTCGGCGATGGCGTGCGCAAAGGCCTCAAGCAGTCGGAAGCGATGGGACTCCTGGATCTGGGCGACGAGGTCGTATACCGCCTTGTAGTCCACGGTGTCGGCGACGGCGTCGCTCTCCCCCGCGGCGCGCAGATCCAGGCCGAGCTCCACGTCCACCTGAAAGCGCCCGCCGAGGTCGCGCTCGGACGCAGCCACCCCATGATGCCCGTAGAAGCTCATGTTGTGGATGCGTATCCTGTCCATGCCGCCGGGGTCAGCCCTCGGGCTGGCGCTTGGGGATGATGGAGCGGAAGGTGCTGCCCTCGCCCACGGTGCTCTCGATCTCCATGCGGCCGCCGTGGGCCTCGGTGACGCGGCGCGTGTACACCATCCCCAGGCCGATGCCGCCCGCCTGCTTCTTCGACAGGTCGGTGCGGAAGCCGGCCTCCTTACCGATCTTCTCCAGCGCATCAGGCGGGATGCCGATGCCCTGGTCGGTGACCTCGATGGCCACGTGGTCGTCATCGACCTCGTAGACGCGGACGGTGATGGTCGTGCCGGTGTCCGAGTACTTGGCGGCGTTCTTGAGGAAGTTGTCGAAGATCGAGATGATCTTGCCGCGGTCGCCCTCGATAATGAGCTCGTCGGGGGCCTCCACGTCGAGGTTGTGCGCCATCAGGTAGTCGGCCAGCTCGGTGAGGATCTGGTTGAGCGCTTCGATCAGGTCGAACTCCTCGACCTCCAGCTCCAGCTCCTTGCCGGCGTGGATGCGCGAGATGTTGAGGGTCTCGGCGATGAGCCGGAACATGCGCGCGGACTGGATCAGGGCGGTCGAGATAAACTCCTCGATGATCTCCTGGTCTTCGGGCTGGATGCCACCATCGATCATGACCTCGATGGTCTGCAGGTTGCCCTGGATGACGGTCAGCGGGGTGCGCAGCTCGTGCGCCACCTGCCCGGTCAGCTCTTCGGCCGCGGTGCTGAACGGGTTCTGGGTGAAGGCGAGGATGACCTGGCCCTCCTGGGTCATCTGCGCGCTGGCCGCGAAGGTCTCGTTGTTGCGGCTGGTGAACGAGGCGGTCGCCGTCCCCTGACCGTTGGCCCGCACCTCGGCCACCAGCTCGGTAAGCTGCTCGCCGTAGTCGATGCCCTGGATGGAGCGGCCCTGCAGCGGGTCGAGCCCGATCACGTGCATGGCCGCGGCGTTGGCGACCAGCACCTCGTCGGTGGCGCTTACCAGCATCAGGCCCACGGGCACGGTCGAGAACGCGGCCTGGATGTCGTCGAACTCGTCGAGCTGCTCCTCGACCAGCAGCGCCGCCGCCTGCCCCGACAGGGTCTCGGCCAGCTTGTAGTCGTCCTCATCGTACTGTCCCCCGCGCTTCTCCCACAGCGTCAGCACGCCCACCGGCCGCTGCACCGGCTCCTCTTCGCTCTCCAGCGGCTCGCGCTCCCACACGATGGGCATGACCAGCACCGGCGGCTGCACGGTCAACTCATCGATGCGCGTGGCCTCGGTCAGCACCACCGGGCCCTTCCTCGCCAGCGCATCACAGACCGCCTTGGAGAACGGGAGGGTGGTGTCGAGGTCCACGTGGCCGAGCGAGTCGCGCGTGATGCCGTCGCGCCGGCTCACAACCGCCTGCGGGTGCAGGCGGTTGTCGGCGACGCCCAGTGAGAAGCACGCGGCGCCCTCGGTCTGGATGATCTGCGCGACCTTCTGCACAAAGCGATTGAGGATAGCGGACCGCACTGAGTTCACCTGCGCTGGGTCATGTCTGAGCCGACGGGAACCGCCGGTACGTGCATGGGGTACTGTAGCCGAAGCGCGCCCGACAGGTCAAGCGCGCTCGCCACACCGACCCGCCGGCCTATGTTAAGATTCTGCCGCCGTCGTGACCGATCGGACGTCCGCCCATACAGTACGCATCAGTCCACGAAGAAGTGCAGGTCCTCCACGTTCACCGGCACCGGCGCGCCCAGGCGGATGGACTCGATGGCCCGCCGGCTCAGGTAGGTCGCCCGCGCCCCGGCCCACTCGTCGATGGGCGAGGGTCGATCCTCGGCGACCGCTTCGGCGAAGGCCTCCAGAAGCTGGAAGTGGCCCTTGTCGGGGCTCAGGTTGGGCCACAGTTCGCCGCCGCTCTGCGCGTGCAGGCGCGCGCGCTCGTTGAGCTTGGCGACGTAGGCGTCGTGCCCGCCCTCCGGGCCGACCTCGGGCAGCTCGTCATGCTGGAGGTCGAAGTGGGTGATCTCAGGCTCCCCGCGCCCGAACACCTGGGTCTCCACAAAGCACAGGTTCCGGAACAGCGCGAAGTGATCGGTCAGCTCGAACAGCTCCTTGGGGAAGCGGAAGGTGCCGGTGGGCGAGAACCAGATGCACGCGCGCGAACCGTCGGGAAAGTCCAGTGTGATTATGTGGCACAGCCGCGCGGTGCCGGTCGCGAACACGCGCACCGGCTCCTGGTCGAGCAGCCAGCAGGAGAGGTCCAGCCAATGGCAGGTCTCGCCGATGATCTGCCCGCCGCCGGTCATCCAATCGATGTGCACGGGACGATAGGTGCTCGATTCGTCGTTGATGCGGATGAGCAGCATCGACGCGTTCTCTTCGGGGAGCGTCGGCCGGTCCGCGGCCTCGATGAACTGCCCGGCGCCGACGCTCGGGCTGGCGCGGTGCGCCTGGTAGGCCGCGCGCATGTGCACCATCGACGGGGCGAAGCGCCGGTTGTAGTCCACGCACAACTTGACCCCGGCGTCCTTGACCGCCTTGCAGACCTCGTAGGACTCCTCCAGCGTCATGGTCATGGGCTTCTCGGCCATCACGTGCTTGCCGGCCTCGATCGCCCCGATCATCAGCTCGAAGTGCACCGCGTGCGGGACCGATAGCACCACCATGTCCACGTCCGGGTCGTCGAAAACCTCGTCGGCGTCGGGCGTCGTGTATCGCGGCGCGTAGTGCTCCTCCACCCACGCCCGGTTCTCCTCGCTGCGCGAGCACCCGGCGAGCAGTTCAAGGCGCTCGGAGCGCGCGATGTTGGGGAAGTGCTGGGTCCTGGCGAAAGCGCCGCATCCGATCACTGCAGCCTTGATGGTCTCCATCTCTGCTCCCTCGGACAACCGACCCGGATAGGTCGAGGTCTCTCCGACGTTGCCGCGCACGGCCGCGAACGTACGTCGGTGTGTGATTCATCGCGCCGGGGCGCCGCACCTCCAGCCGATGTGCGGCGCCCCACCCGTCAAACATCCTTAACCTTGCGACGATCCCCGCAAGCCGCGCAAGTTCTCGTGCCGCCCGCGACGGCGCCTCGGATCACACGTCCTCCGCCCGGCCGCCGGTGGCGGACGTCTCGCCACCGACACCCGCGTGGCTGCGCGCCGGCAGCGGGAGGCCCACCGCGATGCCCGCGCCGATCGCGGCCCAGACAGCGGCGGACACCGGGATGGCGAGCGGTGACGGCATCATGCCCGGCGCCGCCCCGAAGAGCAGCCGCCACGGCGCCTCGGCCAGCATCCCGAACACCCGCAGCATGACGCCGCCAGCCAGCGCCATGTCCCCCAGCAGGCCCTCGTGCATCCAGCAGTGCGCGAAGCAGTCGCCCAGCACACTCGCGAGCGCGGGCAGCAGCCAGCCGATCAGCAGCCCGGCCAGGGCGCCGGCGAGCAGCCGGCTGCGGCGCGTGGCGCTGCGCCGAGCGTCGCCGACGGCCAGCACGAAGACGCTGACCGCCAGGCCGATGACCGCCCACGAACCGGCGTTCACGGGCGCGAGTGGCCAGGTCGGCTGCGTCGTGTGCAGGCCCAGATAGAGCGAAGGCGCCTGCGCGATGTATACCCCGAGTGACCCCGCGCCCAGCACCGCGTCGCTCAGCCGGGGACTGTCACGCAGCGTCAGGGCGTACGAGCCGATGGCGGGGGCCACCAGCGTCGGCAATGCCCAGCAGAGAGCCACGCCCGCCAGCGTGCCGATGAGCAGCCACTTCGTCCTGCGCTGCGCAATCATCGCTTCCTCACGAGCCTGATGATGGTCGCGCCTGCCATGCCCAGCAGCGCCCAGGCGATGACGGGCGCGATGAAGGCGATGACGACCGAGTCGGTGTGTCCGGGTGCGATGCGGCAGGCGAGGCTGTGCGGGAAGTCCAGGAAGGCGAGCAGGACCGGCGCGGTGTCGTTGAGCATCTGGCCGATGTCCAGGGACTGTGTGCGCCCGCGCAGGAGCATACCGGCGGCGCCGCCGACGAAGATGACCAGCAGCGGCAGGATCACGCCGACGCCCAGCCCGGCGAGGGCGCCCCACGCGAGCGCGCGCCACCAGCGCGTTGCCGTCGGCTTCTCCCGTGGCGCCTCAGCTCACCTCGAGCATGCGCTCGACGGCGCGGCGTGCGCCCTCAGCCACGTCGGGATCGATGTCGATCTCGTACTGCATGTTCTCGAGCGACGCCAGCACCTTCGCGGCCGTGGTCTTCTTCATGTTCGGGCAGATGGTGTGCGGGATGATGTAGAAGATCTTCTCGGGCAGCTCCACCTGCAGGCGCTCGGCCAGCCCCTCCTCGGTGCCCACAATGGTCTCGCGCGCATCGGTCTCACGCGCGAACTTCGCCATGCCGCTGGTCGAGGCCACCAGGTCGGCCATGTCCAGCACCTCGCGACGCGCCTCGGGGTGGACCATGAAGATCGCGTCTGGATGCTGCTGCTTCATGTACTGCACGGTCTCGGGGCTGATGCGCACGTGCGTGGGGCAGTAGCCGCCCCAGGCGATGACCTCTTTGTCGGTGTGACGCGCGACCCAGTCGGCGAGGTGCATGTCGGGGATGAACAGCACGGTGTCGGCGTCCACCGACTCGACCACCTGCACCGCGTTCGAGGAGGTGCAGCAGATGTCCGACTCGGCCTTGACCTCGGCGGTCGTGTTGACGTAGGCCACCACCGGCGCGCCCGGGTGCTCGGCTTTGAAGCGCCGGAGCTGCTCGGGCGTGATCATGTCGGCCATCGGACAGCCCGCGCCGGGGTCGGGCATAAGCACGGTCCTGGCGGGCGAGAGCAGCTTGGCGGTCTGCGCCATGAAGTGCACGCCGCAGAACACGATCACGTCGGCGTCGGTCTGCGCCGCCTGCTGCGACAGGCCCAGCGAGTCGCCCAGGAAGTCGGCCAGCTCCTGAACCTCGAGGATCTGGTAGTTGTGCGCGAGGATGACGGCGTTGCGCTCGGCCTTCAGCTCAGCGATGCGCCGCGCGATGTCTTCCGATGTCATGGCACTTCCCTCAGCGGGGCCTCCTGGAGGTCACCGGCGTGGGTACAGCGGCGACATGTTGCGCAGCCGCTGGATGATCGGCGGCAGCACCTCGAGCACCCGGTCGATCTCCTCGTCGGTGGTGTAGCGACTCAGGCTCAGGCGCAGGGAGCCGTGCGCGACCTCATGCGAGTAGCCCATGGCCAGCAGCACGTGCGAGGGGTCCAGCGACCCGGAGGTGCAGGCCGAGCCGCTGGAGCCCGCGATGTCCTGCATGTCCAGGGAGAGCAGGATACCCTCGCCCTCGATGTAGCGGAACAGGAAGCTGGCGATGTTGGGCAGGCGCAGTTCCGGGTGGCCGGACAGGATGACCTCCGGGATCTCGGCCATCACGCCCTCGATCAGCCGATCGCGCAGCGCGCGGATGCGCTCGATCGGTTCGGGGCCCAGCTCCGCGGCCAGCTCCACCGCGCGGCCAAAGCCGACGATGCCGGGAACATTCTCGGTGCCCGCGCGCAGGCGGTTCTCCTGCCCGCCGCCCTCGATCAGCGGGACCGGCCGGAAGCCCTTACGCACATAGAGCGCGCCCACGCCCTTGGGGCCGTGGAGCTTGTGGGCCGAGAACGCCGCGAAGTCCACGCCCAGCTCGTTGACGTCGATGGGCACCTTGCCGAGCGACTGGACCGCGTCGGTGTGCATCTTCGCCCCGGCCTCGCGGGCGATGGCCGCGATCTCCGCGATCGGCTCGATGGTGCCGACCTCGTTGTTTGAGTGCATGATCGCGACCAGCCGCGTGTCCGGGCGCAAGGCCTGGCGCACATCCTCGGGGTCCACGAGCCCGTTGCTGTCCACGGGCACGACGGTCAGTTCGAAGCCCTCGTCCGTGAGCGCCTTGCAGGTGTGCAGCACGGCGTGGTGCTCGATCGGCGACGTGATCATGTGACCGTCGCCGAACTTGCGCATCGTGCCCTTGATGGCGAGGTTGTCGGCCTCGGAGCCGCCGCCGGTGAAGATGACCTCGTCGGGGCGCGCACCGATATGGTCGGCAACCGCCTGCCGAGCCTGCTGCAGCGCGGCGGCAGAGCGGCCTGCCAGGGCGTAGACGCTGCTGGGGTTGCCGTACTCGTCCTGCAGGAACAGCGCCATCGCCTCGAAGACTTCCGGCGCGACGCGCGTGGTTGCCGCATTGTCGAGGTAGATCACTCCGAACCCCTCCGCATGGCCGCAAGGCCCCGCACGCGTGGCCACGTATGGGCGATCTACGCGCCGCGAGCCGGTGCCTTCAGGTCGCCGGGCATATTACGCCGACGACCCGGAGACGTCAAGGTTCGGGGGGGCGACGGTGTGAATCCGGAATGTGGGCATGAGCGACGGTTGACGCGGGGCGGAGGGCAACAGGCTTCTCCCCCGTCCCGATCCCGGGCGACCGCACACGACGCGGTCGCAGGCAGAAGGGGGCTTGCGCCACGTCGCGCATGCCGCCCCCCCCCGGCGCAGGTCGATCGGGCAACGCCGGTCCCCTCTCCTACCGGCGCACCGCAGGTGCGCCCAGGGGAAGGGGGTGGCCCGACGCAGTCAGGCCGGGGGTGAGGAGGTCGTCCTACCACCGGCCGATCATCCACGAAGCCTGAGCGGGGGGCCGCCCTGCGGGCTACGCCTGCCAGCGCTCGCGCATCACGATCTCATCCAGCGACAGCCGCTTCTTGCGTGGCGGCTCGGCGTCCGGGTAGCCGATGGGCAGCAGGCCGACCACGATCACCTCGTCCGGGATACCCAGCAGGTCCTTGACCCGCTCGGCATTGAAGGCGCCGATCCAGCACGTGCCCAGCTCCTCCTCGACCGCCACCAGCGTCATGTATGCCATGGCGATGGAGACGTCGAGCGGGAAGCAGTGCAGCCCGCATGACATGACGTGCTCGGTGGTGATCGCGCACGCGACGATGACCGCCGGCGCCTCGGCCACGAAGGCCTGCCCGTTGGCGGCCTCACTCAACGCTCGGCGCATGTGCGGATCCTGCACGACGACGAAGCGCCACTCCTGCAGGTTGCGGGCCGAGGGCGCCAGCCGCGCCCCCTCGAGTACGCGCTCGAGTTTCTCCTCCTCGATCTCGAAGTCCTTGAACTTGCGCACACTGAAGCGATGCCTGATGGCCTCCATCACCGTCATCGGCGTTCACCCTTCATCTATGGATGGTGTGTGGCGTCAGCGCGGCTCGACCGCGGGTGCGCCGGGCGCGAACCGGCCGGCGAAGTTCAGCAGCGTCCTCGTGGGCTTCTCGGGCAGATGTGCGGCAACCACCTCACCCACGAAAATGGTGTGATCGCCGGCGGGGTAAGCCGCCCACACGCGGCACTCAAGATTGATCGCGGCCTCGGCCAGCAGCGGCGCCCCGATCTCCTGTGGCTCGGCGGTCGGGATGTCGAACTCCTCGAACTTGCTCACATCCGCGCCCGAGCACGAGCCCGCGTACTTCACCAGCTCGGCCTGCGCCTCACCGGCCCAGGCGAAGACGAACTCGCCGGTTTGCTCGATGCACCGGTGCGTGTACCGCCCGGGGGCGATGGCCACGCACACCAGGCGCGGATCGCCCGAGCAGATCATGCCCCAGCCCGCGGGCATCAGGTTGGGGCGGCCCTGTTCGTCGCGCGCGACGACCAGGATGACCCACTCGGGGTACTTGTGCTGCATGGCCTCACTCGGACTGACGTTGCGCATGGACGGCCTCCGCTTCCTCGAGGATGCGCGCGGTGGTCATCTGCCCCGCCTCCCGGGCGATCTGCGCGGCAGTGCGCGCCTGCCAGAGCACGCGCGGGTCCGCTCCGTGCTCGAGCAGCAGGCGCACCAGCTCGTCGTCGCCGTTGGCCGCCGCGGTGTGCAGAGGCGGGCGCACGAGGCGCGTGATCTCAGGGCCGGCGGCCGCCCCGCGCTCGAGCAGCTCGCGGGCGAAGTCGATGTCGCCCAGGCGGACGGCCTCGGTGAGCGGGCAGCGCCCGTCCCACGCGCAGCTCGTGTTGGGGTCGGCCCCGGCGCGCATCAACCTCTGCAGCACCTCGTAGTGCTCTCCGATGATGGCCCGGCGCACGGCCTCGGGTGAGGCAGTGGCCCCCGCTTCGAGCAGCACATCGACCATCGCGACATCGCCGCGCCGCGCGGCCGCCTGCAGGGCGGTGTCGCCGTCGGCATCGGCGGCGTTCACGTCGGCGCCGTCGGCGATCAGCGCGCGCACCCGTTCCATGTCGCCGCTGCCGGCCGCCGCCAGGAGCGGTTCGGCCCGCGCCTGCCGCCACAGCCTGTCACCGAGGCTGACCGTCAGCCACAGGAGCATGGCCGCCGCCAGCGCGAGGACCACCCGGGTCACCCACGGGGTCACACGCATCGTCTCGGGCGCCAGTCCCTCCTCGGCCCGGTACGACAGGCCGATGTCCTCAGGGATGCTGGGGCCGAAGAGTCGGCGCAGCACCGAACGCCGTCGCCTGCTCGTGCGCGCCTGCGCCGAGGCATTGCCCGGCCTGCGCCTGACGCGTGGCCGGCGGCGGCGGCCTTCGTCACCCCTCGATCCTGTCACGCAGATACCCCAGGTAGCGCGCGTTGTCGCCGCGCGGGTCATTGCCCACCGGCGTCTCGAGCACCAGGTAATCCTCCCAGCCGATCTCCCGCAGCGCGGCCCCCACCGCGTCCCAGTCAACGTCACCCTCGCCGGGTGCTACGTTCCGCTTCTCCCGCGTCATGTCCTTGACGTGCACCTGCGCGAGCCCCCCCGCATCGTGGAGCACGCGCACCTCCGCCGGCCCGTCGTAGCCCAGCCACACGGCGTTGCCGATGTCGTAGTACACGCCCACGGCCTCGGAGCCGATGCGGTCGATGATCTCCAGGAAGGTGCGCGCCGGCACGGTACCCTCGAGGGCGAGTGTGACGCCTCGACTCTCGGCCTTGGGCGCGCAGCGGCCGATGCCCTCGATGGCGCGCTCGATGCCCTCATCGCCGCTCATCTGCTGCCTGCCGAAGAACGCGACCAGGATGCGCCGGATGCCCGCCTCCGCGCACATGTCAATCAGGTGCAGCATGAGTTCGACGGCCTCCGCACGCACCTCGGGGTCGTCGTCCGGGAAGCCGCGCAGGTTGTAGCGCCCGGCGATGCACGATGGCATCTCCAGCCCGTAGCGCTCGGACAGGCGCAGCAGCCGGCGCACGCCCTCGCGGCTGGCGATCAGCTCGGACTGCCACTCACGCTGGTTGAACGGGATCTCCAGTCCGTCGAAGCCGATCTCCGCGGCGATGCGGAACGAGTCCTCCATGTCATCGCCGAAACGGCCGCCCGCGATAATGCCCCACTTCACAGCCGGCCCTCCCTCGCTGGTACTTCGTGATGTGACACAGTTCACCTGCCGGGGCGGCGGGGCCTCCCGGTCGGACGCCGCAGGCGCCGACGGAGGTGCCGGAGCGCAACGCGGCGAATGCCGCGCCTCGGTTGTGGAGGTTCGGCGCCCTGAGGGGGCGCCGACGGGCGCGCCACGACTCTCTCCTCCCGGACGGCTGTCGCGCCACCATCACCGCCGCCCGCGCAGATGGCCCGTCGTGCCACGCGCGCCGATGGCGGCAGGCGAGGTCCTCGTGAACGAGATCAACTGGTACGAGATGATCGCCGGCAGCCTCGGTGGGGTCGCGCTCCTCATGTACGGCATCCGCATCATGGGTGACGGGCTGGAGAGCGCGGCCGGCAACGCCATCCGTCGCATCCTCGCCGCGCTGACCCGCAACGCCTGGCTGGGCTGCCTGGTGGGCACGGTCGTGACCGGCATCGTGCAAAGCTCGAGCGCGGTCACGGTGATGACCGTCGGCTTCGTGAACGCGCAGCTCATGACCTTCCGCCAGGCGCTGGGGGTCATCTACGGCGCGAACATCGGCACCACGGTGACCGGCCAGATCATGGCCTTCCAGATTACCCAGGCGGCACTGCCCGCCATCGCCCTCGGCTTCGCCCTCAACTCCTTCGCGCGGCGCCGCCTGATCAAGCACCTCGGCCAGGGCATTCTCGGCTTCGGGCTGTTGTTCCTCGGGCTGATGCTGCTGAAGAGTTCAGTCGAGACGCTCAAGGAGAGCGAGTTCGCAGTCCGGCTCTTCACGGACTTCAGCGGCAACCTGATCATGGCCGTGGTGGCCGGCACGGTCGTGACCATGCTCATCCAGTCCAGCTCGGCCTCGCTGGGCATCACCATGGCCCTGGCGGCCAACAACCTGATCACCCTTGAGGCCGCCATCGCCCTGATGCTGGGCGACAATATCGGCACCTGTATCACCGCGCAGATCGCGTCCTTCGGCACCCAGCCGACCGCCCGTCGTACGGCCTGGGCGCATACCATTCACAACATCGTCGGTGTCATCCTCGCGCTGCTGTTGCTCAAGTGGTTCACGCCCGCCATCCTGGCGGTCTCGCCGTCTGCCGAGGGCCTCGAGGTCGGCTCGAGCGCCTACCAGGCGGCCCTCCAGCGGCAGGTCGCCAACTCCCACACGGTCTTCAACATCCTCGACGCCCTGCTCTTCCTGGTCTTCAACGCCTGGTTCGCCGCCGCGCTGGAGCGCTGGATCCCCGACCGCCGGCGCCGGACGGTCGAGGCGGCGCACATCGACCGTCGTCTGCTCGAGACGCCGAGCGCCGCGGCGGGCGCGACCCTGCAGGAGCTGGGCCGGATGGCACGCGCCTGCCGGGCGCTGGTGCGCGACTGCACCGAGGCAATCCTCGCCCCGGAACGGGCCGACTTCGAGCAGCTTCGCGGCCAGGACGAAGCCATCGACCACCTGCAGGAGGCAATTACCGGCTATGTCGTGGAGCTGATGGAGGAGGACATCCCCGAGCAGATCTCCCGTCAGGTCCCGGCGATGCTGCACGTCACCAACGACCTTGAGCGCGTCGGCGATCACTGCAAGAATCTGCTGGAGCTGGCCGAGGAACGCCTGCAGGAGCACCTCGAGTGGACCGAGGCCGCCGACGTGAGCGTGCGCGAGATGGCCGCGATGGTGGACGACATGCTCGACCTGAGCATCCGTGCCTTCAACGGCGAGGACGGGCAGATCCCGGAGCAGATACTGGAGCTTGAGGAGATCGTCAACCAGGCGATGGAGCGTGGCCGCGCCGAGCACATGGAGCGGGCGCGGGCGGGCGTGTGCCTGGCGCTCCCGGGGGTGATCTTCCTCGACACGCTGATGAACTACGAAAAGATCGGCGACCACGTGCGCAACCTCGCGCACGCCTTCGCCGACGGGCTCATGGACGCCGGGGCCCAGCTTCGCACTACCGAGGCCGAGGAGGCCGAGCCCGCGCAGGTGGTGACGCCGCCCACGCGGCAGCCATCACTCCCCCTCGACCCCAACCGCGGTGACGGGGCCGAGGACGAAGTCGGGCCGCCGGGGCATGACGATGGCGGCGTGTGAGAAGAACGGGTAGACGCTCCACTCCACGCACGCCAGGATGTCCGGTCGTCCGTCGCCGGTCAGGTCTCCCACCCACGGGTGCGGCCCGTGGTTGGTAACCTTGATCGGCTCTCCGAAGCAGCACAACGTCACCGGCTCCTCAAAGACGGGGGCGGTCGGCGTGCCGCAGTTGCGCAGCAGGAAGATGCTGGCCACGCTCGGGTCGGAGCCCGCGCAACTGTACACGATGTCGATCAGCCCGTCCCCGTCCCAGTCCACGCACACGAAGCGCTCGCTCCAGTGCCGGCTGCCCACCACCAGAGACGCGTCGATCAGTCGCCCATCCGCCAGGCATAGTGGCCCCTCCTTGCGCAGGCGCAGCTCCCCCGCTTCGTCGCGGTACTGCGCGAAGAGCGTCAGCCTGCGCGTGAAGCCGTCGTGAGTCACCAGGTCCATGAGGCCGTCGCCGTTGAGGTCCGCGAAGCCTGCGCCGGTGCGCCAGAAGAACGGCCGCTCCTCCTCGTAGGGATAGGGGTAGTTCGGGACGTCGCGATCCCCGGCCAGTTGCGCCGAGCGCGCCCGCTGCTCCGGGCCGTCGGGGTAGCCATCGCAGATGATCTGCCGCCGCTCGCCGAAGCGTGGCTGCTCACGCGTGCCGATGTTGCGGTACCAGAAGATGCGGTTGGTCTCGTTGGGCAGCATCAGGTCGGGCAGACCGTCACCGTCCCAGTCCACGAAGACCGGGTAGGGATAGCCCATGTTGTGCCAGTGCTCGCCGCCCAGCACCTCATCACGCAGGATGCGGATGGGCTCACCGTCGGCCAGGATCGGCCGGGCCTCGGAGAACGCGGGGCGCTCCGTCGTGCCCTCGTTGATGACGATGCGTGGCCAGCCGTAGCCTCCGCCCACGAGCAGGTCGAGAGCTCCGTCGCCGTCCCAGTCGCACACGCAGGGCCATGCCTGGTCGCTCAGGGCGAGCACCGCCGACAGCGACTCGGCGCGCGCCGCCCGGCGGAAGCGCGGATCGGGGCCGACGACGGTCTGCTCGAAGAAGGTCACCTGCTGCCAGAGATCGTGGCCGACGATGATGCCGCGCCGCTCACCGTCCACCGCGGGCGCCACCGAGGTGCACCACCAACAGTCGATGTCCGCCAGCACGTGCGGCGGGCCGAAGCTCGGCGGGTCGCCGCCCTCATTGCGGCGCCAGGCCACGCGCTTGGCGCGCGCATCGCCCTCCTCTGCCGGCACCAGGCAGACCGCGTCCAGGCGGCCGTCGCCATCGACGTCCAGGAAGCACGCGCCTTCGCCGGCGTCGATCGCGACCGGGTCGGCAAGCGCCAGCGGCCAGCCATCCGGGCTGGTGTTGCGCAGGAAGGTCCCGCCGACCACCAGGTCGATGGCCCCGTCGCCATCGAGGTCCACGGCGCGGCAGGGCGACCACCGCTCCATCCCGCGCGGCACGCTGCCGGCGGCGACGAAGATGGGCATGCCGCCTCCATCGCGTTCGCCGGAGTTGCGGAAGATGTGCAGCTCCTCGCCCCCACTCGGCGAGTACACGAGGTCGGGCAGCCCGTCGCCGTCGAGGTCCGCGAGGTCGGCGTGCATGTACACGCGGCTGATGTCGCGGAACTCCCGTGACCCGGGCTCGTCCACGTAGCGCAGGCGCACCGGGTCGGCGACCTCGAGGGCCTCATCGCCGCCTACGCGCGGGAAGCAGAACACGCCGTCCCACGGTTCGCCCGGCCGCCAGGCGTAGTTCCAGCAGCCGACCAGGTCGGCGCGGCCGTCGCCGGTGAGATCAAAGAGGCCGCACAGCTTGATGGCCGTGACCGGCCGCGGCTCGCCCGCGTTGTAGCGCAGCAGGTCGCCGGTGCCGATCCTGGGCGTGTACCGCGTCCCCGCCGGCGGCGGACGCTGGTCGGCGGTGCTGAAGCGGATCTCGAAGCGCGTCTGCTGCGGGGACGGGATGACCCACTGCACCCGGCCGCGATCGCCGTAGCGGAAGCCCTCGCCGAGCGCATGCGGGATGGCCTCGCCGGTCTGCGCATCGATGACTTCGATGGAGTCCGGGTCGAGCACACCGGGCAGGCCGGCGTCGGCGAGCACCTGTGCGAAGTCGATCTCCGGGTCCATGGGCACGTTCGGCAGTGGCAGCTCGGAGGTGACCGTCAGAGGGAGTGCCCAGCGTCCGGCGCCCGCCGCGGGCAACGCGGCGCACAGGAGCATGCAGGCGACCACGATCCATCCGGCGCACGGGCTCATCAGACGCCCTCCCGATGCGGCGCCGCTCCCGGGCGGGCTCACCGGCCGCGCCGGTCGCGCGCGCCGGTGATGCCCAGCACGTCGTTGAGGTAGCGCTTGTTGACGCGGCAGGAGTCGGCGGCGTCCAGCGACGTGTAATCGAGGTCCACGACCACCCAGCCCGCGAAGTCCGCCTCCTGCAACGCCCCCCAGCAGGTCGGGAAATCGACGAGGCCCGTGCCCAGCTCGGTGAAGCGGCGGTCCGGTCCGAGGTCCTTGAAGTGCACGTAGACGGTGCGGTCGGCGTGGCGGCGGATGGTTGCGGGCACGTCGAAGTCGCCGAGCGAAAGCTGCGCCGTGTCGGGCGTGAACCTGACGAGATCCGGGTCGGTGAGCGCCATCAGCCGCTCGAAGGGTTGCTCGTATTCGAAGATAGTGCCCCAGTGCTGGTGCCACGAGCAGGTCAGGCCGTGGCGCGCGCACAACCGGCCCATCTCGTCGGCGCCCTCGGCGGCGCGCCGGATCTGCTCCTCTCCCCCGCCCCCGTCCTTGGCGCCGCCGTCGATGAGGATCAGCCCGCAGCCGACCGCAGTGCAGAACCCGGCCAGTCGCTCGCCCCTGTCCAGCCAGTCGGCGACCTCGGCATCGTCGCGGAAGCCGCAGGTGTGATAGAGCCCGCTGAACACGAGGTCGGCGCCGTCGAGCAGCGCGCGCACCTCACCGGGGCGGTCGAACCACGGCTCGAGCACGCGCGCGGAGTACTCCAGCCCATCCCAGCCCTCCGCGCACACGGTGGTCAGCGACGCGACCAGCTTGTCGAAGCCCTCGCCGGCGAAGGTCGCCGGATGGTAGCCGAGCCTGATCATTGCTGCACCTCATGCCTCAGACCTTGCCGCGATCGAGGGCCTCAGTCGCCCTCGCCGAACACCTGCGTCGTGAAGACGTAGAGGTCGGCGCCGTGCCGCCAGGCGTCGGCGGGCAGGCCCGCCTTGTGCGCGCACAGGAGATTGAGCATCGTCTCGCGGTCCCAGCCCTGCTCGGGAGCCACCTGCGGGAGGAAAACCCCGCGACGCGCGCCCTGGGAGACCATCACGCCGTGCGTGCCGACCTCGATGTCCTCGGCGCTCTCGACCTTGCGCAGCGGCGACAGCACGCTGACCTCGATCTCGAGATCGTCCATCTCCGCCGGCGAGACCGGCGGGAAGCGCGGGTCCTGGGTGGCGGCCGAGACCGCCGACGAGCGCACGGCCGCCGCCAGGGGCTCGCGCGCCTCCAGCGTGCCGATGCAGCCACGGAGCTGCCCGTGCTTGTGCAGTGTCACGAACACCGCACGCGGCTCCGCGAAGACCGGCGCATCCGTGGGCAGATCGGGCAGCGTCTGCCTCGTGACCCACTGCTCGATGGTGTCGCGCGCGAGCTTGAGCAGCACCTGCTGCTGGTCCTCGGTCAGCTCGCCCTGCTCGGTGCTTTCCTGCGCCATGCTCCGCCACCTTCCCCGGTGCGTCGAGTCCGTCCTCGCGTGCTGTCTTCGACGCGCGCGGCCGCTGCGCCTGCTCAGCCGCCGTCCGCTGCCGCCACCTGCCGGGTGAAGACCAGCAGCGCGTTCGACACGCGCCGGGCCGCCCCGTCATCGGGCGTGTTGAGCATGCGCCCCCCAGCGACGAAGGTGGTCGAGCCGCCGCCGTCGAGGTTCATCGCCTGCCACGCCCCGAGCTTGATCATCGTGCCGGCGAGTTCCTGCAGGGTCATGCCGTCGCGCTCGCCGTCGCCTCCGACCGCCTCCACGGCCACCAGCAGCAGGCGACCGTCGCCGGTGATCCCGACCGCGGTGCGCGAGGCGGCGCCGGCGTAGACGTCCGGCCGGAAGCGCTCCGGCGCTGCGGTGATGTGCGGCCGGCCGTCCTTGACCAGGCGCGGCCCACCGCCGATGGCGTGGCGCAGGTCGGGCCAGGCGGGCTCGGTGCCCAGCTCGACGGTCGCGGTGGTGCCGACCTCCACCATGTCGAGGCTCGCGGCCATGCGCCCGATGCCCGAGAGCACGAAGCCGCCCTGAGGGATGGCGAGCGCGACGCCGTCGGTCTCCTTGCGCGTCACCACGCCCGACGCGTCCACCGCCAGGCGCGTGCGGCCGCGCGCGCCCGAGACGACATCGCCCCAGCGGCGCGTGTACATGACCATCGTGTCCTGCTCGTCGTGCCCGCGGTTGAGCGCGCGCAGCGCCTGCGTGCCCAGGCCGCCGAAGACCACGCGCCCGCGGAAGTCCAGCCGGTCCATCAGCAGACGACCGTCGCGCGTGATGCCCAGCACGGTGCGCCCGCCCCGGGGCTCGCGGATCCACTCGCCGTCGATGACCAGCATCCCCAGGGGCGGGCCCTGCATGCTGAAGAAGCCGCCGTTGATGCCGCCCCAGGCGCCGCAGCCGGTGACCATGCGCGTGACCGTCGCGCGCCGGTGGATCGTGGGAGCGGCAAGAGCCGGACGGACGTCGATCGCCTGCGAGCGCGGATCAACGTTGAGCACGTAGACCCGCACGTTGCCGCGCGGCGTGCAGAAGTTGCGCGTCTCGAGGATGCCCGCCGCCATGGGCAACGGCGCGACCGGCGTGGGCTGGGGCTCCGGCGGGATGTCCTCGGGACGGCGGAAGAGGTCCACCACGATGCGCGGCGGATCGCCCAGGCTGAAGACCGCCGGCGGCAGCTCCGAGCCGTGCCGGATCTCCACGCGGATGGTGTTGCTGGCGGTCGGGCCCTGGCGCAGATCGCTTACGAGCGGATCGTCGAAGCGCAGCAGACGCACGCCTCGCGCCCAGCCGCCCTCGTCTCGCGGCGCGGGCAGCTCGATGGTCAGGCAGCCGGGCTGCGCCCACCACGAGAATCCGGCCGGGCGGTCGAGGTCAAGGACCAGCCGGACCTTCCCGGGGTGAGAGCCGTGTCGCACATCGGTCGGCGCCGTGCCGGGGGTCGTGAGCACCCAGATGACCTCTCCGTCATCTGCGTGCCTGTGCGCGTCGAGGCCGAAGGCCTCCCCCAGCATCTCCACCGGTACCGCGATCCGCTCACCCACCGTCACACACGGATGGGCGGCGTGGCGCAGCTCCCCCTCGACGGCGTACGCGCTCGCTTCCGGCCGCGTCAGCACCTCGACGCCGAAACCCCGCACGGTCCACGGCCCGCCCTCCTCGGGCGGCGCCACCGTGAGGCCCAGGCCGTGCTCGAGGGCGTCGGCGGTGAGCAGAAGCGCGCCGTCGTCGGTCACCAGCGCGCTTCCGGGATCGAGCGGGCCGCCGTTGACCAGCGCGGCGCAGGGGGTGAGGTCGGCGGCCGCGGCGGCGGCAGCCGCGATGATGGTCGCAGCCGCGAGGCCCGCCCTGATTGTGCGAAGCGTAGTCATGGTCGCGTTGACAGGTCCACCGGTGGTCGGTCCGGGGCGAAGCGCCCGTCGCCGTAGACGGTTGCGCCGGCTACGAGCACGGCCTCGACTACGCCGGGCAGCTCGCAGCCGGCAAAGGGCGTATTGCGCCCCATGCTCTCGAAGCGCTCGGGCTCGACGGTCCAACGCGCGGCCGGGTCGAAGATCAGCAGGTCGGCCGGCGCCTCCACGTCGATCCTCCCCAGCCGGAGGCCCATCAGGGCGGCGGGGGCCGCGGTCAATGTGCGCAGCGCTTCGGGCAGACTCAGCAGCCCCGGCTCCACCAGCTCCGCGAGCACGACCGACAGCGCGGTCTCCAGCCCCACGATGCCAAAGGGGGCCTCCGCAAGCCCGCGCGCCTTCTCCTCCGGGGCGTGGGGGGCATGATCGGTGGCGATGATGCCGATGGTGCCGTCGCGCAGCGCGTTGATCAGCGCCTGCCGGTCCTCCTCGGTGCGCAGCGGCGGGTTCATGCGCGCGTTGGCGCCATGCTCGGCGACGGCCCGGTCGGTCAGCGCCAGGTAGTGCGGCGCGGTCTCCGCGCTCGGGCCATCAGGCCAGTCGCGCAGGAAGGCCGCGCCCGCCGCGGTCGAGAGGTGCGCGATGTGCAGCGGGGGGCGGCCCGGCTCGTCCCACGCGTCGCGCCAGGCCTCGAGCGCACGCAGCTCGGTCTCCGGATGCTGGCCGGCCACGCCCAGCGCACGTGACACCTCGCCCTCGTGCATCACGCCGCCGGCCGACAGCTCCTCGTCTTCCGCGTGCGCGATGAAGACCAGGCCCAGCTCGGCGCAGCGCAGCAGGGCCTCGCGCCGCTGCTCGCGCGTGCGCAGCATGAAGGCGTCATCGCTGATGGCCACGCAGCCGGCATCCGCCAGGGCCGCAAAGTCCGAAAGGGTCGCCCGGTCATTGCCCACGGTGGCGGCGCCGATGACGCCCACGCGGCACCACGCGCTGTGCCGAACGCGCCCGCGGATGTCGGCGACGGTCTCGGCGCAGTCAGGCGCGGGCGTCGTGTTGGGCATCGCGCCCACCCAGGTGAAGCCGCCGCGCACCGCCGCCCGCGTCCCCGTCTCGATGGTCTCCTTGTGCTCGCCGCCCGGCTCGCGCAGGTGCACGTGCACGTCGACCAGGCCCGGGCACACCACCATGCCCGAGGCGTCGATGACCGCTTCCACGGCCGGCGGGCTCTCCAGGCCAACAGCCACGATGGCGCCACCGCGGACGTAGACGTCCGTGATCTCGTCGATCCCTGTCCCCGGGCAGACGACGCGCCCGCCGCGGATGGCCAGAGTCGTCTCAGATAACATGCCGGTCATGCGCACTCCGTTCACAAACGCAGAAGGCCTCCCGTCGGAGGCGGGGGGCCTTCTGTTGCTCGGTCATCTCCGTGTGCGCTCGCGCCTACTCGGTGACCTTGACGTGGATCCGGTCCACGCGATCCACCCTCCTGCCCGCCGGGTCCTTCACCGTCAGCGTCACCACGTAGTATCCGGGGGTCAGGAAGGTCCACGATGTCTCCGCTCCGTAGCCCTCCTCCTGGATGCCGTCGAGGTCGTCGAAGTCCCAGACGTAGCTGGCGCTGACGCCCTCGGGCTGCGGCGCGGCCTCGAACGGCGTCATCCGGTCCACCGTGGTTGTGATGTTCTCACCCGCATCGGCGACCAGCGGCTGCTCCTCATAGCCCAGCTCCAGCTCGCCCACCCAGAAGGTCTCCTCGACATCGCCGAAGAGCGCGACATGCTGGATCGAAGATCCCGTCAGGTCAGCGCCCTTGAAGGCGCTCATCGGGACCACGACCTGCACCCAGTCCTCGACGATCTCAGCGTAGTCGGCGAGCACGATCGGCCCCGAATCAACCGCACCCATGTCCGTGACCAGGAGCACGCGGAGCTGCTCAATCTTCGGTGGCGGGCCCTGGGGCACGCCGACCCCACCAACCGCGGGCCCCATCATGCCCGGCTCCATGCCCGGCTCCATGCCCGGCATCATCATCCCCGGCTCAGGCGGCATCCCCATCATCGCCGGGTCCTCGGGCGGAATCATCATGCCCGGGTCCACGCCCGGCTGTCCGGGCATCATGCCCGGCTGTCCCGGGATCATCCCCGGCTCCGGCGGCACCATGCCGGGCTCAGCGGGGAACATCCCGGGCTCGGCCGGCATCATCCCCGGCTCCGCCGGGAAGCCGCCCGGGCCCATCATCCCGCCCGGCCCGACCGGCGCCTGCTCCTCGGGCTCGTGGACCTTCACCACAAGCCGCACGTACCCGCCCTCAGGGTCGGACAGGAAGGTGTCCGCCGCGAGCGGCCGGGTCAACTGCAGGCGCCCGCCCTCGTAGAACCCCGTGGTCTCCACCCGCAGGGCCTCGCCCTCCAGGTAGCTCTCCTCCTCGTCAAGCTCGATGGTCCCCGAGCCCCAGCTCCCCAGCTCGGCGCCCTGCAGGGAGCCCGAGAACAGAACGGTCTTGCTGTCGGCGTGACCCGCCGCCAGGAGACCGAGCATCAGCACGGCCGCAAAGGACAGAACCATCGCCGCTCTTCGCACCACGTTCATCACCCTTCGTCGTCTGGCGCGTCGGCCGCGGCCTGCGCGCATGCGCGCACGGCCTGCGAAGCGACTGTGTCCACGGGCCGCCCATGCGGCCTCCCGAACATTCTACCCGCCACGGCCGAATCCTGCAAGCCATCAGTCCAGCCGAGGATCGGCCCATCGGCCTTGCGGGCGGCTACCTGGTCTGACGGTGCGCGTGGGGTGCGGGTTCCCGCCGGGCGCCATCAGGCCAGCCGCACCACGACCTCTGAGTGCAGCGGCTCTCCCGTCGCGGTCAGGCGCAGGTGATCGCCCGCGATCTCCACCAGCCCCATCTCCGCCAGCGGCTCCGCACGCGCCAGCAGGCCCTCGACCCGTTCGCGGCCGTAGCGCGCGCGCAGTCCGTCGAGCGACACGCCCGCGGTCATGCGCAGGCCCATCATGACCGCCTCGAGCAGAGCATCATCCGGGTCGAGCCGCTCCGAGTAATCGCGCGCATCGCCGCCGCGCTCGAGGGCCGCGCAGTAGTCGTCGGGATCGCGCAGGTTCATGGCGCGCTCGCCATCGAGGTAGCTCCACGCGCCCGCTCCCAGGCCCAGGTAGGGCTCGTTGCGCCAGTACGTGAGGTTGTGCCGGCACTCGAAGCCCGGGCGCGCGTAGTTCGAGATCTCGTATCGCTGCAGCCCCGCTATTGAGCACAGCTCCCCCGTGACCTCGCGCATCCCCAGGTGCTCGCCCTCGGGGACCGGCGCGATCTCCCCCTCCTCGACGCGCGCCGCCAGCGGCGTCCCCGCCGCCAGCTCCAGCCCGTAGGCCGACAGATGCTCGGGCTGCAGCGCCAGCGCGCGCTCCAGCGTCGCCCGCCAGCCCTTCACCGTCTGGCCCGGGAGGGCGTAGATCAGGTCGAGCGAGAGGTTCTCGAAGCCGGCCGCGCGCGCGCCCGCCACGGCCCGCTCAGTCTGCCGCGCCGTGTGCCCTCGGCCCAGCAGCGTCAGCTCGGCATCGTCGAAGGACTGAGCCCCCAGGCTGATGCGGTTGAAGCCGGCCTCGCGCAGAGCCGTCAGCTTCGCATCGTCGGCCGTCTCCGGGTTCGCCTCGGTGGCAACCTCCGCGTCAGGTTCTACGAAGAAGGCGTCACGCAGGCGCCTGAGCAGCCTCACGAGTTCGCGGGCTTCGTAGATGGTCGGGGTCCCGCCGCCGAAGAAGATCGTGGGTACGTGCGAGCCGCCGAGCATCTCCGCCCGGCGGTCGATCTCGCGGTGCAGAGCGTCGAGGTAGCGGGCACGGTCGGCGGGGGGCGCCGGCCGGGAGTTGAAGTCACAGTAGTGGCACTTGCGCGCGCAGAACGGCAGGTGGACGTAGACCGACAGATGCCGCTGTGCGCGCACTCAGTCCTCGTCCCCGAGGCGCAGGATCGCGAGGAAGGCCTCCTGCGGCACGTCGATGTTGCCGACCTGCTTCATGCGCCGCTTGCCCTCACGCTGGCGCTCGAGCAGCTTGCGCTTGCGGGTCACGTCGCCGCCGTAGCACTTCTCGGTGACGTTCTTGCGCAGCGGCGCGATGCGCGTGGAGGCCACGATGCGGCTGCCGATGGATGCCTGGATGCGCACCTCGAACATCTGGCGTGGGATCGCCTGCTTCAGACGCCGGGCGATGGTGCGGCCGCGGCTCTCGGCGAAGGCGCTGTGGCAGATGATCGCGAGCGCATCGACGGGATCGCCGTTGATGAGCATCTCGACCTTGACGAGGTTCTCGGGCTGATAGCCGGCGTGCTCGTAGTCCAGGGTGGCGTAGCCGCGCGTGGCCGACTTGAGCGCGTCGAAGTAATCCACCACGATCTCCGCCAGCGGCAGCGTGTAGTGCAGCGCCACGCGGTCGCCCCAGACGTACTCCTGCTTCCGATAGACCCCGCGGCGATCGTCGGAGACCTTCATCACCTGGCCCACGTACTTCTGCGGGCACATCACCGTCGCGTTGACGATCGGCTCCTCGATCATCTCGATCAGCTCGCGCTCGGGAAAGGCCGCCGGGTTATCCACCTCGATGACCTTGCCGTCGGTGAGCAGAATGCGATAGATGACGCTGGGCGCGGTGGCGACCAGGTCGAGATCGTACTCCCGCTCCAGCCGCTCCTGCACGATCTCCATGTGCAGCAGGCCCAGGAAGCCGCAGCGAAAGCCGAAGCCCAGCGCCGCCGAGGTCTCGCGTTCGTACTTGAGCGCCGCGTCGTTGAGCGACAGGCGGTCGAGCGCGTCCTTGAGGCTCTCGTAGTCGGCGTTCTCGGTCGGGTAGAGGCCGCAGAACACCATCGGCTGGGCCTCGCGGTAGCCCGGCAGCGGCTCATCGGCGGGGTGCGCCGCGGAAGTGATGGTATCGCCCACGCGGCTGTCCTTGACGCCCTTGATGCCGGCGGTCAGGTAGCCGACGTCGCCAGCGCGCAGCTCCTCTACGTCCAGCATCGCCGGCGAGAACACACCGGTGCGCGACACCTCGAAGTGCTTGCCCGAGGCCATCATGCGGATCTCGTCGCCGGGGCGGATGCGCCCCTCGAAGACGCGCACGTAGGCGATGACGCCCTGGTGCACGTCGAACTCGGAGTCGAAGATCATCGCGCGCAGCGGCGCCTCGGCGTCCTCGTCAGGGGGCGGCACGCGCCGGACGATGGCTTCGAGCAGCTCGTGCACGCCCGCGCCGGTCTTGCCCGAGGTCTCGAGGATCTCGTCCACGTGGAAGCCGAAGGCGTCCTCCATCTCCTGCAGCGCCATGTCCGGCTCGATGTCGGGCAGGTCGATCTTGTTGACCACCGGGATGATCTCCAGCCCGGCCTCGACCGCGAGGTAGACGTTGGCGACGGTCTGCGCCTCGACGCCCTGGGAGGCGTCCACGAGCACCACCGCGCCCTCGCAGGCCTGCAGCGAGCGTGAGACCTCATAGGCGAAGTCCACATGCCCGGGGGTGTCGATGAGGTTGAGCTGGTAGGTCTCGCCGTCGTCGGCCTCATAGAGCAATCGGACGGCGGAGGACTTGATGGTGATGCCGCGTTCGCGCTCGAGGTCCATGGAATCGAGCATCTGCTCGCCGGCCTCTTCTACGTTGCCGCAGACTTCGAGCAGGCGGTCGGCGAGGGTGGACTTGCCGTGGTCGATGTGCGCGACGATGCAGAAGTTCCGCACGTTCTGCTGCGGAACCCGCACAATCCCGTTCTGCGCATTGGTCTTCGATTCAGTCGCCATCGGCTGAGCTATGCTACCCTTCCGCGTCAGGGGTCAGGTCGTCGTCGTGCCGTCCCGGGGGGGCGTGAGCGTAGTCGCGCCCCCCAAACGGCACGGCAACGGCAACGACAGCGGCCCTGCGGGCCACACCCCGGCGGGGGCGCCGGGGTCACAACGGCAACGGCCGAACGGCACGGCGCCTCCGCGCCTACCCTCCGCGCGCGAAGCGCCGTGCCATCAGCGCCCAGGCCGAGGTCAGCTCGCGCAGGCGCATCGCGCGGGCGACCGCGAGGAAGGCCAGCGTGCCCGCGGTCATCGGCGCGAATACGACCACCGCCTGCATCAGCCGGCCCGCCGGCAGCGCCGGGCGCAGCAGCGCCAGCGCGCCCCACGTCACCGCCGTCAGCACCGCCGTCGCGGGCATCATGCGCAGGATCGAGTTCGCGATCTCCCGGCCGCCCAGCCCGCCCACACGCACCTGCAGCATGACCAGCAGCAGCAGCGCGTTGATGATGCCGGCGATGGACGTCGCCATGGCGAGGCCGGCCACGCGGTAGGTCCCCGCCAGCCAGATCGCGGAACTCAGGCAGGCGACCACCGAGAGCGCGCCGATCCACACCGGCGTCATGGTGTCGTGGCGGGCGTAGAAGGCGCGGGCGGCGATGTAGACGATCGCCAGGGGGACGATCCCGGCACAGAACCACAGGAGGGTCACCGCCACCTGCCGCACGCCCTCGTCGGTGAAGTTGTACCACAGCAGCTTCACCGAGGGCTCCGCCAGTATCATCATAAGCGCGGTGGCCGGCAGGGTCAAGAAGACCACATTGCGGATGCCGAACGAGAAGTCTCTCTGGTACTGCTCGGAGTCCCCGCGCGCGAAGTGCTCGGCCAACGCCGGGAAGAGCGCGATGGCGATGCCCGCGCCGATGACGCGCGCGGGCAGCTTCCACAGGTGATTGGCGTAGTTGAGCGTCGAGACCCCGCCCTCGCCGTCCACGGCGTTGGCGAGTATCTTGGTGATGGCGAAGTTGATCTCGGCGATGGCCAGCCCCAGCATCACCGGCAGCGCCAACAGCACCACGCGCCGCACGCCGCGCGTGGGCCGGAAGACCGCCATCAGCCGTCCGCCAATGCCGCGCAACGCACCCATCTGCACCGCGAAGTTCCCGATGAACGCGCCCAGCAGCACCCCGTAGCCAAGGGTCATCGGGCCGGTGATCAGGCGCGGGGCGAGCAGCGCGGCGCCGATGATCGAGCAGTTGTAGATGATCGGGCCCATGGCCGGCCAGAAGAAGTGTCGGCGGGCGTTGAGCGCTCCCATGAGCAGCCCGCCGAGCAGGAAGAAGAGCTGGGCCGGGAAGATCAGGCGCATGATCTGCGCGCAGATGGCCAGCGCCTCGGGGCGGCCGGGGCCGACCTCGCGCATGAGCCCGAGCGCCTCGAGGAAGGCGCGTACGCCGCCGGACATCTCGCCCCCCGCCCACGAGGGGTTCACGAAGCGCGCCAGGGGCTCCGCCAGCAGTACGCCGGCGCCCGCGAGAATTGCCGCCAGCATTGACAGCAGCCAGAACAGCGCGCTGAAGGTGCGCCAGGCCCGGTCCTCCTCGCCCTTCGCCATCATCTCGGTGAAGACCGGGACGAAGCCGGTGCGCAGCGCTCCCCCGGCGACCAGGAAGTAGAGGAAGTCGGGGATGGTGGCGGCGTTGTAGAAGGCGTCGGCGACGACGGTGCGCCCGTAGACGTGGCCGATGGCGATGTCGCGGAACATGCCGGTGATGGCGCTCGCCAGGGTGGCGAACATCATCAGGATGGCGGCATTGGCCATCCACGCGGTCGCGCCCGAGGAGGACTCCTCGGGCGCCGCGCCGGGCCGGATCGGCTGGTCGTCCATGGTGGGGTGATGATAGCGCGTTATGGGGCGAATCGCAAGAGAGACACCGCCGGCAATGGGGAAGGGGCGAGGGGCAATCGGGAACGGGACGGCGGACGGCAAAGGCGGACCTTACGCCTCGGTCTGTTCCAGGCGCTCGATCTCCCGCAGCGCCCGGCGGGAGGCCTCCAGCTCGGTCTCAACATCCGCGATGATGGTGGCTTCGCGCGTCGCTGCAGTCTCGGAGGGCGTCGGCGTGGCGACCTCCAGCCGCGCGGTGTCCACCAGGTCCTCGATGCGCTCGAGCTGCGCCAGGCAGGCACGCTGGTGACGCAGGTTCGCGGCGATCAGCCGCTCGAGGCGGTCCTGCGCGGCGATGGCGGCCTGGTACTCGCGTAGCAGGGCCTCATCGGAGGCGTCGGGCGCGGCGTCGCCGGGCAGCGTCGGGTTGCCCGCCTGCCGGCGCGTGTCGCGCACGGCCCGGCGCAGCCGCAGCACCAGGTCGGACAGCTCCCCCGCGCGCTTCGCCAGCGACGGCGCGTGCCAGCACAGGTCGGAGTACACGCCGCCGACCCTGTCCGCCTCGCGCGCCAGACGCCCGCACTTGCCGCGGATGCGCTTGGCCTGTGCGCGCACCTGTCGGTCGGTGGGGCGATCTCCGGAGGCGCCCGGGCGTGACCAGCGCGCGATGAGCGCGGCGATGCCGCCGCCGCCCAGGATGGCGAGGCCGCCGGTGAGCAACGAGTTGATCGGGGTCGCCCCCGCACGGCCGCTGAGCAGGAAGCCGGCGGCCAGGGCCAGCGCGACGCCCGTCGTGGTCAGGAGGGCGAGGTCGCCGAGGCCGGCGTGGGTGATGCGCTCGGGGGCCTGCGCGGAGGATGGTGGCGGTGGCGGGCCGTCGGGCGTGCGCACCTCGATGCGCCGCGGAGGCCGGCGCTCGCGCCCCTCCTGGCGACGACCGTGGCGATGGCGCCGCCAGTACTCGCGCTCGACGTCAGCGTCGTCGTACTGGTAATCACGATCGCGGCGAACCCGCCGGCGCGTGGCCGCCCTGTAGATGAAGTAGCCGGCAACCCCCCAGGCGGCCAGGAAGATGAGCCCCGCGCTGTGCACCGCCAGCGCCACCAGCGGCAGCAGCACGCCCACCACCATGGTGGCGACCAGCGCAACCACGCAGCCACCGACGATGCCCGCGACCCGCGGCGCTGTGCGGTCGCGGCCCCTGCGGAACCACGGCAGGTCGTCGAGATCGATGTCGTAGCGCTTGCGCCTCATGCTGTCGGCAACACCCGAAGGACCGGTGACGTCACCTGAGTGTATCCGCCTGCACTGTTCGGCGCGACGGGCCGCCGGGCCTGCCCGCCGTCGGGGATCAGCCGCCGAGGTTGAGGTAGTAGCGGAACGAGATGGTCGGGTCGATGAAGTAGTTGATGACGATGCGCCACAGGATGCCGCCGATGAGGACGTGGCCGAAGAACAGGCCGAGGAAGCCCGGCACGAGCCGGCGATAGGCGGGCAGGCTGCCGTAGCGCAGCGCCAGGCGCTGGACCAGCCACGCGACCAGGAAGGGCGCCCAGTAGGGCGTGCCGTCGCCGTAGAGGGTGCCGAGGATGATGCCGAGCGGGTGGAAGGGGAAGCTGGAGAGCATGGTGCGCGCCCACGTGACCAGCATGGTGAGCGCGAGGCCACCACCGTAGAAGCCCATGCGCAGCCAGTCGGGGCCCTGCGGATCCTGCAGCCCCCGGCTGAGCAGCACGTAGTTGCCGCGCGACCAGTTCAGCGCCCACGACCGCCCCGCCCGGCCGGTCTCCGCGCCGATCAGCCCCTGGCCGAACTTGTAGCCCACGTCGAGGTGGTACCAGAAGGTCAGCAGCAGGCCGACCAGGCACGCGAACAGCATCAGCCACGCGAAACTGCTGCGCCGCGCGTGCACGAACTCGGGCAGCTTGAGGCCATCGGTGAAGGCCTGGGCGGCGCTGTGCCCGAAGACGGTGCGGCCGATATAGAACAACGCGTAGTAGAGCACCATCGACTGCGGGCCGCCGTAGCCGCGCAGGAAGCGGTTGCCGAGGAGCTGGATGGGCACGATGGTGTCGAAGCCATAGGGGTGGGTCCACAATACCGGCGGGCCGGCCTCAGCGCGGATGCGCGCGGCCACGAGCACGAACATGTAGAGCACCACGAAGTAGATGAGCAGCGTGCCGATGCGGATGCCGGCGTAGTTGAGCATCCACACCATGATGATGGTGCCGATGACCAGCCCGAGCACCTCGGCGCGGTAGGACATGGGCTCGCCGCGATCGTACTCGCCGGGCCCGCAGATTACGCTGCGCCCCACCCGGCGCAGGTGCGGGCGCGCGGCCCAGAGCATGAACGCCGTGAAGGCGATGCACGCGCCCGCCGAGACCTCCTGGTAGAACGGGAAGCCGCCGGCGCGGTAGCCCGCCTGCAGGCCGGTGACCTTCACCAGCTTCATGAACAGGTAGGTGGCGAGGGCGGTCGCGAGCACCTCGCCCGAGACCAGGTACGACAGCCCCCACACCTCCAGCGAGAAAGCGAAGTTCAGCGGGTGGAAGTACCGCCAGGGGGCATCGGCGATGCCGCGAGTGAGCACGAAGTTGCGCTCGATGCCGGGGACGGAAGGGTAGAAGGCGTGCAGGATGTTGATGCCGTTGAACAGCGCAGCCAGCCCGAAGCCGATCCACATCACCGGATCCCGGAAGAAACTCGCGGCGGTCGAGGAGCCCGAGAACCCGCCGGTGATCTCCAGCGGCAGGAAGAGCATCGGGTAGGTCAGGCGCTCGTTCTCGCTCCACTGACGGCGGAAGATCGCGACCAGACACAGCAGCGTGAAGATCAGCACCAGGCTGAAGGCCATCCACCAGCCCAGCGGCACCAGCCACAGGTCCCAGGGGACTTTGCCGCTGGCGGTGCCCTCGAAGAAGCCCTTGATGACCCACGGGTCGTGGGGGATGTAGAAGTCCGGGTAGTGCTGGAACAGCTCGGCGTACTGATCGACGTCGGTCCCGTAGTACTGCGGGAACATGAGGTAGTGCAGGATGTAGCCGCCGCGCTCCATCGCCAGCGACGCGGCGACGGCGGCGTAGACCAGCAGCAGCTCCCCGCGCGAGAACGGCGCGAGCACGGCGGGCAGACGGTGGCGACGGTGCAGCGCGCCCAGGCCGGCGTTGATGCCCTCGAGGATCAGCAGGAAGAGCAGCGCCGGGGCGGGCGGGACGACGTAGGGCACCCAGTTAATGCGCACGTAGCCCAGCCGCGTGATGCCCACATAGGTGGCGAACACCAGGATGACCGTCAGGGCGACGGCGCGCACAGTGAGGCTGCGCAGGTCGGGGGGACGGTCCTGGCTGCCGTCCGCGGCACGCGCGACGCCATGCATGACGTGGCTCATCTGCCGGCTCCCGGGAGGTGCTTCGTGGGTGGCTGACGCCGCCGGGTTCGCCGCAGGCGCGCGGATTCCTGCACCACCCGTGAACCCGCGGGCAGGGCCGGGCGTCTGTGTCAGCGAATCGCCACACACCAGGAGGTGCCCCACCGTGAGCATGCGCAGACTGCTGGTCCTGACGGGAGCCGTGACGCTGCTGGGGGCGGCAGGAGTCTTCCTTTACGCCGCGCCGGGCGACGGCGCCGGGCAGGGCGCGGCGGACGCCCTCTTCACCCGCTGTGACACCAACGGCGACGGCCAGATCGCCCGCGACGAGTTCCGGGGGGCCGACCAGGCCTTCGACCGCCTCGACGCCAACGATGACGGCGTCATCACCCGCGAAGAGGCCGCCGCGGCGCCGGCCGGCGGGCCGCAGGCCGGGCCGGGCGGGCAGGGCGGCCGGGGCG
>JALGVA010000040.1:0-45114 GCA_029820295.1 Candidatus Zipacnadia bacterium
CACTGTGCACTCACGGCAGGAGCCTCCCGAAACGGCGCTTTGGGCTATCACCACGCCATTTCGACGCTCCTGCCGTTTTCCTTTCTCACCACGCATGAATAATCCGGGCTAGGATTGAGCCCCCCGAGTGGATGCGTGACGTCGCAGTTCAGTTGCGCCAGTACTCTTGGGCGATTGAGCGGGCGATCATGACGGATCATCCGCCGGAGTTGGAGTGCGTCGCCCATGTAGAGGCGTTGGGGCTGCTCTTGCTCCTGCTGCGCAACGTTCGAGCGGTCTGCGCACTCGCCGAGCAGGATGTGGAGTATCTGCCCGCCGCTGGCGCCACCGCCAGAACGGCCTTCGAGGCAGCGGCGACCGCAGTCTGGCTGGTGAGACCGGAGGATGATCGGGAAAGAGACACGCGTTGGGCAAGCCGCCTGCGAGCAGAGCGTGAAGACCACGTGAAGATAATACGCGACCTCACGGCATTGGGGTGCGAAGCCTACGCGCAGTACTGCCGATACAGGGAAATGGTATTGGGACTTCTCCTGGATGGCGCGGTGGAAGACGGAGTGCTCACAGAGGTGCAGAGGTGTCCTTCGGTCTCCGACCTGCTGAAGTCAGTTTGCATTGGGGAGCTATATGGCATCTACGTCTGCTTGTGTCAGCACGTGCACCCGACCCATCAAGCTACGACCCGCTACATCGACGAGCCGTTCACGGACCCGATCGCGATCGGTGATCGGGCTGAGGCTGAGGACTGGTTGCTCCCCATGGGCGCCTGCTATCTCAGCATGCGACTTGCCAGCAATGCCGTGGAGGAGCGCTGCGGCTTGAGTCTCGGGGAGTATGTGACGGACGAGATCAGTGCCATACCCATTCCCCTACTGCAGATGATGTCCCGGGAGCTCGGCGGCGGTGCGGGTCTCAGGCTCATCTGACGGAGGGCAGGTGCATCACCATGGCTGACCTGAAGTACGTCACCTTCTGTGGGCTCTACTGCAGGCTGTGCGCGCACATGGCGCGTATGCCGCAGCAGGCGCCCGCCTGCGTGAGATGGGCATCGACGCCTGGATCCCCGAGCAGGAGCAGCGCCGCGCAACGGGCTTCGCCTGCGCGGACATCCGCTATTCGGACTGAAGGCGCCTGCAGCCGCGGTTGGCCGCATGGGCTGCATTCCCCGCAACACGAGACTCAGTAGTTCCTCAATCCGCCATTCCATCAGTCTAACCCATCGATCGGCAACACCGCCCTACCGCCCCAAATTAGCCCGTTTTTCGCGCAAAGCTCCAGCTCTGCATCACCGACGCTGCGCGCCCTACTTGCGGCGTACTGGAGGAAGTTAACAGAATTCTTGACAACGGCCATAGTGCTGATATATGATTTGTGTGAGCTGCGTTAGGATTGCGCGGGGAGGCCGTTGGGATTGCGTGTGATTGACGTGGGGATGCATGGCAGAGAGGATGGCGCACGTTGCGCGTCGCTCGGGCGGCGATGATCGCTGCAGTATGGGTGCTGGCGGCCGTCTGTGCTCGGGCCGATGTGATCTGGCCCGCAGAGGGCGCCTGGCACCAGTTCACGTACGGCGGACTGCTCTATCCGGATCCCGATGACACCAATCCCGGCCGGCTCGATGTCCGTGGCGGATTCGATGATTACGGACGCGAGTACGCTGCGTGCGCCAGCTACTTTGACGGGAACGACGTCATGTTCCGCTTGCGCCTCGATAAACCCGACAATGGTGGAACAGGCGTGTGGCAGGTGATGCTGGACACTGACTTCGATGGCTTCCTCGACTGGACTGTGCGTGTGGACCACCACAGGATGGACCGCGTGGAGTTGCGGGCGATGGAGGTGGGCGGACCAACGGTCGGGAACCTGGCGGTATCGGATGATGTCGCGTGGTTTGGCGCTCTGGAGGAATACCAGAGGTCTCTGAGTTCGTCCCCCGACGGCTCGCACTTCGATGGGAGCCCGGACGCCTTCCTCGATTTCGCCGTTCCGTGGACCGACTTCTCAGACGCCACCGGGGTGTCGGGGGCATATGCGTGGCGGATCGCGGTGACAACGGGGACCACGGCCGACGCGATCAAGGACCTGCCCCTCGACAACGACGTAGACCTCTACGTCGGCGACGTGCTCAGCGCGACAACTCCAGAACCGAGCGCAGGCATGCTCGTACTGGCCGGCCTGGCGGCCATTGTGCTTCGGGGCCGCGGACGGCGACTCAGCAGGAAGACGACCTGATCCCTCCGCGTGGGCCGATACCGGCTCCTCGGTCCTGAGCCAACCGCGGCCAGCGCAGCTCTGAGCACCGGGACTCTGCAACCCTCCGTCTACTCTCCCTCGTACCCCTTGCTGCGCCAGACCTCGCGTGAGAATGCGACCTGCTCGGGCGTGGGCTGCTTGCGGCCCTCGATGCTGGGCCACGGATCGCCCTTGACCGGGTCGGGCCGCCAGTCATCATTCTCATACTGCACGCGGTCGGCCTCGCGCCGGAAGTCGGGTACGTCGATGGTGTTGCTGTCACCCAGCGCCGAGCGGTAGGCCAGCGGACCGATGATGGACATGGTTACGCCACGGTAGACGTCGAGGAAGGGCGGTTCGTCGCGACGGATCGCCTCGGCGAAGTGGTAGTTGGTGAAGAAGTCGCCGCCGCCGTGCCCCGCCTGCAGTGCCTGCTGATGGAACTCGGGGAAGTCCGGGCGGTAGATGACCTCCTCGGGATGGTGGCGCTCCTCGTGGTACTGTTCGCGCACCACGCGCAGCATGTTGCGCTCGCCCCAGCGCAGGTTCTCCATCAGCCCCCGCGACCCGTGCACGCGCACCCACACGCCGTGGCCGCGCAGGTAGACCTGCACCAGCCGCACCACCGCGCCGTTGTCCATGCGCAGCGCAATCATCGATGAGGCGTCGCTGAACTTGATGGTGCGCTCGTTGACCGGATCGTCTTCGCGCCGCACCATCACGAAGCCGTTGACCTTCTCCGGCCAGGTCTCGGTGATGAACATGATGGGCGCAAGCGAGTGCGTGCAGTAGTACGTGGCCGGGATCCAGTTGCGCCAGTGGTAGGTGCCGCAGGCGCGCCCCATGATGACCTCGGCGGGGTCGGGGTGGATGTACTCGGCCTCCGCGTACATGACCGTGCCGACCTCCCCCGCCCGGTAGAGCCGGCGCATCTCCTGATTGAAGACCATGTAGGGGTAGTTCTCGGCGAACATGTAGGTCTTGCCCGTGCGCTCGACCGTGCGGATCAGCTCTACGCCCTCGGCGATGGTAAAGCAGGCGGACGTCTCGCTCATGACGTGTTTGTCCGCCTGCAGGGCCTTGATCGCGAAGGGCGCGTGCTCGTGGAAGTAGTTGGCCAGGATCACCGCGTCCATGTCGTGGGCGAGGAACTCGTCATAGTCAGTGTAAGTCGTGACGTCGAACTGCTTGCCGGCCTGCTCCAGTCGCTCTTCCCAGGTGTCGCACAGCGCCACCAGCTCCAGCCCCACCAGCGGCCCGGTCCCACGCGCGAAGGACATCCCGCGACCAACTCCAACGACACCGACTCGGATCGTGTCCATGACTCTCCTCCGGAAGAGCTGTCAGCTATCGGCTACCAGCTACCGGCTACCAGCAAGGGCAATGGCTCGCAGTCGCCTGCCGTTTCCCGGTTGCCGTTTCGCGGTTCCCGGCTACTCGTCAACCATGATCCAGACGCGTTTGTAGATGCCGCCCTTGCCCGCCGAATCGCGCACCGCGACCGCCAGGTAGTTGGTCTCGCCGAAGCGCACGTGATCGGTCATGTCGATGGTGAAGGGCTGCTTCCAGCCCTCAGGCCCGTCCATGGGGTGATCGGCGACAAGCTGCCCGTTCAGCCAGATCTTCGCGTCCTCGTCCACCGAACCGAAGAAGAGAACGAGGTCGCTGCCCTGGTACTGCGGGTCGATCTCGAAGGTCGTCCGGTACCAGCCGAGGCCGTCGTAGTCGCGACCGTCATGCTCGGCCTCCCACGCGCGCCCGAGGGGCTGGTTCTCCCAGAAGGTGTCGGTGCGCATGGTCGTCCAGCCCTCGGCCGAGCCGCGCAGGTTGAACCACGCCTCGGCCTCCCCCACCTCGTCCGGGTCGAAGCGAAAGTGCCATTGCAGCGGGAGCAGCCCGACCGCCTCGCGATCGCCGATGTCCCGCACGAGCTTGTAGCCGGCGAAGTCGCCGTACTTGGTGTCGCGCCACATCGCCCAGTAGGGGTTGATGACGTTCTCGCGGCCAATCGTCACGCGGTAGGCGTGCATGCGCCGGATGGTCTCGATGCTCGCGGCCAGGTCGCCCTCGCCCGAGTTGATGGCCTCGGTGGCGGCGATGGCCTCGGCGGTCATGCGTGCATGGCGCAGGGCCTGCAGGAGCTGGTCCACGCGCCGCTGCACGATCTCGGGCTCACCGGCCACCTCGCGCCGGGCGCGCATGAGCAGGTCCAGAGCGGGCGCGAAGGCCTCCTCGTCGTAGATGTAGGGGATGATGCGCTCGGACCCGCGGCCCATGTTCTGGTAGCCCAGCTCGTACTGCAGGTCGGCCCACTTCGGGCTCTCCTCCGTCACGTAGCGGTTCCAGTACTCGAAGTACTCGCGCACGGTATCGCCCGCGGCGCCAAAGGCGGGCAGATACTCGTCGAGGAGCTGCTCGGTCGAGGCGTCGGTATCCCAGTGCAGGCGGGCGAGCAGGTAGTAGACCGGGCCCTGCGCGAGCCACTGCCCCGAAAGCGTGTCGTAGTCGGTGCCGATCATGCCGTTGTCGGCGGCGAAGCGGAAGTCGTCGGCCATACGGTAGAGCGGCGCCCGGGGCATGGCGTGCAGGCCACCCAGCCAGTTCGGGCGCAGGAAGAGCACGCTCGCCTGATCGTGCCAGGCCAGCCAGTCGTCCTGAAACTGCGCGCTGCTCGCGCCCGAGTTCGGGTAGCCCACGCCGGGCACGAAGCCCACGATGATGTTCGGCTCCAGCCGGGTCTCCCGCGGCGGGAAGCGGTAGCGCGAGTAGGCGTAGACCGCGACGTAGGCGTCCGGATCTACCTCCGCCACGCGCCGCGCGATCTCGTTCCAGAACTTCGCATAGCGGTCAGACAGGATCACCCGCGGCCCCTCGGGCGTCTGCTCCACGTAGTCGGGCACGTCCCACGCGGCGCAGCGCTCGCACAGGCAGAAACCGCCGCCGTCGTTCTCGCAGGCGTTGAGCGTGCGGTTGGCCACCGGATCCTGCTCCCAGCGCTCCCGCCAGCGCGCCACGATCTCGTCCCACAGCGCCGGCTCGGAGACGCACATCTTCACGCGGTCAGGCGGCCCGACGGGCGCGCGCTCGCCGTCCTCATTGAGTGCGAAGAACTCGGGATGCTCCGCGCCGTACTCCTCCCACCAGCGCGTGAAGGCGTGCCCGTAGTTGATGAACAGGCTGCGGCCCATGCGCATGCGCCGCATCCACAGGTTCTCGTCCGCCGCCAGCTCCGAGGCCATCTCCCGGTCGAGTGGCCCGCTGAAGGCCTCGATGGCGTCGAGCATCGAGCCACGGATCCCGGTGCGCAGATGGCGCTGCTTGATCTGCGGGACCTCGTAGATGTCGATCTCCCCCACGCTGATTGTCGGCGCCTCCGGGATGACCGTGCCGGTCTCGCCCGGCCACAGCCAGCGCACGCCGAGCCGGTCCTGCAGGAAATCGTAGACCGCGTAGAGCGTGCCGGCCTGATTGTTGTAGCTCATCGCGTCGTCGCGCCCGCCCGGGCCGATGGCGTCGCCGCCGAGCAGGAACAGGTCGCTGCCGACGGTCAGCAGCCGGATGGCCTCGGGCTCCAGCGCTCCGATGTCGATGCCCGCCGCCTCAGCGGCCCGCGTCGGGCCGACGTAGATGCGGCACTCAACGTCGATCGGCCGCTCACTCTCGGGCCGGATGGCGATCTCCGCGCCGCTCATCGCCTGCAGGAAGTGCTGCAGCTCCTGTGCCGCGAAGGTGTGCAGGTTCAACGGCTCGTCGGGCAGCAGGATCACGCAGCGCGCCTGGCCGTCCACGGTCAGGTCGAGCGCCGCGGAGGGCAGTACGCAGATGAGTGCGAGCGCAAGGGCGACGGAGCAGCGCATGGCGGATGCCTCCTCGAAGCCGCTGAGCATCGCGCGGCTGTTCGTCGCGCGAGCCCCCGCGCCCTTCCGGGAGGCATCATACACCTGGCGGCGAACTGATCTGCGTCCCGATCCGTCGCCGAGGTGACCGCCTTGACGTCGCGCGAACGCATCATCGCCGTGCTGGAGCATCGTGAGCCCGACCGGCTGCCGATGCTCGAGATCTGCTACTGGCCGCCCACCGTCCAGCGCTGGCGCACCGAGGGCCTGCCCGCCGACGTGCACCCGGAGCAGTACTTCGGGCTGGGCGTCATCCCGCGCATGCGCATCGACTGCTCCCTGCAGCTTGAGGTGCAGACGCTGGAGGAGAGTGACGAGTGGGTCATCGAGCGCGACCGCAACGGCGCTGTGCACAAGCGCTGGAAGGACCACTACGCGACTTGCGCCGAGCTGGACCAGCTCGTCAAGACGCGGGCCGACTGGGAGCGCGTGCGCGAGCGACTCACGCCCACGCCCGAGCGCCTGCCCGCGAACCTGGCGGCGGCCGTCGGTGCAGCGCGCGGAAGGTGAGAGCGTGAACTCAGGCAGCGAGCTGATCGTCGAGATGCTGCGCCGGTCGTACTTCGCGGTCGATGGCCTGTGGTACGTCATGGTCGAGGAGGAGTTCGGGCCGGACATGGCGATGGAGCTCGACGAGCGCGTCTGGCAGGTCATGCCCAAGATCCAGGCGCGCAAGGCCCGTGAGCTGATCGACTGCCAGGACGACTCGCCGGCGGCGCTGGTGCGCTGCATGGCGCTCAAGTTCGCGGCCGAGGGTCACGACTACGTCGTGCGCATACCCGCGCCGGGCGAGGCCGAGATCGTCATCAGGCGCTGCCCGTGGCGCGAGGTGCTCGAGTCCTCGGGGCGCACGCACCTGGGCCCGGAGATCGCCGACCGCATCTGCGCCACTGAGGGCGCGACCTGGGCCGCCGAGTTCGGCGACGGCATCGACTTCGCCATGACCGAGGCCATCTGCCACGGGGCGGACCGCTGCCGCTTCGTCTTCCGTCGTGCGCATGGCTGCGATTCCCCGGAGTGATGGCATGCCCGACGAACCGCTGACGGTTCTGGTCAAGCCCGCCGGCCCGGACTGCAACCTGGCCTGCAGCTACTGCTTCTACCGCGACAAGAGCGCCCTGTGGCCCGACGCCCCGCGCCATCGCATGAGCGAGGAGACGCTGCGCGAGCTGGTGCGCAAGTACATGAACTACCACGACGGCACCGTCCCCTTCGCGTGGCAGGGCGGCGAGCCCACGCTGATGGGCCTGGACTTCTTCAAGCGCGCGGTCGAGTTCCAGCAGCTCTACGGGCGCCCCGGCCAGGCGGTCTCCAACAGCCTGCAGACCAACGCCATCCTGCTGGACGACCCGGCCTGGGCGCGCTTCCTGCGCGAGTACAGGTTCCTGGTGGGTGTGAGCATCGATGGCCCGGCTGAGGTGCACGACGTCTTCCGCGTCACGCACGCGGGTGAGGGCTCGCACGCGCGCGTGGTGGCGGCGCTGGAGACGCTGCTCGCGCACGAGGTTGAGGTCAACATCCTGACGATGGTCCAGCCCGAGAACATCCATCGCCCTGCCGAGACTTACGAGTATCTGTTGTCGCTGGGCGTGGACTTCCTGCAATTCATCCCGCTGGCCGAACCGCGCCCCGACGGATCCGGCCTGATGCCCTTCAGCATCGACCCGGCCGACTACGGCCGCTTCCTGTGCGAGGTCTTCGACCTGTGGCAGGCGGAGCAGCCGCGGCCGGCCTACGTGCGCATGTTCGACGACGCACTGGCGGTGGTCATGGGCTTCGACCACCCGACCTGCATGTTCGGCCCCGCGTGCGGCCCGTACTTCGTGGTCGAGCACAACGGGGACATCTTCGCCTGCGACTTCTTCGTCGAGGAGCAGTGGCGCTACGGCAACATCCACGAGTTGGAGTTCCACCACATCCCGCGCCTGGAGCTTTACCAGCGCTTCCGCGCGCGCAAGACCGCCGGCCTGGACGAGTGCGCGCGCTGCGAGTGGTTCAGCATGTGCCACGGGGGTTGCCCGAAGTACCGCGTGATGCTCGGCGACGCGGCGCGACCGACCTACTTCTGCGAGGCCTATCGCATGTTCTTCGAGCACTCACACGACCGCCTGCGGGAGATGGCAAAGCGGCTCAACGCGCGGCGAGCCGCGGAGGAGCAGGGCATCGGTCGCAACGACCCCTGCCCGTGCGGGAGCGGGCGCAAGTTCAAGGACTGCTGCATGGCCTGAGACCGATCGACCACGGTACACGCGAGGGCGCCGGCCACCGATCGCCACCGACGGACAGGTTCCGCGTGTCGAGGTCGCGCCTACAGGCCCAGCAGGCCGACGATGGCGCCGATCGTCCACAGAGCGTTGCGGAAGTCGCCCCAGTTGAAGCCGGCGCGTTCCTGCCAGGGGATGAAGACCACGTCGCCCTCCTCCAGCGCCAGGTCCTCGGGGACCTCCTCGTCGTGTATGTGCGCGAAGTCGCGCTCGATGAACTGCGTCTCGCCATCGGGCCCCACGCGTACCACGGTCACCTGCGAGAGGTCGCCATTCTGCTGGTTCGCGAAGCGTGAGACGATGTCGAAGAGCGTCAGATCGGGCAGCAGGGGCACCGGGCCGGCGGTGGTGGTGGCGCCTAACACGTAGATGGTGTTGAGTTCGGGGATGACCACGATGTCGTCGGGCTGCAGCGAGATGTTCTGCGTCATGTCGCCCTCGTCCATCACCGCGCGCATGTCCGCGACGATGCGCTCGTCCTCGCGATAGACGTAGGTGCGGCGCAGATCGGCGAGTTCGGTAGGGCGCGCGGCCGTCAGCAGGCGCAGCAGATCCCGCTGCTGCTCCTCGCGGATGTTGATGACCCCGGGGTATTGCACCGCGCCCAGGATCAGCACTGTCTCGGGGGCGGCGCGCGGCACCAGCACGACATCCCCGGGATTCACCATGAGGTTGTACCGCATCTCCCCGCGCATGAGCAGCGCCTCGAGGTCGAGCGGGATGGCGCCCTCGGGCGTGATGAGCTGGCCGTGAGCGAGGTCCGCGTCCTCGGTGACGCTGCCCGCGCGCGCCAGCGCCTCGAGCACGGTCACCGGCTCCCCGATCTCGAAGGTCGCCGGGGCGCGCACCTCGCCCAGCACGGAGATCTTACCCGCCTGGCGCACCACCAGGACATCGCCCGCGCGCAGCTCGAGATTCTGGCTCAGATCACCCTCTTGCAGCAGACGGCGCAGGTCGATGCTGGTCGGGGGCGCGCCGGCGCGGATGAGCAGCGCCGAGCTGCGGTCGGCGCTGGTGGTCAGGCCGCCGCCGAGTCGGCTGATCGCGTGCAGCACGGTCACGCGCTCCCCCAGCGGCAGCACCATCTCGCCGGGGTGGACCACCTCACCGAGCACGGCGATGCGGTCCTGCAGGCGCGAGACGTAGATGATGTCGCCGTAGCGCACCGGCTCGAAGGCGGGGATGGGCCGGTCGGACCTGAGGCCGGACAGATCGAGCACGCGCGGCTCGTAGGCCGAGTTGGTCACCCGCACATTGCGCAGGTCGGCGCTGAGCAGCGGCCCGGCGCTGGAGAGCGCATCCGCCACTGTGGCGCCGAAGGGCAGCACCCGCGGGCCGACGTGCTCGACCTCGCCCGCCACATAGACCTTGCGCTCGGAGGCCAACTCGTTGAGCGCCACGGTCACCACCGGCCGGCGGATCATGCGCCGCAACTCGGTGCCGATGGCCACCTCGGCCTCACTCAGGGGCAGGCCGCCCACCGCGATGTTGCCCACCAGGGGCATCGCCAGCGTGCCCGCGGGCCCCACACGGTAGGCGCCGCTCAACTGTTCCTCGTCGAATACGGTGATCTCGAGCACGTCGCCCGGGGAGATCAAGTAGTCCTGCAGGTCGGCCTGGGCGTGGGCCCGGGGGGGAGGAGCGATGAGCAGGAGTGCAACCGCTGCCGCCGCGAGGTGCGGTGTCGATGGCCTCATGATACCGGTGATTGTAGGCCGCCCCCTGCGGTGTGTCAAGCGCCGGTCACCGGGCGCGGCTGCGGCGCCTGGGCTCGCTCAGTTACGCGAGAACGGCACGTCATCGCCGTCATCGACGAGGCCGAGGCTCTCCAGCTTCCTGCGGGCGGCGGCCAGCACGCGGTAGTGGGCGATCTCCTTGCCCAGCAGGGGCAGCGCCATCTGCAGCCGCCGTGCGAGCGACGTGGCCTCCAGCATCTCCTGCTGCACCTGGAAGCTGGTCTGCAGGTTGGCGGCGATGGCGTAGGAGAGGTCCACCGGATCGTCGGGCACCTCGGGCTCGACGCTGTGCGCGCCCATCATGGTCATCACCAGGCGCATCAGCTCCTTGAGTTGCTCACGCGCCCTGACGATAACCGCCTCCTCGGCCGGGGAGACGGCGTCGCTGTCCTCGAGGATCACCACGTCCGCGCGCAACACCGGCATGGCGCGCTGCACGGTGTCGATGCGGAAGCGGGGGCCGCCCTGCACCAGCACCATGCTGCTGCCGTCGGGCAGCTTCGTCACCTCGGCGACGCGCGCCACGGTGCCGACCTCATGGGGGATCGCCGGCCCGCCGACCTCGCGGCCGGCGCGCAGCAGCGCCACGCCGAAGAGCCCGTCGGTCTCCAGGCACTCGTCGAGCATCTCGCGGTAGCGCTGCTCGTGGATGTACACGGTCGCGGGCGCTCCGGGGAAGAGCACCGTGTTGAGCGGCATGATCGGGAAGTTCTCGCGGGTCGGCATCGGCGTCGGGCCCACCCCTTCCGCTCGCGCGTCCACTTAGTACTACGACGCCCGCGCACGGACTCCTCCATCGGGTAGCGCACAACCTTCGCGCCGCCTGCAGAGGTCTTCGGCGAGCCCGCGCAGAAGTACTAGGCGCGATAGTTACATCGCCGCGCGAGGAGTCACGCCATGGCCGGAGCGGGCGCCGATCCCATGCTGCAGCGTGCCACTGAACACATCTTCTCGATGGGACTGGGCGACGTCGCCGCCGAGATGAGCGAGCGCAACATGACCTACGGCCTCGCCAAGATCCATCACGTGCTCGCCGAACTGGGCCACGCGCCCGACGCCACCTTCATCGCCACCCCCGACCTGACCATCACCCGCAACGAGGCGCGCTGGCAGGCCGGAGTCGGCTACGGTGGCAAGATCACGTGGGGCGGCGGCGAGCGGCCGGTGGTCTTCCTCGACGTGAAGCCCAACTGCTGCGGGATGCTGGTCGGCGGGCTCGCGGAGCTGCCGCCGCTGGCGGACGTCGCGCGCCGGCTCGACGCCATGCTCGAGGACCACGCGCAGCTCGACGGCGTGGACATCGACTGGGACATCGGCACCGGCAACCACTTCGTGGACCTGATGGCGGTAGAGACGCTGGCGCCCGACGTGGACCTGCCGCGCTGGTGTTTCGTGATGCACTTCTCGGGCGAGGAGCTGCGCGGCGACAACGCGCTGGGGATGGGCCTGTACTGGGACTACAGCGCCGAGATCCGCCGACGCATGCGCGTCTTCGAGACGCCCTGGGGGCCCTGCCGCACGCTGCTTGACGATGACGCCTTCGAGTACTGGGAGTTCTTCCGCCGCGCCGAGCGGTTCACGCGCCGGCGCCGGCAGATGGCGGCCGAGCGCCTCTTCGATGACTTCACGGTCATCGCCAACCTGCACCACCAGGGGCTCGTGAGCGCGAACGCCATGCTCCTGGGCTGCCAGGACACCTCGGGGGGCGGCCTGGCGCCGGTGATGCTGCGCGAGGCCACGCCGGGCTATCTCTTCCGGCCGCTGCCCAACCTCACCGACCCGGTCATCGAGCTGCTGGGCTGGACCGAGCGCGCGCGCGAGCACGGGGTAATCGAGCAGCTCCGCGCGGCCAACGTCATCCCGCACGGCGCGGGCTACATGCTCCCCGGAGTGTCACACGTGGCCGCAGTGCATGAGTTCGACGGCCGGCGCTACTACGAGGTCGAGGCGACCGAGGGCGGCGTGCGCATCGTGCTGGGCACCCCGCGCGACCTCACCTACGCCTACCGCGGTCGGCGCGTGATCCTCGCCAGCGCCGAGTACCGCCTGGGCGAGATCGCCGCCCGCCTGCAGCCGCGCTCGGTGCTCAAGGCGTAGGCGCCGCTACTCCGCCGGCCCTGCGAACATGCGGTACTCCGCCGGGTCGATGCCCACCTGCCAGAGGAGCTGCGCGGCGCGCAGCCGGTAGCCCTGCGCGATCGCCGCACGCTCTTCGTCGGTGTCGGCGTCCGCCATGCCCTCTGCGTACTCCACTACCGCGGCCCAGGTCGGGTTGTTGGCGATCGCCCACACGGCAAGCTGGGCCACAGCACGCGGCGGCATCGACCTGCCGATCTCCGCTGTGACCGCCGCCATGCGCGGCTCCGGGCAACGCACCGGCACCATGCGATTGTAGCGCGTGGGGGCGGGCAGCTCCAGGTTGGTGCACGCGGTCGGCACCTCGAAGTACGCCACGGCGCGCCGGGACAGGTCGATGGGCACCCAGCCCAGCGTGGTCATCCCCTGCAGGCCCTCCTGCTGGGCCCAGAACTGCGTCCCCGGTTCGAGCATGATCTGCTCAGGGCCGAAGGCGCTGCGCCGGATGCGCCCGGTCACCGACCGGTCGCCGTTGCCGTAGAAGACCGCCTCCACCTGCCCGGTGGCAAGCGCATCCATCAGCTCCATGGGAGTGTTGTCGCGCGCCTGGACCGCCGCGGCCACTGCGAGCAGCGCCAGCGCACACACCGCAACCATGATGCCCGTCCGCTTCATCTCATCCACCTCCGGCAGACCGCAGAGCGGTCTGACCATGCCTGCCGTCACTGGTCTTGGACGCGCGGGGCGCTCGCGAAGTTTCACCCGGCACGCGCCCATGCGGCGGCTTGCGGGCATGGGAGGAAGGGGGCCGGGGCCGCCTCGGGGAAGAACCTCCCGTCGCGAGCCCGGACCGCCCGACCCTGCCGCGCCATGGAGGCGCCTGCCATGCGACTGCTCTTCCTGACGGCCATCGTGGCCGTGCTTGCCGGCGCGGCGGCACACGCCGCCGACATCGCCGCAGACGACGTGATGCTCAAGATCGAGATGCAGAGCTGGGGCCAGTCGCGCGGCCTGAGCCCGGTGGGCGCCGACGAGGCCTCGGACGGCGTGGCCATGGCGCTGGCGGGCGACGCCAGCGCGGTCGGCGCGCTTGAGCTGCCCGCCGGCGACTACACGCTGGTGCTGTGGGCGACCGCCCCCGCGGGCGACGCCGACGGCTTCTTCGTCGAGATCAACGGCGCGCGCACCCGTCTGCTGGGGCGCATCGGGAGTTGGGGCACGCTGTCGCTGCCCTTTACCGTCGCGCAGGCCGGGCCGGTCACGATCCAGATCATCGGCCAGGAGCCCGGGCTGACCATCGACCAGATCGCGGTGGTGCGCGGCGCCTACCCCCAGGGCGAGATCGACTACGCCGACATCCCCGGTGAGACCACCGGCGAGAGCATCGGCCTGGAGGACATCCCGCGGCTGAGCGCGCCGTGCGAGCTGGCGGCGCTGCCCGACGCCCCCTTCGAGGCGGACGCCACCACGGTCTTCCACGAGAGCTTCGACGCCCCGTGTGCCGGCGTGGTCGGCGACCACCGGTGGACCGAGGAGGGGCGCTGGGGCCAGGCGCTGATCCTGGACATGCCCGACGGCCGCTTCGACATCGATGCCGCGGAGTTGGGCATCGCCGAGCGGGGCACTATCGAGTGGTGGGTCAAGCCCCGCCCGGCCGCGCGCGTGTGGTGGGATCAGGGCTGGCACTATTTCCTGCACCTCGAGCCCGCGACCGCGGATGGTGTGCAGATCGACGTGAGCAAGTACCGCACCTCGCTCGAGACGTGGATCACGCTCGACGGCCGGCCCTACGCGCTTGATGAGGGCATCAACGAGACCACGCAGATGGGAACCAGCGGCCTCAGCATCGAGGACTGGCATCACATGCTGGTGTCCTGGGACCTGAGCGGCGAGCGCCAGTGGCTGTGGGTGATGACCGACGGCGTGGGCACGCAGAGCTTCTTCCCGCGCAGCTTCGAGCCGTCGGCATTCGCCCGCATCGAGGTCGGCAACACGCCGTCGGACTGGGATGTGCCCTACCTGCCCATGGACGGCGCCATCGATGAGCTGCGGGTGAGCAACGTCTCGGTCAGGGAGCGTCTCGCACAGTAACGCCGCCGGAGGTGATTGACGTGCGCAGAGCAATCGTGATGGTCGCACTGGCCGCGCTGATGGTCTCGCCGGCGTGCGCACTCGACGAGGCGCTGGTGCAGCAGGCCGAGGACGCCCTGCGCCAGGCGACGCAGTACCTGACCGAGAACGCCGCCATCCACGGCGGCTACGCCGGATCGTACCTCGCCGACCTGAGCGACCAGTGGGGCGAGGGGCACATCACCGGCACCATGAACTGGGTGCAGCCGCCGGGGAGCCCGAGCACCGGCTTCGCCTTCCTCACCGCCTACGACGCCACCGGTGACGACTACTTCCTGCAGGCGGCGAAGCAGGTGGCGGACTCGCTCGTGTGGGGCCAGCTCGCGGTGGGCGGCTGGGACTACAACATCGACTTCTCGCCCGAGGGCGAGCAGCGCTGGTTCTACCGCCACAACGTCGGCGCTGATGATGAGGCCCTGACCTCCGGGCGCAATGTCGGCACCATGGATGACAACGTCACCCAGCACTGCACGCGCCTGCTCATGGCCGTGGACATGGCGCTCGATCAGCAGGACCAGACCATTCATGAGGCCGCCATGGCGGCGCTCGAGTTCATCCTGGAGGCCCAGTACGACACGGGCGGCTGGCCGCAGCGCTATCCGCTCTCAGGGCGGGGTTACAGCGACTTCGTGACGCTCAATGACAACACGCTTCGCGACTGCGCGGACGTGATGGCCATCGCCTGGCATAACTACGGCGACCAGCGCTACTTCGACGCCGTGGTGCGCTGCGGCGAGTTCCTGGTTAACGCGCAGCTCCCCGAGCCCCAGGCCACCTGGGCGCAGCAGTATGACCAGGACCTCAAGCCCGGCTGGGCGCGCCGCTTCGAGCCGCCCGCAGCGTGCGGCGGCGAGAGCGTGGGCGCGATGCGCCTGCTGATCGACATCGCGGTCTTCACCGGCGATGAGCGCTTCCTTGCCCCCCTGCCCGGCGCCATCGACTGGTTCCGGCGCTCGCAGCTCCCCAACGGCCGCTGGGCGCGCTTCTACGAGCTGAAGACCAACCGCCCGCTGTACTTCTACGCAGAAACCTATCGCCTGACCTACGACCCCTCCAACCCGCCCACGCACTACAGCTTCGAGAGCGGCTACTTCAACGAGCGCATCGCGGAGCAGTACGAGCACATCATGGACGTCGGCCTGGCCGCGTACATCGAGGAGCGCGAGGCCAGCACGCCGCCGACCGGCGCAGATGCGATTGCGCGCGCCGAGGGCATGGAGGACACGGTTCGCGAGGTGCTGGCCGCGCGGACCGAGAACGGCGTGTGGCTGCGCAAGGGCGGCTACGGCGGCGCCGATGTGCTGCACCTGGACATGCGGACCGTGCAGTCGCGGATGCGCACGCTCTCGCAGTACGTGCGGCTCGCGCGCAGCGGCGGGCAGTGATGCCCGGAGGCCGATCATGAGCGAGATACCGAGCACACACCGCATCCTGATGATCGACGGCTTCGGGCGCGGCCTGGTAGTCGAGCGCGACACGCCCGAGCCCGCGCCGGGCTACGTGCTGGTGCGCACGCGCGCATCGATGTTCAGCCAGGGGACCGAGGTCGCGGCGGCCTTCCGCTATCGGCGGGATCCGCAGCCGGACCTCGAGCCGCGGCCGCTGGGTTACCAGTGCGCGGGGGAGATCGTGGCGCTGGGTGAAGGCGTGAGCGGACGCGAGATCGGCCAGCGCGTGGCGTGCATGTCCGGCGGGCCGAACCGGCCGCCGGGTGTGGGCGCCTACCACGCCGACTACGTCACGGTGGCCGTCAACCTCACCGCGCCCATCCCCGACAACGTCAGCTACGCCGAGGCCGCCTCGGCGCACCTGGGCGCGACCGCCATGCACGCCATCCGTCGCGCCGAGCCAGCGCTGTGCGAGGACGTGCTGGTGGTCGGCCTGGGCGTGGTCGGGCAATTCTGCGTGCGCTTCGCGGCGCTGTCGGGCACGCGCGTGGTGGGCTGGGACCTGTTCGCGCTCCGGCGGGCCGCAGCCGAGCGCGGCGGCGCGACGCTGACCATCGACCCGGCATCGACCGACCCCATCTCCCCGACGCGCGCCTTCACGCTCGGGCGCGGCCTGGACTGCGCGCTGATCGCCTTCGGCGGCGATAGTGACGAGGTCTTCCAGCAGGTCGTCGATTGCATGAAGATCTCGCCCGACACGCACGAGATGGGGCGCGTGGTCATCGTCGGTGGCTTCGCCTTCCACCATCGCTGGGCGGCGTCGCTGGGGAATCTGGACGTGCGCAGCGCCGCCCGCACCGGCCCGGGCTTCCTCGATCGGGAATACGAGGAGGGCGCCGACTACCCGCCGGTGTTCGTCCAGTGGAGCACGCAGCGCAACCTGCACGAGTGCCTCCGCCTGATGAGCGAGGGACGGCTGGACGTGGGCGACTTCACCTCGCACGTGTTCGCGATGTCCGATGCACCCGAGGCCATCGACACCATCGTCGAGCGTACCGCAGAGACCGTCGGCGTCGTGCTCGACCACGGTCGGTGAACGCGGCCGCAGTGGATGCGACATGAGCGCGCGGGAGCGCCACCCGGTGACGGCCGACGAGATGGTCCCGCCGCGTGCCGCGCGCGGCATCGGCCTGCGCGTGGTCATCGTCGGCCTGCTGCTCACCATCGGCGCGGCGGTGTGGGTGGCGCAGGTCGAGATGATCCTGCACACCGCCGAGATCTCCGAGTCCGTCCCCCTGATCGCCTCCATCGCCGGGCTGCTCGCCCTCGTCGCCTGGAACCGGGCGCTGAGCGCGGTCGGCGCGCTGGCGGGCCGCTCGCGGCTCGCCGCCGGCGCGGCGCTGATCGCGCTGGCCGTCGTCGCCTGGCTGCTCAGCCGCGCTGCCGGTGGCGGCCTCGTGGCCTTCTTCGTCGTCGCCGCGATCCTGCTGGCGTCAGGTGGCGTGGCCATCGCGGTCAGTCCCGGTGCTCGCGCCGTCGTCGAGCGCTGCCGTCTGGCGCGCCGCGAGATCGTTCTCGTCTACTGCTTCCTCACCCTCTCGGCGCTGATGATGTCCGCCAAGGTCTCCGGCTACATCATCCCGCAGATGACCGTGTACACCTACTTCGGCTTCGACAACCCCGACTTCGCGGCCGCCGGGAAGCTCGTCCCGGGCTGGCTCACGCTCAAGCAGACCGAGGCGGTGCGCCGGCTCTACGAGGGCAGCGACCGTGACGTGCCGCCGGACCTCGGTGGCACGATCGCCCGCGCCACCGAGGGCCTGTGGTGGCCGCTGATGCAGGTTCCGTGGGCGGCGTGGCTGTTGCCGCTCGCCATGTGGATCGTCATCATGGTCCTGGTGCTGGCCGCCAGCCTGTGCCTGCTGGCGCTCATGCGCCGCTACTGGATGGAGAAGGAGCGCCTGAGCTTCCCGCTGGTCATGATCCCGCTGGAGCTGTCGAGCGCGGCCGAAGCGACCGGCCACTCAACCTTCCTGCGCGACCCCGGGTTCTGGGTCGGCTTCCTCCTCTCCGGCACCTTCACGCTCTTCGTGCTGATGCATGCGGTGAACCCGGCCCTGCCGACCTTCCGCCCCTACTACAACCTGCGTCCACTGCTCACCGAGCGCCCCTGGAACGCTGCGCAGAGCGCATCGATCCACGTCCGCCCCGAACTGCTGGGCATGACCTACTTCATGGACTCGGATATCACCCTCACCATCTGGCTGATGGCGATGGTCAACAGCCTGCTGGCGGTGGGCACCAGCGCGCTGGGCTACGAGACGCGCGACTTCCCGCGCCCGCTCGACCAGGGCGTGGGCGCCTACGTGGTGATCGCCATCTTCCTGGTGTGGTCGGCGCGCGTGTGGCTGGGGCGCGGGATCGCGGCGGCGATCCGGCGAGGCGGCTCGGCCGACGGCGGGCGCTATCTCGCCCTGTGGCTGGGGCTGCTGGGCAGCGTGACGGCGCTGCTGGTGCTGATCGTCGCCGCCGGGATGCGCTGGTGGGTGGCGGGCTACGTGTGCGGCATCGCGCTACTGTTCATGTTCGTCTACGGCCGGGCGCGCGCCGAGACCGGCGTACCTCACCCCAGCGCCTACCCCATGGGCGGCGCGATGAACGTCCTGGAGTACATCGGCGGGGCGAAGTCATGGGCGGGCGGGGCGACGCCCGGGCTGCTGGGCATCTTCTACTCGCTGGGGCGCGGCTACACCACCACCGCCGCCGGTGCGGAGGTCGAGAACCTCAAGCTCGCCGAGGAGCAGGGCGTGCGCGAGCGCTCGATGGCCCTCCTGACGCTGCTGGCGCCGGTGCTGGGCCTGGCGATCGCCTTCGTGATGCGGCTGGCGGTGAGCTACCACTACGGGCTGAACTGCCTCGAGGGCGGAGCGGTAGAAGGCGGCTACGCCGTGCGCCAGGTCTACAACCACGCCAACGAGATGATCCGGGACGCGGAACTCGGGGTGGGGCGCACCGTGGCCGGCGCGAACGCGGCCGTATACGGGGCCACGGTGACGGTGGCGCTGATCGTGCTGCGCCGCCTGTTCCTGCGCTTCCCCCTGCATCCACTCGGCTACTGCCTGGCGATGGTGCGCCTGCGCGAGTTCTGGGCGCCGATCCTGCTCACGTGGACCATCAAGACGCTGCTGCTCAAGCTCGGCGGGGCGCGCGCCTACCGCCGCGCGGCTCCCGCCTTCATGGGCCTTGCGATCGGGCACTACTTCTTCGCGGGGATCGTGCTGGGAGCGCTGGCGGCGGCCTTCCCGCATCTGCTGGCCAAGATCGAGGTCATCAACTTCGACTGAGCGCGCCGCTCACCCGGGGCCGAGCTTGCGGTAGGGCGCACGCTCGCCGGTGCGGATCTCGTGGAGCTTGCGCAGCTCCACACGCGCGCGGTCGTAGCCCGAATCGACGGTCAGGGCCTCGTACTGGGCGCGCTCGGCGTCGTAGAGCTTCCCCAGCCGCCGCAGCACCATGCCGAGGTTGCACCAGTTGCGCGCGCTGTCGGGCTTGAGGTCCACGGCCTTCTGTGCGGCCCTGAGCGCCTTCGCGAGGTCGTCCAGCTCGAAGTACGCCGCCGACAGCACCGACCAGGCGTCGGCGTCCTCGGGGTAGTCCTCAAGCCACGGCTCCAGCAGCTCCGCCGCCAGACGCCGCTGCCCGCGGCGGATGAACAGCTTGGCCTGCTCGATGGGCGATTCCTCGCGCTCACTGACCGGCACTGGCGTCACGCTCCCGTTGCGGATCACTCGCCCCTGGTGGGATTACACTCGGATCATACCCGAGCGGGGCCGCGATGGGAACGCCTGAAGAGTTAACTTTTCGTGAACAATAGAAGGCGTCAGCGGCACAGAATCAGCGTGCCCTCGGTCTCGGGCTCGAAGGCGGAGCGAATCCAGACGTTGACCTGGCAGCGGCAGGCGTACTCAAGCGCCTCGCGCTGGATGACCTGGGGGAACGGGTCCATCTCGAACACCTCCTGCGCGGTGACCCTGCCGAGCTTGCAGGCGTCGCCGTGCAGGTGCGGGTCGCAATCGTAGACGCCGTCCACGTCGCTGAACATGATGCACGAGTCCTGGTCGAGCGCGTCGGCGAGTGCCACGGCGGTGAGGTTAGAGCCGCCGCGGCCGAGGACCGACACCTCGTCGCGTCCGCTCTCTTCATCGCGATAGTAGCCCTGGAAGCCCGCGACCACCGGGACGATGCCCTTCTCGATCAGCTCGGCGACGTGCGTGTTCTCCACGTGGTCGATCTGCGCGCCGACCGGGCCGCCGCGGGTGACGATGCCGGCCTCGCGACCGGTAAGTGAGCGTGCCGCGCAGCCCTTCTCCTCCAGGGTCATGGCCAGGGCGCTGTTGGCGCGCAGCTCGCCGGACATCAGCAGCCGGGCGTACTCGCGTGGCGAGGGCTCGGAGGTGATCGCGGCCGCGAGCTGGTCGAGCTTGTCGGTGGCCCAGTCGAAGGCGGAAACGACGATCACGGGCACCACGCCCTCGCGGTGCAGGGGCAGGATGAAGTCGCGTGCCACCTGCGCCAGGCGGCGGGCGCGCGCGCTGTTGCGCCGCTGGGCGAGCGTACGGTAGATCTCGTTGACCTCGTCCATGCGGCGCAGGTCGTCAAGCAGGCGGCCCTCGTCGGGCCCGAAGCGATGCTTGCCCTGCATCGAGGTGCCGCCGAACTTCATCACGGGGATGTCGGCCATGACTGTCCACTCCATCGGTGGGCCCGCGGCCCGGTCACGCTGGTTACTGGGCATGGTACGCCGCGACCTGGGCCGGCCGCGGGCGCGAAAGCAAATGGTACACAAAAGCCGGCCACGCTGCAAGAGCGAGGGCATCTTACCGCTGCACGAGCTTCCGGCGACCGCGGGCCCCCGCTCAGGCGTGCTCTCACCGCGAGGTCCTGCGCGTCCACCAGCTCTCCTGTGCGAACAGCTCGGCGCGCTCCGCCTCGGCGAGCTGGCCCAGCGCCTGCGCCACTACGTCCACGCCGGTCAGCGCCGCCCAGCCATCCAGCAGCCTGATGGTCACCTCGCCCACCGCGCCATCGCCTACCGGCAGACCGTTGAAGCGCGTCGCGGGCATGATGCAGTAGGGCGTCGAGGTGAAGAACGCCTCGTCCGCGGTGTAGACGTCATACGGCTGCAGGTCGCGCTCCTCGGCAGGGATGCCCAGGTCGCGCGCTATGTCCAGTGTCGCCTGGCGCGTGACCCCGGCGAGGGCCTGCAGCGTCCGCGGCGTGCGCAGCACCCCGTCCTTCACGAGGAAGAAGTTGCCGCCCTTGTTCTCGGTGAGCAGGCCGTTGTGATCGAGCAGGATGCCCTGGGCCATGGGATCGACCAGCTTGGTCTCCAGCTCGGCCAGCGTGTAGGACATGCGCGAGCGGTTCTTGATCTTCGGGTCGAGCGACTGCGCAGGCATCATGCGCGACGGCGGCGTGACCGCGTGGCAGCCGCGGAGGTAGAACGCCGCCCAGTAAGTCAGATCCATCGGCGCGGTGTGCAGCATCACCGTTGGGACGCGCTTGGCGCTCTGGTCGCCGCTCATCGGGTAGCCGCCGCGCGAGATGTTGTGCACCAGCCACAGGTCCTCGTCCGGCGCGTAGCAGTCGGCATTGCGCTCGATGACCTCGAGGCTGAGCGCCAGCATCTCCTCGCGCGGCATGTCGAAGTCGTAGCGGCATACCTTGATCGAGTCATACAGGCGCGCCACGTGCGCCTCCAGCCGGAAGGGCTCGCGCGCGAAGGTGCGCGTCGATTCGGTCACACAGTCGCCCAGCATCACCGCCGAGTCGAAGATAGAGATCTTCGCCTCGCGGTGCGGCAGCCACTCGCCGTTGATGTACGCCAGCGGCTCAGCCATCGCGTACGACCTCCTTATGTGCAGATCGGCCCGGGCCTCACGGGAAGACACGGTGGCCGGTGACGCCCACGATGGCGTCGATGATCAGCCACAGGCCGGCCGCGCTGTACTCGCCCAGCACCAGCCCCAGGAAGGGCACCTGCAGCGAGCGATAGAGGTTCACCGAGCCGTAACGCGTGACCAGCGCCTTGGCGGCCCAGCCGATCATGAACGGAAACCACATGCGCGAGGCCTCGAAGCCCGTGCCCACCACGTAGGCGATCGGGTGTAGCGGGAACCACAGGAAGAGTTGGCGGGCACGGATCAGCAGCGCGCAGATCAGTCCGCCGGCCCCCAGCGCAATCAGCCGGTCCGGCTCCACGCCGGTCTGATTGACGATCATGTTCTTGAGGCCCTCGGCGTTGCCGCGCGGCCCGCTGATGAAGAACCAGCTGTGCATGGCCAGCGCGCCCTTGGCGTACGCGACCTCCAGCGTCGCCACGTAGGAGACGACGATCGCGACCGCCACGGCGATGGCCATGGCCCAGTACATGTGGCGGCGGTTGATGCGCGCGTCATCCGCCATCTTCAGCCCGTGCATGATCTGCGGCATCAGGAAGCTTTTCAGGTCGTACATGTAGACGTACTCGGTGAAGTTGAGGATGGTCAGGCTCGCGGGCGCGAAGGCCGCGGAGCCGGCCAGCCCGGTCAGCACCACGCTCGGGCGCATCTGCACCGCCTTGGCGAAGAGGATGCCGCTCTCCACCACCAGTCGTGCCATGCCCCAGCAGATGATCAGAAAGATGACCCAGGTGAGCGCCGCCACGATCAGCGACATGCCAGCGACGTTGAGCCAGATGATCACCATCAGGCCGCCGACCAGCAGCCCCCAGAAGGCCAGCGGCACCGACATCGCCTCCGGGCGTGCGCTCTCACCGGCGCGGGCGGGCCGCCGGCCCGTGAAGCTGTCCCACATCTCGCCCAGGTGCCCGCGCGCCACCCACAGGCCGTAGGCGACATAGACCAGGAAGGCGCCCTGGTACTGGTTCTGCTCGGTCTTGGCCAGCAACGGCTCGTTGCCGAAGGCGTCGAACAGCACATGCTGGAGCCGCCCGAACCACCAGAAGCCCCACAGCGACAGCGAGATCTCGGTGGTGAGGAAGTAGGCGAAGCCGATGACCGCGAAGTGGATGTAGATGGGCGAGCGCAGGAAGCGCCACGGACGCCCGGTCACGCCCGACAGGAAGCCGATGCCCTGCAACTTGAGCTGCGGCGTCCCCGGGTAGTAGCGGTTCAGAGCGTTCAGGTTGTGGATGAGGAACGGGATGGCGAAGCCCAGCCACAGCAGGCGGTTGCGGAAGAACGGCACCGCAGAGATGCCGTGGCGATCGGGCACGACCATCTCCAGCGGAAGCTGCACCAGGGGGAAGATGAGGTTCTCGCGCTCGATCCACTGCTTGCGAACGATCGAGCCCAGGCAGAACATGGTCAGGTAGAGACCGATGGTGAGGACGGTCCATGCCAGCAGCGGCGTCGCCCACTGGTCCCACGGGATCGGCGCGCCGGGCGGCAGGCCGTCGTAGAACCAGCGCACCGCGGTGCTGTCGGGCGCGGGCGCGATCCACTCCGGGAGGTACTGGAAGAAGGTCTCCTCCCACTTGTTCTCGGGCGTCGCCATGTAGAACGGTGCGGTCGTCACCGGGAACAGGTACAGGGCCAGGCCGAAGGTGGGGATGCCCGCCGCCACCAGCATCATCGCGGTGACGATCAGGTTCTCCTGCGGGCGCAGAGCCAGGCGCGCGGAGATGTGCCTGCTCAGCCACGTCAGCGGCAACACCAGCACCAGCAGCAGGAAGACCGGGCCGACCGGGAAGTGGCAGCCCCCGAGTTCCGAGGCGAACATGAAGCCGGTGGTGTAGGGGATCGCGACACACAGGATGGCGACGCCGAGCAGCCCCAGCACCAGCGCCCGCGGCGTCAGCCCAGCGCCAGCGGCGGAGCCTGTGCGCTCATGGACCATGGTCGCCTCTTCCTGCTGCGCCACGTCGGGGGGCCTCCCTGCCGGGGGTGGCTGCACGCTCGATCGGAAAACAGCAATTCACCACGCACACCATCGCCACCTGCCCTGCGGTGGCCACGACGGATAACGGGGTCGCTCAGCCAGCCGTCCGCTCCAGACGATTGCCGCTGTCGTTCCCGTACCGTGGCGGCGCCCTCGCCGCCGCGTGCGCGCGCACGCAGGTTTACCCTCCGCATGGGCGAACTGCCCCGGGACAGTGTTCGCCGACGACGACCGGACGCGGCGGAAGAGGTGTCGTCCCATGCGCCGGATCAAGGTTCTGGTCGCAGAAGACGAGACGGTCGTGCGCTATGCCCTGGCGCAACTGCTGGGGGCTGAGGACGACATCAGCGTGGTCGGCGAGGCCGCCGATGGCCAGATGGCCGTGGCGCCGGCGCGGCAGTCGGTGCCCGACATCGTACTCATGGACCTGGGCATGTCCAGGCTCGACGGCATCGAGGCAACGCGCCAGATCAAGGAGCACCTGTCCGACTGCGGCATCGTGGTGCTGACGGTGTTCGCAGATGACGAGCATCTGTTCCGGGCCATCAAGGCAGGCGCCGACGGCTACGTGCTCAAGGACGCACCGCCCGACCAGCTCGTGTCGCCGCGGCGCCGGCTGCGCCTGCCTGCGCAGCGCCCACACGCTCATGGCGAGTACCGGCACCTGGTAGCCGAAGCCCTCCAGTCGGCGGCCCGGCAGCGGCGCGAAGACCACGCTTCACATGGTGACCCGCCACCACCGCCGACCGCGCGCCGGCCAGCAGATGCGGGCTGCCCATCATGACTGCTGCACTTCCTCGGCGGAGACGGCTGCAGGCGGTGACGGCTCGGTCGCGTGCCGCTCGCCCAGCCGAGGCTCGGTGCCCCGCCCGAGGCGGATGATGTTGTTCTTGTGCCGGGCCAGCACCAGCGCGGTCATGCCCACAGCCAGCAGCAGGCATGGCCCGCGCACGCCCGCCAGCCAGGCGGTCACCGGCACCGAGGTGATCGCGGTCATGGTCACCGGCGAGATGCGCTCCCAGTGGCCCAACATCAGCCGCGGCCCCAGCAGCCCAACCAGCCAGACCACCGGTGGAGCAACCGCGACATACCACGGCCACAGGCCCACAGTTGCGAGCCCGGTGATCACGCCCAGGGCGCAGGCGACGCTCTTCCCTTCCGACACCCGGCCCTCGGTGAGCATAAACCAGATCGACAGCGAGTGCCCGGCCATCACCCCGAACGCGCCCATGCAGACGGCGTACGTCGGGAAGCCGAGGGCCGACGCGACAACCACGACGCCCAGGGCCTTGCCGACGTCCGCGAGCAGCGTCGAGATCCCCAGCCAGCGCCCGCCGACGCGGAAGACGTTGATCGCCCCGACGTTGTGCGAGCCGAACTCGCGCACATCCAGCCCGCGCATCGCCCGCACCAACAGGTAGCCTGAGGGCAGCGACCCGATCAGGTAGGCGACGATGCACAGCGCACTGACCTGCAGAGCCATGGCACTCATCCTCTCGCCGCGCACAGCACGGTCGCTTCGTCCTGCCCGCTCCGAGTGCCTTGCGCGCGCGCCAACCGGTAGTGCTCGTCGATGGCGCGCACCTTCGCGACCTTGCGCGCCGACGCGCCCTCCTGGAACTCAGTGGCCAGCCACGCCCCCACGATGGCGCACGCCTCGTCCACACTGACGATGCGCGATCCGAGCGTGATGATCTGTGCGTTGTTGCTGCGCCGCGCGGCGATCGCCAACTCGACGCTGCTCACCGGCGCGGCGAAGACCCCCGGCACCTTGTTGGCCGCGATCGCCATCCCCAGGCCGGTGCCGCAGACCAGCACGCCGCAATCGACCGGCCCCATGCGCACGGCCTCCGCCACTTTCACGCCGATGTCCGGGTAGTCCGCCGGCTCAATCGAGTATACGCCGAAGTCGTAGACGCTCTCCTCGCGTTGCACGAGGAAATCGCGAATCCTCTCCTTCACGTCGAAGCCCAGGTCGTCACTGCCGATGCCGATCATCGCAGGCGCCTCCGCTGCCGAGCCGAGCTGTCCGATCATGTGCGTGCCCACCGCTACCATTGTCTCCCTTCAGCACACATCGTGCATAGGCCTGTAGACCCACAAGTCGGCCGATTCGGACCTGTCTTCCCGGGATCGTGCCGCGACCTGCAGGAAGCCGCGCGGCCTTCGCGAATACGCGCTAATAGGGAGGCGGGTCACCTTGGTGTCATCGGCGACGATGCAGCGCCTCTTCCTCTACCACCTGTGGGCGTGCGTCCCGTTCGCACTGGCGTGGGCAATCTGGCCCGCGGTCCTGGGCGTCTCCCAGGATCCGGCTGAGATCTCCGCGCTACGCACCGTGGTGCTCGTCGCGGTCGCCTATCTGGCGATCCGCTCGTGGGTGGTGCTGCGCCGGCCGCAGTGGGGCTGGCAGTGCGTGTGGCCGCTGGTAGACGTGTTGCTGATCAGCGTGGCCCTGTGCCTCAAGGGCTCACCAGACCGGAGCTGGCTGTCGCTGCTCTACCTGCTGCCGGTCACCGAGGCGGCGGCGACCCTGGAGCTGCGCTGGGCGCTGGCAGTGGGCCTCCTGTCCGCCGCCACGTACGTCCTGGCGTGCGGGGCCGCGGGCCTGGGGAGTCTGCAGTACATGTACGCGGTCTTCCGGCTGTTCTTCCTGGTGCTGATGGCCTCGCTGCTGACGCACCTGGCGCGTACGGCGAGCGCCGACTCGAGTGCGTCGTGGCCGACGATGGCGTCGGCTTCGATCCGGCTCAGGTGCCGCACGGACCGACCCTGGAGGGAGGCGTCGGGCTCTCCAGCATGCAGGAGCGCGCGGCGGCGGTGGGCGCGACGCTGCACGTGGCGAGTGCTCCCAGCGAAGGTACGCGCATCACCTTCACCGTCCCGACCGACCAGGCGATGGCGCGCGCGGGCTGACTGCGCTCCCCCTGCAGGACATGGGGGCGCTTCCGCGGAAGGCGTCCGCGGACCTGTGACCACGCGGCGGGAGAGATCATCATGCGCGCGCGACCGCATCACCTCATCGACATCATCAGCCAGTACGGGGCCGGCGTGCAGTTCCGCCCACATCCCTGCGGCCACGCCGTCCACCTGGTCGCCGAGCAGGTGATCACCGACCCGGAGACCACGGTCGAATTCGTGGTGGACGCCGACGACATCTGCGAACCGTGCATCCACCTCGTCGATGGCCGCTGTGACGATGTGCTCAGCCAGCTCGACCCGCCCGGAGACCGCAAGCGGTCTCACTCCAAGCAGGACTACAACGATGACCTCGATCGCCGGCTTCTGGCCTTCCTGGGCATGGACGAGGGCCAAGCCATGCCCTTCCGCGAGTACCTGCGCATCATCCGCGAGCACCTCGAGGGCATCGAGGCGGTGTGTACCCATCCGGGCGAGGACCCATCCCGGCGCAGGGCGAATCTCATGCGGGGGCTGGCGAAGCTCGAGGCGTAGACCGCGAAGGAGCCATCGCGTGATCCACACCCCAGACAACCGACGACTTGCGCGTGCCGCACTGATCGCCACCATCCTCATGCTGGGAGCTGGTGCCGTGAGCGCCAAGTCAGGCAGCGTGCTCGTGACCGCCGAGATGCGTGAGAACGCCATGCGCAACTGCGAGCGCTACGAGTGGGCCGCGAACTTCCGCGACGCCCTCATCGCGCAGCTCGAGCCGTGGATGGCCATGTCCGACGAGGAGCTGTGGGCGCTGCTGCCGGGCCAGGACATGCCGCGCGACGCCGGGGTCAACCGCGACGGCGCCGGCTGCCCGAACTGCGGCCGGGAGCACTACAACGCGCCCTACAGCCCCTCGCGCTGGCTGATCGACTTCCAGGACCACCCCTGGCAGGCCCAGTGCCGCAACTGCGGCGAGTGGTTCCCCAGCAACGACTTCGCGAGCTACTACGACAGCGCGCTCGACGACCAGCACAAGTTCCGCCTCGGCGCCGGCGATCCGCGCTTCCTGCAGCCGCGCGAGGGCGGCGACCCGCGCTGGGTGGACGACGGCACCGGCGTTGAGGTCGATGGGCACAAGTGGTTCTTTGCGGCCTACTACGCCTTCCGGCTGTGGCAGCAGATGCTCGACGTGACCGAGAAGGCCGCCATCGTCTACACGCTCACCGGCGATCCATTCTACGCGCACAAGGCCGGCGTGCTCCTCGACCGCATGGCCGACCTCTACCCCGAGATGGACTACATGCCCCACTTCCGCCTGGGCATGGAGGCATCGACCGGCGGCTCCGGGCGCGGCCGCGTGCAGGGCATGATCTGGGAGACCTGGACCGCCCAGATGGCCTCGCTCGCCTATGACGAGGTCTACGATGCCCTGCTCCAGGACCGTGAGCTGGTCGACTTTTCGGCACGCATGTCCGAGCGCTACGGAACCGGTAACAAGTCCTCGCCTGAGGCGATCGCCCGGCACATCGAGGACCATCTGCTCCGCGAGTTCATCATCGGCGTCGAGGACGGCCGCATCCGCGGCAATCCGGGCATGCATCATCTCGGCATGGCCTGCGCCGCCATCGCACTCGATGACCCGGTCGAGACCCCGGCGGCGCTGGACTGGCTGTTCGAGGTCGGCGGCGGCGCCATTCCCTCCATCATGCACGAGCGCCTCAACCGCGATGGCTTCAGCGACGAGTCGGCGCTGGGCTACTCGCGCATCCCGGCGCTTTCGTTCTACCGGGTCGCCGAACTGCTGCGCCGCTACGGCGGCTACGAACGCCACGACATCCTGCGCGACTACCCCAAGTTCCGCGCCTGCTACACGCTCGGCGCGGCGGTCCGCATGCTCGACAACTACTCCCCCAACTGGGGCGATGGCGACAAGTGCATGAACTACTCCGGCCGCACCGGCCTCACCATCGACGTGGCCATGGCGCTGCAGGGCTGGGAGGTCTTCCACACACCGGCTATCGCGCGCGAGGTCTGGTTCGCCAACGGCAAGAGCCTCGACGACCTGTTCGCCGCGCGCCCGACTCGCGCACAGGCGCCCCAGGGCATCCACTGGCCGATCTACGCCGACGATCCGGAGGCGATGCTCGCGGACCTGCAGGCCGTCGTCGCCGCCGACCCCGGCCCGCTGCGCAGCTACAACTCCGGCGGCCACGGCCAGGCGGTGCTGCAGGCCCCGTCGCGGGAGAACGGCCGCGCGCTGGCGCTCTACTACGGCCGCATGTACGGTCACGGCCACCACGACCGCCTCAACTACCTGCTGGTCGCCGAGAACGTGGTGATGACCCCCGACATGGGCTACCCGCTCTACACCGGCCAGTGGCCCAAGCGCTTCGGCTGGGTGGACCACATCATCAGCCACAACACCTGCATGGTCAACGACACCAACCCCGACGCCTCCTCGTTCTCGGGCAAGACCCGCCTGTTCGCCGAGGCCGGGCCCGTGCGCGTGGTCGAGGTCGATGGCGGCGACATCTACGATGGCGTATCGACCTACCGCCGCTGCATGGTCATGGTGGATGTGGACGACCGCCACTCCTACGTGCTCGACCTCTTCCGCGTCCGCGGTGGCGCCAACCACCGGCTCATCCAGAACGGCGGCGGGCCGGAGGTCACCACCGAGGGACTGCAGCTCACCGCCCAGCCCACCGGCACCTACGCTGGCCCCGACATCGCCTACGGCGAGGAGTACGACGGCGCGCACAACTCCCGGTACACCGGCACCGGCTTCTCCTACCTCGAGCGCGTCGAGAAGTCGGGCCCCGCCGCCGATTTCTCCGTGGACTGGCTGATGGTCGAACCCCGCCGCACCATGCCCGAGGACTGGGAGGCGCACCTGCGGGTGCACAACCTCACGCCGGTGGACGAGGTCGCGCTGTGCGACGGCATCCCGCCGCTCTACAAGGGCAACCCCGAGCGCCTGCGCTACCTGCTGCGTACCCGCTACGGCGAGGACCTGACCAGCCAGTTCGTCTCTGTGCTCGAACCGTACGGCCACGAGCCGATCATCTCGAGCGTGCGCCTGCTCGACAGCGTCGCGGACACCGATCGCTTCTTCGCGGCGGTTGAGATCACGCTGGCCGATGGTCGCCGCGACGTGCTGCTGGTCGGCGATGACGCGGAGCAGGTCTCCGCCGGCGGCGTGACCATGGACGGCCGCGTCGGCTTCGTGCGCTTCGACGGCGATGAGGTCGTCGCACGCGCACTCATCGAAGGCACCCGCCTCGATGCCGGGGGCGTGGGCCTCGACCTGCCCGCAGCCGCCATCACCGGCACGCTGGCGGGATTCGATGACTCGGACCCGGACAACGTGCTGCTCGACCTGGCAAGCGCGGAGCTGACCGACGAGGTCGTGGGCCGCTACATCATCTTCGACAACGCCGAGCGCTCGGACGCGAGCTACCGCATCGAGGCGCTCGTGGACGCCGACACCGTCAGCATCGGCGGCAAGTCGCTCATCGAGCGCCTCGCCGACCCCGACAACTACGACGCCGGCGTGCTCTACACCATCCAGCCGGGAGAGCCCTTCGCCATCGCGCTGTCGGCTGCGGGCTTACCATCGTTCCACCCACCGAGGTGACCATGAGACCGCGTGCGGGACTGTCCGAGACCATTGCCGCCGCCCTGATCCTGCTGACCGTCGCCTGCGGCGGCTGCCAGCAGCCGACCGATTTCGCCTCCGCCGAGGCGGGCGCGACCATCACCGGCCCGCGCAACGCCTCCGGTTCGGCCGGACAGCCTAACTGCGCCATCGATGGCGACCTCGACTACGGCTACAGCCACGGCTACGCGTGGGCCTGGCTCGACACCCCCACGGTCGTGACCTTCGCCGAGCCTGCGACCATCGACGCGGTCGAGCTGTTCCTCAACGACCTCGGCGGGCGCAGCTACTCCTACCGCCTGAGCGTCTCGCCCGACGGCGAGCAGTGGCAGACGGTCGCCGACACGTCCGCTGAGCCGGTGCGCGGCTATCGCATCCACCGCTTCGACCCGGTCGAGGCGCGCGCCCTGCGGCTCGACTTCACCGACACCTCGGTTGAGGCGCGCAGCTATCACATCGTCGAGATCGCTGCCTGGCGCCTTGGGGATGCAGAGTTCGGCCCCCTGGCCGAGCGCTGGCGCAGGCTGGCCGAAGAGCGCGCGCAGCAGAACGTCGCCCTGCTGGGCGTGCCGGCCGCGCAGGAGGCGCTGGCGCGGAGCGAGGTCCTCGACCGTGCGCGGGCGCTGGGCGAGGGCGAGTCGTTCGTGCAGGAGCTGCCGGACGGCACGCGCGCGCTCGTCTTCCGCGACGGCCGGCACATCATCGTGGCGATCGACGATGACGGCGACATGCCCGCCGATGCCACCGCCGCCGACGAGGACAGCGACTGCTTTGCCGTGGACATGGACGGCGACGGCGTTCTTGACCGCACCATCGACCGCGACGACACCGACGACGACGGCTTCGCAGACGTGATGGTGCAGACCTACGGCGACCGCAACACCTGGGGCAATCTGCCCTTCCTGGTGGTCATCCGCGACCTCGACCGCGGGCCGCTCAGTCTGTGGAAGCTGCACGACTGGGGCTACAACCAGGGCCTGTGCCAGTGGGAGTGCGACTTTGCCGGCGACGGCTGGTTCTGCATGTTCCGGCGCAGCCCCGAGAACGACCGCTGGATGGGCATCTTCGAGGCCCCGTTCTGCTTCTACGACCCCGACGGCGACGGCTTGCCCGAGGAGACGGTGCGCCTCACCGCCACCGACGCCACGCTGCGCTCGGTGCGCTACGGCATCAACGCCGACAACGACACCACCGAGGGCCAGCTCTACGACTACGACATGAGCATCACCGGCCTGGGCTCAGTCGAGATCCCTCCGGAGGCGCAGACCACCTTCTCGCATCGCAGTGGCGACAGCGCCGGGCCCTTCCTGTCATGGGAGGCCACGCGCGAGACGGTGCGCGCGGCGGCGTGGGAGCGCGCGCTGCTGGTCTGGGACGAGAACGATCACAACGTGGCCTCACGCCGAGCCGATCACGAGCGCTGGGAGGGCATCCTGAACGCCTCCTACCGCGGCTTCCCCCAGGAGGGCGGGCCGCCGACCATGCGGCTCAACAAGCGCTTCGAGCTGGATGCGGACAACTCCGGGGGCATGCGGCTCTACTGGTGGGCCGCGGACGGGCGCCTGCACCTGTTCGGCGCCGAGCAGGGCTCGATGGACGTAGACTTCGACTACGATGACGAGGTCGATCTGACCGTGGAGTACGCCGACACCGACGGCGACGGCTTCTTCGACGAGCGCACCATCGGCTTCCCCGACACCGACCTGCCCACCCGCCGCCTGCTGGGTCCGCGCAGCTACCACGCGCCCGGCGCCGCGCCCGCCGACGAGCCGACCGTCTACCCGTGTAGCTATGAGGCCATCGCCGCGAGCTGGCAGGCGGAGCTGGCGCGCTGGACCGATGACACGGGGCGCCTGCTGGAGGCACTGAGCACCGGCGCGCAGGCACTGGGCCTGCAACCGTACACCGCGCCCATGGACTTCTACCGCAGCGCCACACCGGCCGACGTCCCCTTCATCGACCGCCTGCGCGCCAGCGCCGAGGCCCGCCGTTACTACCAGGACGTGGCGGTCGAGCTGGCCTTCGCGCACCTGGTCGCCGACGCCGAGGCGGCCGGCGCGGGCGACGCCGCCATCGGCCGTCTGGTCTCCGCGCGCCGCCTCTGGCACGGTGGCAGCCCGAGCCAGGCGGCGGCGCGGCTGGCGGCGGAGTGACGCGCGGGCGGGTTCCACCCGCTCCGGAACGGCTGTGCATCACGCACATCTTACTGCCGCGCTGGCAAAGGCGGTCGCCGGCTGTCGTGTGCCGTACGGAGGGGCTGCCCCAGGGCCCGATCCCGTCCCGCGGGACGGGATGGGCACGAGGATGGGTCGCCGCCCGCCGGCTCAGCTTCCATGCCAGCCCTGCCTCGTCGTGCGGTGGGAGCCGAACGACAGGCCGGGATGGAACCTGAGCCCCGTTCGCCTGCGGCTCACGGGTCTCACCCGGTCCCGCCCACAGGCGGGACCGGGCGGCCTCTCCGTACGGCAAACGGCACCGACCTGGTCGCCGCTCTACCCGCACGCAGTCCATAGTACGCCGACGACCGGCGGCGCCGCGAGAGCTGAAGCGCTGAGGCGCGCTACCCCACCGTCGGCGGATAGTCCCCGTAGCAATGCACGGCGTCGCGCATGGCGTAGACGTTCTCGACCTCGCAGTAGTGGGCGAGGCTGTTGCCGCTGGTGACAATGTATCCTCCGCCCGGGCCGACGTCGCGGATCAGCCCGCGCACCTCCTCCGCCACGGCGTCGGGCGTCGCCATGGTCGGCAGGTTCAGGTCCACGTTCCCCAGCAGGCACAGGCGGTTCGCGCGAGCAATCTCACCTCCCGGACGCCACCATCCTGCCACCTGGGGAAGGAATGGCGCCCCCGTCGGCTGAACCTGCCGGCCGACGATGGCGCGCATGTCGCATCCGGGAGAGGTGCCGGTCATGAGATGCCTCCTCACGATCGCCGTCCTGCTCGCGCTCATCATCCCCGCATGGGCACAGGAGGCGCCCGTCATGGAGCTGCATGTCGCGCTCAACGGCGATGACGCGGGCGCGGGCACGGCAGACGCGCCCTTCCGCACCCTCGAACGCGCCCGCGACGCCATCCGCGAGATGAAGGCCGACGACGACCTGCCCGCAGGCGGCGTCACCGTCATGATCGACGCTGGCCGCTACGAGTTGAGCCGACCCCTCGAATTGGGTCCCGAGGACGCCGGCACCGCCGAGGCGCCGATCACGTGGCGCGCCCGGCCCGGCGCGACCGTTGTCCTGTCCGGCGGACGGCGCGTGCCCGCGCATGCCTTCGGCCCGGTGCAGAGCCATGCCACGCTCGGGCGCCTGCCCGCCGGGGCGCGCGATCACGTGGTGCAGGCCGACCTCAAGGCGCTGGGCGTCGAGGACTACGGCTCGCCCGCGGGCGGCGGCCTCGAGGTCTTCTTCGGCGAGCAGCGCATGACCCTGGCGCGCTGGCCCAACGAGGGCTTCACCCGCATCGCCGATCTCCTCAGCATCGAGCCCCGCAATGTGCGCGGAACCAAGGGCGACTCCGTGGGCATCTTCGTCTTCGAGGGCGACCGACCGCTGCGCTGGATCGGCGAACAGGACCTGTGGGTGCACGGCTACTGGTTCTGGGACTGGGCCGATCAGCGCCAGCGGGTCAGGCGCATCGACCGCGACGACCGCACCATCGAGGTCGAGGAGCCCTACCACCACTACGGCTACCGCAAGGGCCAGTGGTACTACGCCTACAACGCGCTCTCCGAACTCGACCGGCCCGGCGAGTGGTATCTGGATCGCGATGCCGGCATCCTCTACTTCTGGCCGCCGGGCGACCTCGACCGCACCCCGGTCACGGTCTCCGTCCTCGATGAGCTGGTCTCTGCCACCGACACCACGTGGCTGAGTTTCCAGGGCCTCACCTTCGAGTGCACGCGCAAGACCGCAGTCACGATGAGCGGCGCGCACAACAGCATCATCGGCTGCACCTTCCGCGACATCGGCGGCTTTGCGGCGAAGGCGTCGGGCACCGACCAGCGCATCATGCACTGCGATGCGCGCTACCTCGGCGAGGGCGGCTTCAGCATCGCCGGCGGCGACCGGCCGACGCTCACGCCCGCGGGCAACGTGGTCGAGAACTGTCACATCCACGACTTCGGCGAGTGGAAGCGCATGTATGTGCCCGGCGTAGCGGTGAGCGGAGTAGGCAATCGCGTGGTCCACAACCTCATCCACGACGCCCCGCACCAGGCGATCTCGTTCCGCGGCAACGATCACCTGATCGCGCTCAACGAGATCCACAGCGTCTGCTACGAGTCCAACGACGCCGGCGCGATCTACTCCGGCCGCGACTGGACGATGCGTGGCACAACCATCCGCAACAACTACATGCACCACATCAACGGCCGCGAGGGCCGGGGTTGCGTCGGCATCTACCTCGACGACATGTGGTGCGGCACGCAGATGGTCGGCAACGTGTTCTACCGCGTGATTCGCGCCACGTTCATCGGCGGCGGGCGCGATTGCGCGATCGCGGGGAACATCTTCGTCGAGTGCCCGCGCGCTATCCACATCGACGCCCGGGCCATGGGCTGGGCCGCCGCCGCGGTGCCCGGCACCATGACCACGCGCCTGGAGGCCATGCCCTACCAGTCACCACTGTGGGCCGAGCGCTACCCGAAGCTGGTGGGCATCCTCGACGACGAGCCCGCCGCGCCCAAGGGCAATGTGGTGCGCGGCAACGTGGTAGTCGGCCGGTACCCGTGGAAAGACGTCGAGGGCCGCGCGCTTCCCTACCAGGAAATCGAGGAGCCGCTGACCATCGAAGACCCCTCAATCTTCGATCCCCAGACGCTGACACTCGATCTGCCCGAAGGCGTCCTGCTGCCCGATGGCTTCGAGCCAATCCCGGTGGAGGAGATCGGCCTCTACGCCGACCCGAACCGGCCCACGTGGCCCGTGCACACGCAGGTCCGCCCGAGCGTCGCCTACTACTGGCGCATGGTCCAGGAGGCCAGCCTGAAGCCGCGGGCCGAGACCGTCCGCGGGCCGCGTCCGGAGTTCACCGTGCGCCCGTTCGCCGGCGAGGTGACCGTCGATGGTCGGCTCGGCACGGACGAGTGGAGCGGACTGAGCCGCGACCGCGCCATGCCGGTGCGCGAGGGCATCGAGGGCGAGCCGACCGAACCGCCCAGCTTCGCGTGGCTGGTCCACGATGGCACGAACCTGCTGGTCGCCATCGACAACCGCGTGGACGCCTCCAAGCCGCTGCGCCCGGGCGACACCTGGGGCAGCGATGACGCGGTGGAGATCGCGCTGCGCGTGGGCACCGGGCCGATCCTCGTCCTGCGCGGCTGGCCGTCCGGACACTTCGAGAGCAGCCAGGAGGCGGGCGCGCCCGCGGCCGTCGCCGAGCGCGCGGCGCAGGGCGTCGAGTACGCCGCCGGCATCGTCGGCCCGGCTCAGTGGACCTGCGAGTGGCGTATCCCGCTGGCCTCGCTGGGCATCGAGCCCGACCCGGCCCTGCGCCTCGACTTCAACATCAGCGTGCGCAAGTCCGCGCAGCCGCTGTGGCAGATGTGGCGCGGCACCGGCGCGCACACCTGGGACGTGCACCAGGCGGGCATCCTGCGCTTCGCCCGCTGACGGAGGTGCCGAATGAGAGCGCTCCTGACTGCAGTGGCGGTGGTCGCCATCGCGGGCACCGCCTTCGCCCGGCCGGTCGTGTTCTGGGCATCCGACCCGGTCGCGCCCGATGACACCGTGCTGGTCTGCGGCGACGGCTTCACCGACGCCCCGACGGTGACCCTCGTGCATCTCGAAGACGTTGAGCCCGGCCCTCCGGGAGCCAGGGCCTACGGCGCCCCGGTCGCCGGCACCCCTGTCGAAGTGCTCCAGCCCACCGACCAGTCGCTCAAGTTCGTCATCCCCGCCGACATGGAGCCCGGCGCATCGAGGCGGCGGGGGAAGCCTCAGACCTCATGCGCCTGAACTGCCCCACGCCCTGGTGGGCGCAGGGCGACGCGGGCATCGGCGCCTCCCCGGGCGGGTGGCTGCGCGTCTTCGGCCGCTGCGTGGGCAGCGAGGATGCATCCGCATCGGTCGCGCTGGTTCCTGAGGCCGGCGGGACGCCGGTCGCGCTCAAGGTCACCGCGGCGGACACGTGGTCGCTGCACGCGGACGTGCCCGCTGGCGTCCCGCCCGGCAGGTACCGCATCTTCGTGCACAACGGCCATGGCGGTCCCACGGGCTGGAGTGAGGTCGGTCCCATCGAGATCGCCACGCCCGAGCCCTGGCCGCAGGAGGTCTTCGACGTCACCCACTTCGGCGCCACGCGTCAGGGACAGGTGCTTGACGGCGAGGCCATCCGCGCCGCGCTGGCCGCCGCCGAGGAGAACGGGGGCGGCATCGTCTACCTGCCGCGCGGCCACTACCAGGTGCAGGGCACGCTGACCATCCCGCAGCGCACGGTGGTCCGCGGCGAGGGCACCGCGCTGGTGAGTCTGTTCTGGCCCGACACCGAGGACCCGTACACGCTCATCGAGGGCGCCAACCAGTTCGGCCTCGAGGACCTGACGATCTACTGCACCAACTACCAACACGTCATCGCCGCCGACATCGGCAACCCCGACTCGGGCGACACCTTCCTGCGCCGCGTGCGCGTGCGCGCCGACATGTACCGCGGCCACCTCGACCCCGAGCAGATCGACGCCCGCTTCCGCGCTCACAAGACGCTCTCGTCCGGCGGCGGTGACACCGTGCGCATGGGCGGGCGCAACATCCGCATCATCGACTGCGACCTCTACGGCTCCGGCCGCTCGCTCTACCTGCTGCGGCCCCGCGGAGCGGTTGTCAGCGGCAACACGCTCTACAACGGGCGCTGGGGCTGGTACTGCATCGACGGCTCCGACGGCCTGATCCTCGAGGACAACCGCATCATCGGCGCGGACCTGATGTCCACCGGCGGCTCCCTGAACTGCTACACCAGCGCCGCCTCGCAGAACGTCTACTACGCGCGCAACCGCCTGTCGCTCATGCATGGCTGGGACCGCGAAGCGATGACCTCGGACGCGGGCTACGGCGCGTGGTTCGGCACCGCCCGGCAGATCGGCCCGGACACGCTCGTCCTCGGCGGCGATGAGCCGAACTGGACCCGCAAGGCCGACTGGCGCGGCGCGGGCGTGTTCATCCTCGGCGGCAGGGGCATGGGCCAGTACCGCCTGATCGCCGACTACGACGGCCGCAACGTCACCCTCGACCGCCCGTGGGACGTGCCGCCCGACGAGAACTCGCCCATCACCATCACGATGCTGCAGCGCCGCTACCTGTTCATCGGCAACCAGTTCGAGGACGTCGGCATCGGCCTGCAGTACTACGGCACCTCGATCGACCACGTCGCCGCCGGCAACACCATCGCCCGCGGCGGGGGCTTCTACAACTCCGGACGCTGGTACCGCCACTTCCAGCCGAGCTGGTACTGCCAGTTCCTGGGCAACGAGATCCTCGAAGGGAACAGCTATCGCTTCGGGCCCAACAACGCCACCGGTGCGGGCACGTCCTACATCTCCAGCCAGGGCCTGCAGGCCCGGGGCGGCGAGGCCCCGCTGGCGCTGTGCTCGGTGCACCGGCGCAACCGCCTGCACAACAACGCCGAGCTGCGTTTCATCGGCGTCAGCGCCGAGCACCCAGGCCTGCGTGATGTCGTGGCCGAGCACAACATCATCGAGAACGCCGACCGGGGCATCTACATCGACGACGGCTGCGTGGGGGTGCTGCTGCGCGAGAACACCTTCGAGAACGTGGACGCCGAGGTCGTGGACGAACAGACGCTGCGCGAGCAGCGCGAGGCCGCCCGCCAGGCGCTGCTCGACCAACAGGACCCCATCGCGCGCTGGACCTTCGACGAGCGCTACGCGAGCAACGTCCCCGACGTCTCCGGCCACGGCTTCCTCGCGGTCCCGACCGGCGAGATCGACTTCGAGCCGAGCCTCTCGGGCTCGGCGCCGCGCTTCGATGGCGGCTCGTACTTCGTCGTGGCCGGCGGCGAGGTGCTGGAGTTCCCGCGCATCACCATCAGCGCCTGGGTCATGCCCGACACCACGCAGGGGCGCTGGGGCGTCGTCGCCAAGCGCGCCCGCGGCACGACCTGCCCCTACGTGGTCGCCATCCGCCAGGGCGGCATCACCTTCGAGGCCACCGATGACACCGGCGCGTGGTCCTACAACTTCACCACGCAGCCGGTAATCGAGGCCGGGCGCTGGAACCACGTCGCGGTCACCTGCGAGGACGGCGTGGGCGTCCGCATCTACTGCAACGGCCAGCTCGTGGCCGAAAAAGCTGCGGTCGCTCCGCTCGTCCGCACCGGCAACGCGCTGACCATCGGCTACGAGAACTGGGGCGGCCTCGAGGCGAAGGCGGGCGTCTCCGGCAACTTCCACGGGCTCATCGACGAGGTCGCTATCTGGTCGCGCCTGCTCTCGGACGAAGAGATCGCCGCCGAGTACGCGCGCCTGAGCGACGCCGCCATCGCCGACGAGCAGCGCCGCGCCCAGGAGGCGGCCGCCCTCGAGGAGCTGCGTCAGCGCTGGGCCACCGAGGTGGTGCTGCCCGGCGGCGTGGACTGGCAGCTTGTGGCCGCCGACGACTTCGAGCGCGCGGAGCTGGGCCCCGACTGGCTGGCGCTGCGTGGACGCTGGACCATCGAGGACGGGACGGTGCGCTGCGGCGAGACCGGCTACCTCGCGCGCAACGTCGAGGTCGCCGCGCCCGTGCGCATTGAGTACGACGCGCGCTCGACTGCCCCCGGCGACCTGACCGCCTTCTGGGGCACGCGCGATGCCGCCTGGCAGGGCGGCTACTTCATCGGCTTCGCCTCGAACGGCAACACCGCGAGCAAGCTCATGCGGCTGGGGCAGCAGGTCATGGTCACCGAGGGCCCGGTCGCCGAGCCCGGGCGGTGGTACCATGTGATCGCGCAGGTGCTGCCCGACCGCGTCCAGCTCATCGTTGACGGCGAGATGGCCCTGGAGTACGAGGAGAACCATCCGCTCGATGGCCGGCGCCTGCCAGGAATCATCGTCTGGTCCGAGGGCGAGTTCGATAACGTGCGCATCTACGCCGCCCAGTAAGCTGCCCTGGAGGCATCGGAATGCGAGGGACGCCGGCCATGATCGCCGCGGCAGTCACGATCGCGACCTCGGTGCTGGCCCAGACCGCCGACGTGCGCGAGATCGGCGGCAACAAGCAGCTCTTCATCGACGAGGACATGGTGCAGTCGATGGCGGGCGTCGCGTTCGTGCTCAACCCCGCTCAGCGCGCCGGGCCGGTGCTCTTCCCCGACGCGCCGTGGGAGCCGACCGGCCTCGGCTACGTCACCGTGCTGCACGATGAGGGCAAGTTCCGCATGTACTACGGGAGCTGGGAGTGGCGCGAGGACATCAAGGGCCACTGGATGGACCGCATCGCCTACGCCGAGTCCGATGACGGCATCCACTGGCGCAAGCCCATCCTCGGGCAGATGGAGTACCAGGGCTCGACCGCGAACAACCTGCTGATGCTCGGGCACTGCGGCGGCTACGTGCACGGGGGCTCGGTGTTCATCGACCCGCACGCGGCCTCGCCCGACGAGCGCTACAAGATGATCTTCGGCGACTTCTACCGCATCTGCCCCTACGAGGGCTGCCCGCAGCACACCACCATCAGCGGCGCCACCTCGGCCGACGGCATCCACTGGACCGGCCTCGACACGCCCCACGGCCTGCTCTTCCCGTCAGGCGGCACTGACACGCAGAACGTCTGCTTCTGGGACCCGTACCGCCAGGCCTACGTGGCCTACACACGCGTCAATGTCTACCGCAAGAACGATCAGGGCGAGCCCTACGGCCAGGCCTCGCGCCGCATCGGCCGCAGCCAATCGCCCATCTGGCGCGAGTTCCCGCCATCGGAGGAGATCGCGGCGCCCGATGAGGATGACCCCGGCGGCGAGTGGGGCTGCGGCCTCTACAACTCCGCCGCGACGCTCTACGACTGGGCGCCCGGCGTCTACCTGTTCTTCCCGTCCGTGCATCACTACGACAACGGTCTGGCGGAGATCACCTTCGCCAGCAGCCGCGACGGCATCCACCTCGACCGGCGCTTCCGCGAGCGCTACGTGCCTATCGACCCGACCGCGGTGCGCGTCGGCGATCAGATCGGCTACTCCGCCTACATGGGCCCGGGCATGATCCGCATGGGTGACGAGCTGTGGATGTATGGGCTGGAGCACCCCACGCCGCACAACTCCCGCTGGTACGGACGGCGCATCGAGGGCGCCATCCAGCGCTACGTGCAGCGCCTCGACGGCTTCGTCTCGCTCGACGCCGCCGGCAGGCCCGGCACGGTCACGACCAGGCCCTTCGTCCTGCGCGGCAGCCGCCTTGAGGTCAACGCGAAGGCCGACATCGCCCCACCCGCACCCGACGGCACGCCCGGCAGCACCCTCGTGGTCGAGGCGCTCGACCTCGAGGGCAACGTCCTGGCCGCCTCCGAGCCCATCCACGATGACGGCGTCGCGCTCACGCCCACCTGGCGCGACGGCGCGGACCTCGCGCAGCTCATCGGCCAACCCGTGCAGCTTCGCTTCACGCTCGACATGGCGAAGCTCTACGCCTTCCAGATCGCCGACGCCGAGCCGGTCGCGATCCAGATCGCGCCGCAGGAGTAGGAGGACGACCCCGCGTGCCTGCCACGCTCGCCTTTAAGGCCAACACGCATGACGCCGTCGAGCGCCTCCGCACGCTCTACTCGGGCGCCGGCCGCGACCGCATCTTCGCCACCTTCGACATCCCCAGCCCGTCGGTCGAGCGCTTCGCGGCGCGCTACGCTCACGGCTACTGCCCGCCGCCCGACCCCGAGGAGCGCGTGCGCTTCTGGGAGGAACACCTTGCCGAGCGCACGCGGCTTGAGGATGACTCGCTCCCCTGCGCATACCTCAGCGAGTTCGACCAGGGGCTCTACGGCGGGCTGTTCGGCGCCGACGTGCAGTTCATGGCGCACCCCGAGAACGGCTGGATCTCGTCGATGGTCGCGCCGCTGCTCAACGACTGGTCGGAGCTTGACTCGCTGCAGTTCGACGAGAGCGGGCCCTGGTACGAGCGCTTCGTCGAGCAGACGACGCTGTTCGCCGAGCGCGCCCGGGGGCGCTTCGGGGTCAGTCACTTCATCCTCATCGACGGCCTCAACTTCGTCTTCGAACTCGTGGGCGCCACCGCAACCTACATGGCCCTGATCGAGCGGCCCGACAGCGTCCGCCGCGCCATCGACCTGGCCTTCGAGGTCAACCGGCGCATCCAGGCCGACTTCTTCGAGATTGTAGGGCTGTTCGAGGGGGGCAGCTTCAGCAACATGGCCCAGTGGCTGCCGGGGCGGATCGTCTCCGAGAGCGTGGACCCGTTCCACATGACCTCGTTGGCCTACTTCGAGCAGTGGGGTCGCGAGCCGGTCGAGCGCATCATCGCGCAGTTCGACGGCGGCGTCGTGCACATCCACGGAAACGGGCGCCATCTGCTGGAGGCCGTCTCGTCGCTCCGGGGGCTGCGGGCGATGATGCTCGCCGACGACCGCGGCTTCCCGCTCGCCTTCGAGGTCCTGCCCGAACTACAGGCGCGCACCGGCGACCTGCCGCTGGTCGTCGAGGCTGAGTTCCCGGCCTTCGAGGCGGCGCTCGACCGGCACGCCCTGTGCGGCGGGGTGCTCTACAAGGTCACGGGTGCGCCGGACCTCGATGCCGCGAACCGCTGCATGGAGCGCGTGCGGGAGTACCGGCTGTGAGCGGAGGCCGATCTATGCCGGGCAATTGGCAGTTCACGTCGCTCGACGCTGAAATCGCTGCCGACCTGGCGGAGTTCGTGCCCGAGCGCGTCTTCGACGCCCACGCGCACCTCTACCGCCTGCGCGACCTGCCCGAGCCGCCGCCCGCGTTCCTGCAGGAGGGCCCGGCAAAGGTGACGCCGCGCGTGTGGCGCGCGCGACTCGAGCGACAGGTGGGGCGCGGACGCGTGACCGGCGGCCTGCTGATGCCCTTCCCCACCCCCGGCTGCGACGTGGCGCTGGTCAACCGGCGGCTGCTGGAGGACCTCGACCGCGACGAGGCCAGCGTCGGCGCGCTGCTCATTGCGCCCGACAGCGACTGCGTTGAGCTGACGGCGGCGCTGGAGCACCCGCGCGTGGTGGCGCTCAAGCCCTACCATTGCTTCTCGCCGCGCGCCAGCACGCAGGACTCGAGGCTCGGCGAGTACCTGCCCGAGTGGGCGTGGCGGCTCGCGAATGAGCGCGGCCTGGTCATCGTGCTGCACGTGGTGCGCCACGGCGCGCTCAGCGACCCCGGCAACCAGCGCACCATCGTCGCGATGTGCCGCCGCTACCCCAGCGCGCGCCTGCAGCTCGCGCACGCGGCACGCGGCTTCCACGCGCCCAACACGGTCCGCGGCATCGCGGCCATCGAGGGCCTGGAGAACGTCTGGTTCGACAGCTCGGGGATCTGCGAGGCCGCCGCGCTGGTCGCGATCCTGCGCGCCTTCGGGCCATCGCGGCTGATGTTCGGCAGCGACTTCCCGGTCTCGGAGATCCGCGGGCGCTGCGTGACCGTCGGCGACGGCTTCCTCTGGCTCTACCCGGAGACGCTCGACTGGCAGGCGGTCCAGCCCCCGGTGCGCCCGACGCTGGTGGGCCTGGAATCGCTGCGGGCGCTGCGCGCGGCGGCGCGGATCATGGGCCTGTCGCGCGCCGCCGTGCAAAGGGTCTTCCACGACACCGCGCGCGACCTCTACGGCACCCGCTGATCGCGCGCTCCCTCGCCGGCATTCAGCGCCCTGCGGCCCCCGCGCCCAGCTTCGCGTCCATGACGATCTGCGCCGGGGATCTGGCTTCGCGGTAGAGCCGCAGGTCATCGACCGCCCCGGTCAGGCCGTAGGCGAAGCCACCACGGTAGCTGCCCACCCAGACGGTGGGCTCGCCGGGTGTCAGCGCCAGGCCCGGCTCGCTCTCCCCCACCAGCGCGCCGTCCACGTAGACGCGGAAGACCGAGCCATCATAGGTGCCCGCGAGGTGGTACCACTCGCCGGTGCGCAGCGCGGTGACCGACGGATCGGAACCCGCGCCCCATGTGCGGCCGCCGCCGCCCTCGCCGGAACGCAGCCACAGGCTCGCCCAGCTCAGCATCAGCCGGAAGCCCGGCCCGCGATCCGCGACCGTGTTCGAGACGATCTCGTAGGTGCTGGGCCGGGTCAGCTCATCGAAGCGCACCCACACCTCGATGGTCAGCCCCCGCGACCAGTCAGTCTCGCCCAGCCCGGCGATCGCTACGCAGCCGGCCTCGCCACGAGCGTCCTGGGGGCCGCCGGTAAAGGCCAGCGCGCCACCGCTGCGCCCGGCGACGCGCTCCACGCCATGCTTGTCGGCGAGGATCACGCCGTCGCGCCCGTTCCCGGAGGCATCGACCACCGTCACGCCCCCGGCTTCATCGAAGCGCCACCAGCCCACCAGGCCGTCGCCGGCCTCCGCGACGGCAGCGCCCGCGAGCGCCAGCACCACCAGGACGGCCGCAGTGCAGGGTGGATGCACGCTCATCGCTCGTAGACCTCCACCTCGGTGACCATCGAGTTCGGCCCGTTCGCGGCGGTCACGACCAGGCGGATGCGGTCCGTCGTGACCGGCTCGAACTCGTGCTCGATGCGGTCGGTCTGCTGGCCGCCGATGGCGGCCACCTCACGCCACTCACCATCGACGAACGCCTCGACGGAGTAGTCGCGCAGGCTCCGCTCGAACGGGTAGACCACGACGCGACCGACGCCGTGCGCCTCGGCCAGCCTGATCTCCAGCCAGTCAGGGAACTCGTCGGGCGTATCATCCTGCCAGGTCAGGCAGTGGTAGCGGTCGCCCGCATCGATGACCCCGTCCACCACGTGCCACAGCGCCACATCCGCGCGGCGCCCACGCCCCGCCCTGCTGGACGAGGCGCTCACGCTCACACCGTCGCCCTCGAACATCTGGAAGGCCAGGTTGCCCGGCTTGCGCCGCGCCTGGTTGGCGGCGTCGATCTCAGCGACGATCTCCGCCACCGTCGGCAGCTCCGGCGCGTCCCCGGTGGTGTACACGTGCACCTCGAAGGTGTCGAAGCGGTCTGTCAGCCGGTCGCCATCCAAAGGCACGCTCCGCCCCTCCGAGACCACCTGCAGCTCCTCGGCACGCGCGCCGACGCCCGGCACGGTGATCGTCACCTCTCGCGGCTCCATGTCGGCGTTGCAGGCCAGCAGCCACAGTTCGCCCTCGTGCTCCTTGAGCAGCAGCCTGGCAGTGTCGCTGTCGGCCGCCGGCACGATCTCCGACGTCGGCGACAGTGCGACCTCACCGAGCAGGCCCAGCTCGCGCGTGAGATGCGGCATGCCGATGTACAGCTCGGGGTAGTGGGCCACCATGCGGTTGAACTGGATGAAGCCGCGCGCGCCGCAGATCAGCGCCAGCAGGTCCTGATCGCGGTACTCGACATAGCTCGGGATGCGGTTGTTGACCGCTCCGTGGTCACCGTAATTGAAGCCCTGGTGCAGGTAGGCCACGGTCTGCTTGTGGTCGCTCCCGGCGAACGTATCGACCGCGCCCTCGACGAAGACCGTCACCGAGCTGAGGTCGTTCACGCGCCGGTCGCGCAGGATCGCGGGGTAGGGATGCAGGCCGTTGATGTCGCCGCAGCGCGCGTAGGCGCGCAGCCCGTGCATGGAGTCGTTGCTGATGATGATCGGGTGCCAGGGGTCCTCGTCGGCGAAGATGCGATAGACCTCTTCGAGCACCGAGGCCTGCGTGTTGGAGACCTCGGGCTCGTCGGAGACGTAGTAGGCGAACAGACGCGGGTTGTCGCGCCCCGCGCGCGCGTGCGCCCGCAGCAGCTCGGCGTCCTCGGCACTCA
>JALGVA010000040.1:45146-62647 GCA_029820295.1 Candidatus Zipacnadia bacterium
GGGTAGTTCCAGGCGCCGTTGAGGAAGAACGGCTCTCCGTCCACGCGCCAGTTCATGTCGCGTCCCAGCCAGACTTCCCCGGGCAGGTAGGCCAGCTTGCGCAGCGGGTGCGTGGTGCGCGCCAGCTCCTCGCCGTCGGCGCCGGTCAGCGCGGCCACGATGGTCATGCGCCCCTCGGGCAGCGCCTGCGCGTCGAACCTCACCGGCACGCGCTCGCCGACCTCGGGCGAGACGCGGGCCAGCGCCCGGCCGCCGGCGTCATCGACGATGCTCACCTGCAGCGACGCGCCGGCCAGCTCGTCAGCGTCCAGGCGCACGCCGACCTCCGCTACCACCTGCTCGATCTGCTGCGTCGCGAAGATGGCGTCGCGGTACCATGGCTCCAGCAGCCGGATGGTCATCGGCACCCAGGCGATCGGCAGCGTGGCCTGCCGCAGGGCCAGCGTGAGCTTCGTGACCGGGCCGGCCACGCGCACGAAGCACCGGTAGTCGCCCTGCGCGGCGAGGCGCATCGGGCCCAGCTCAAAGCGCCGCCGCTCACCCACCGGCGGCGTGATGTCCGCGCTGGCGGTGACCACCTCGCCTCCCGGGCCGATCAGCCACCCGTCCAGCAGCCGCTCCGCATCATCGCCGGTGAGGTTCTCAACCGGCACACCGAGCGTCAGCTCCAGCGCGCCCTCGTGGATGGCCTCCGCCGGCTCGAAGGCGCCGATGGTGTAGCAGTAACGCGACAGGTCGGCGCTGATGCCGCGCAGGTCGGGAAAGGCGGCGGCGTTGTTGAACGCGCCCTCGTCGGCGATGGAGGAGTTCTCCGCCGGGTCCTTCTTCTCCCGGCAGACGTTGATCGCCCATGTGGAGCCCACGGCCGGGGTGATGCCCAGCGCGTAGAACGGGATCGCGATCTCGCACGACCAGAAGTCCTCGCCGATGGCTGATGCGGCGGTCACCGGCGCGTCCCAGCTCATGTCGCCGATGAAGCCGCCCTGGGTGCAGGCGCGGTCGGCCACCGAGCCGGAGGCGTTCACGCCGATGTGGTAGTAGTCGTTGCGGGTGCGCGCCGGGTCGAGCATCACCTCAACGCAGTCGGTGCGGAATACGTCGGAGTTGTCGCGCGCGAGTTCGCGCGTGACGATGCTCGCCACGTCCGGCTCCTCGCACCACACGCCGACGTAGAGTGCGCTCTCGTCGAAGGCAACGCGCACGCTCGCGCCCGGGCGTGCGCGCTCCTGTGTATGCCGCACGCGGAAGTCATCGGTCGCCGGCGCGTCCCGCCAGCAGGCATCGTTGAGGCGGCCGTCGATCAGCGGCGCCGCCGCGGCGCGCGCCGCCGTCACGTCCGCCGCATGGGCCCGAGATGCAGCGAGCAGGAGAAGGCACAGCAACGGCACGAGCGTCACTGCCCGCGCCGAGGGTCGGCATGGCGTGTCGGCAGCCCCAGCGTGCGCATACATGGGCATCGCTCCCGGTCAGGCTATGCTGCCCGACCATCTTCGCGATCGACCCGGCATGCGCCTGCATCGGCGCGAACGGGTCGATGCAGAGCACGAGCCCACGCAACAACAGCAGACGCCCGGCCGTGTTGGCCGGGCGCCCGGGTTTGACGAAGTCGCGGCTCTACCACATGTTGGGCGAGTCGACGGCCGGTGCGGACTCGACAATCACAACGTTGTCGGCGCGCGGCCCCTTGGCGTCCTGCGTCACGTCGAACTCGACCTTGGCGCCCTCAGCCAGACTCTTGTAGCCCTCGCCCTTGATGGCGGAGAAATGCACGAAGGCATCCTCCCCATCCTCGCGCTCGATGAAGCCGAAGCCCTTTGCGTCGTCGAACCATTTGACTGTGCCTGTTGCCATGTGTCCTGCCTCCTGTCACGGTCTTCGCAGCATCCCTGCCCGTCCGCCAGGAGACAAGCCCACAAGCGACGCGAACAACGATCCTCCGCGCGGCCTTTAGCCGCATTTCTACGGTTCCACTCTACCACATATCGCGCACGAAAGCAAATGGCCCTCGCTACGTCGTTCCGAAGTAGTGCCCCCACACCTTCCGGATCCCCGCGATCGTCTGCTCGATATCCTCGTCGGTGTAGCGCTGATCGACCGGCAGGCGCAGCAGGCTCGCCTGCAGGGCGTCCGCGTTCGGGCACGAGTCCGGATCGTAGGCGGCTTCGCGCCAGAACGCCGGCACCTCGTCGGTCAGGGGGTAGTAGCGCTTCGTGCGGATCAGCTCGGTGCGCAGGATATTGCCCGCCGGGCCCATGCGTGTGCCCACCGACAGCCCCTCGGCGCCCAGCGCTCGCGTGATCTCCTCGTAGGCGGGCTCCTCGCCGGTGTAGCGCGCCGGGATAGGCCACCACGACGGCTGCCCGCCATCCACGATACGCGGCAGCTTCAGGTGCGGGAGGTCGCCCAGCTCAGCGTAGTAACGGCGCGCGATCTCGTCCCTCCGCGCCACCAGCCCGTCCAGCTTGTGCAGTTGCGCCAGCCCGACCGCCGCCTGCAGGCACGTCGGCCGGTAGTTGAGCGCGAAGAACGGGATCGGCTGGTCACCGTAGCCGATGGAGCCGTCGCGCACGTAGGTCTTGTCATGGAACAGCGTCGCGATGCGCGCGGTCTCGTCATCGTCGGTCATCACGAACCCGCCGTCGCCGGTGCTCATCTGCTTCGACTCGTTCATGCTGAAGCCCGCGGCGTGGCCAATGGTCCCGAGCTTCCGGCCCTGCCAGGTGCCGCCGTGCGCCTGCGCGCAGTCCTCCAGGATCAGCACCCCGGTTTCCTCGCCGAGCGTCAGCAGCTCGTCCATCGGGCACGGCAGTCCGGCCATGTGCACCGCGATGACCACCCTGGTGCGCTCGGTGATGCGTTCGCGCGCGCTCTGCGGGCTGATGAGCGTGGTGTCGGGGTCGAGGTCTGCGAACACCGGGATCGCGTGCAGCGCCAGGATCGCCGCCACCGTGCCGATGTCGGTCACCGGCGTGGTGATCACTTCGTGGCCTTCCGAGACGCCGAGCGCCGCCAGCGCGGTGTGCAGCGCCGCCGTGCCCGAGGTCACCATGACCACGTGGCGCGCGCCGAAGGCCTCGGCCACCTCCTGCTCGAAGCGCGCCACCATGCCGCCCGGCCCCATCAACCGGCCCGACTCGATCACCTCGCGCAGCAGCGCCAGCTCCTCCTCGCCGTAGCGGTTTGGCCGCGCGTAGGGCGTCGGCTTCGCCATCGGGCCCCCGTTGATCGCCAGCTCATCCATCGCGATCACTCCTCGATCCAGATCGGGCTCGACCACGCCATGTGGCCGTTGGCCTGGGTCACGCGCACGTAGTAGAAGTCGTCGCCATCGCGTTCGTCCACAAGCTCGAAGCGCGCACTGCACATGTCCGCCGGCACCAGCCGGTGCACCAGCAGTGACTCGCACGGGAAGCCGGCGGTGAATTCGATCTCCGAGGACTGCGCCAGCTCGCCCAGACGCCAGGTGAAGCTGCGGGTCACGGGCTGATCGAATTCCAGCGTCAGCTCGGCCCCCGCGCCGCCCTCGATCTCGAAGACGAGCGCGTTCGTGGGCGTCTCGGCGAAACACCCTTCGCGCGAGGTGTACGACTCCCAGCGGCAGTGCGCGTCGTCGAACTCGTGCACGCGGTTGCGCCGCTCCTCGTCCATCGGCCCGCTCTGGAAGCACGGCATGTAGCGCAGGAAGCGCGCGCCCCGAAGCCGCGTCTCCATCAGCCAGTCGGCCGTGCGCGGAATGCCCAGCGCGGTCCACGGCCCCCAGCCGTACTCGATGCGGCACTTCACCGGGCCCGCGAAGGGCTGCGAGGGGGCGGCGTGATCCTCGGGGAAGTGCCGGTGGATCACGCGGTTGTTGCGCAGCACCTCCACCATCGCCACATCGTCCCAGCCCGACACCTCGACCTCGATGCGCCGCTCGCGCGTGTGCGGCACGGTCGAGCCCAGCGGCTGTCCGTTGAGCGCGAACCACAGCTCGATGCGGTCGCCGGTGACGCCGATGGTCCGCCGCGCCCACAGCGCCTCCCAGATGGCCGCGCGCGTCCGTACCCCTGCGTAGACGCCGATGAGGCCCTCTCCGTACGCGCCCGGGTAGCCGAAGTGGTCATCGGTCGAGCAGGCCACGCCGAGCTTCTTGCCCATCGCCAGGCCGTGCTGCCAGGTATTGCGCGTGGTGCGTGGTCCGTTGGTGTGGCGGATGTAGGGCCACGGGCCGCGGTCGCGCTCGGCGCCGCCGTGTTCGGAGAATATCTCCAGCAGCGGCGACACCTCCTCGTCGATGCTCGCCCAGTTCGCGCCGCGCCCCGGCAGGCCCGAGCGATAGCCGATGTGATGCGGGACCAGCAGCGCCCCGCGTTCGCGCGCGAAGGCGGTCAGCTCGTGGATGTCCTGCGCATGCAGCAGCTCGCTGTCGTCGTCGGGGAAGATCACGCTGCGGTCACCGTACTGCGCCGAGTGCCACTCGTAGCCGGGAAATGCCACGAACTCGCCATCACGGTTGGCGGCGGCGATCTGCCGCTGCACCTCCGGCCACATGCGCGTGTGGTGCTCGAAGCCCTCCTGCCACTTCAGGTGGCCGCCGTTGGGCATCTCGGGCATGTCGTGCCAGTGCGAGTGCCCGGTGAAGGCGAAGAAGTCGAGGTGGCTTTGTGCGATTTCAATGGTGCGCTCCAGCGAGCCCTTCGAGTAGTGGAACAAGCCCACGCTGTTGTGATTGTGCAGATCGCCCCAGAGCAGTTGCCATACCATCGGCAGCTTCCCTCCTGTGGTTGCCATCCGCCCGCCAACCGCCCACCGACACGCGGGTCCCGCCCCCGGGCGGGATGCCACGGAACGGCTACGGCACGGCGGCGCATATCAACATGCGCCCTCCGGACGGCAACAGCGCCGTCACCATCTTCGTGCCGTATGGAGGGGCGCGACTACGCTCGTGCCCGGTCGTTGTCGTTGCCGTACGGTGCGACGGCGCGCACGTTGCGTGCGCCATCGCAGGTCCCATCCCGGCCCGGCCGTTACGCCCCGCTCTTCTCGCGCCGCTCCTCCGGATCGAGGATCGCCCCGAACTCCCGCAGCCGCGCCTGCAGCGGCGCGACCGGCAGAGCACGCACATCGCCGTGCGCGAGCGCCTGCGCGGCGCCGATCCCCGCCGCCTCGCCCAGTGCGAAACCCGGCGCCATGCGCCGCACCGACGAGTGCGCTACGTGATCGGCGGACAGGCATCGCCCCGTGACCACCAGGTTCGCGAACTGTGCGGTGACCAGCGAGCGCCAGGGCACCCCGTAGCTGCGCCTGAGCCCGTGGTAGTCGCCGCGGCCACCTTCGTGGCTGCCGTGGATGTCAACCGGACACGCGGCCCGCGCGATGGTGTCCTCGAAGTCCCGGCCCTCGCGCACGTCATCGGCCGACAGCACATGCAGCCCCTGCACATGCCGGCTCTCACGGATGCCCGGCGCCGGCGCGGTCTGCGCGATGTAGGCGCGCTGGAAACCAGGCACGTGCCGGCGGAAGACGTCGAGGATGCCCCAGGCCTGTCGCCGGCACTCGACCGTTGCGTGCGTCAGGTCATCGGGATCGAGCGCGTCGAGGTCCTCGACCTCGGTCATGTTTACGTAGCACGCGTCGGCGCGCGGCCCCCAGAAGATGCACAGCCCGCGGTAGCTCAGCGGCCCCGCCTGCCGGTAGATCTCGGCCATCTCGTCGCGCTCTGGGCAGCGCTCGCGGTCGATGCCCGCGATGGTGAACATGAGCGTGATGCCCTGCGAGCCGACCTCCACCGGGACACCGGCCCCCGCGGCCACGTCGCCGTCGCCGGTGGCATCGACGAACACCTCGCCGCGGACGAAGCACTCCCCCGCCTTCGAGACCATGCGCACACCGGCGATGCGCTCGCCATCGCTCTCGACACCCGTGACCCACGAGTGGTAGCGCAGCCGCACCCCGCACGCCAGCGCCTGCTCCTCCAGCTCCCGCTTGAGGTGCTCGGCGTCGCAGGTCGGGCCGTAGAGGCTCAGCTCGGTCGCGCTGCCGGGATGGCGCTGGATCATCCCTTCGAGCATGCGCCGGCCGGTCCCGCCGATGACGTACTGCCCGCCGATGCCCCAGGTGGTGATCGGCTGCACCAGCCCCAGCGTCGCCATCCCGCCCAGCGCCGCGTGGCGCTCGACCAGCAGCGTGCGCGCGCCCTCGCGGGCGGCGGCGATGGCCGCCATCGTCCCCGAGATGCCGCCACCGGCCACGATCACATCGAAGCTCTCGTCGCCTGCCTGCACCGTCTTGGCTCTGCCTCCCTGCCTGCTCAGCGCAGCTTGCGCCACTCGTCGATCATCGCCAGCGTGCTCTCCCACGGCATGATGCTGTGCGCGGACACGCACGGCGCCAGGATCAGTCCGGTCTTGCCGAAGACCTCGAAGACCATGCGCACCGCCTCGCGCGTCGCCTCAGGGCCCTTCCACAGGTGGTAGGTGCTGCTCGGGCCCGTCCACAAGCTGCTGACGCCCGCCAGCGTGTCGCGGACCTCCGTGGGCTCCACGCCTGCGAAGGCCATGTCGATGCCGAACAGCGCATCGAGCTCCAGCCCGGCGAGGTAGTCGAGGATGGGCATCACGCCCGTGTGCACCGTGTAGGTCATGAGCATGCCACCCTCGCGCGCGACCTGCGCCTCGCGCCGCAGACGGTCGCCGAGGAAGCGCTCCAGCATCGCCGGACCGTAGAAGTCGGCGGTCTCGTAGAAGCCGTTGCGGCGGATCATGTCGCACCCGCTGTTCGCCAGCGCCCGCAGCGTCGCTACGTTGATCTCGTGCTCGTAGGCGAGGTACGCGTCCACCAGCGTCGGATTGTCGATGGTCATCATGCACAGCTCGCGCACCCCGAACAGGTGCTGGGCGCCGGTCAGGCCCATGCCCACCGAGGCGATGGTCGCCAGGTCGTACTCGTCGGCCGCGGTGCGGGCCGCGGCCGCGCGCTCCCGGGCCCGCTCAACGGCCTCCGGGCTGGTGTCGAGCCGCCGCACGGCCTTGAAGGCCTCGAGGTCCGCCTCGGTCTGCAGCCACGGCTCGACGTAGTGGCCGATGTTGAAGTCGCTGAAGAACGGAATGTCCTCGCCGTGCGGCCACATGTCGTTGTAGCGCACGGCCGCGTGCAGCTCGCCCGCGGGCGTCGAGTACGCCTTGTGCAGCACATCGCCCTCCAGCCACACACGCGACTCGACGCCCCCGACGGACCGGCACATCTCCACCCCGAAGTGCACGATCTGGTCCAGGCCCAGCTCTTCGACCTGGTAGCGGCGCTGCTCGTCGGCGGGGGTGTCGGGGTCCCACGGGAAGTTCCAGGTGTGCCCGCGCCGCAGCGTGGCCGACAGCGGGTTGAAGGTCGCGCAGCAGGGCACACGGTCCACCGGCTCGCGTCGGTTCGCGGCAATGATGCGCTCGCGCGACGTCATCGTGAGCCCTCCGCTCAACCGCAACTGATGTCCGCTACGGCGCCGCACTGCGCGGCTTGCTGATCAGCGTCATGAACTCGGCGCGCGTGGCCGCCGAATTGTGGAAGCTCCCCAGCACCGACGAGGTGGTCGTCAGCGAGTTCTGCTTCTCGACCCCGCGCATCATCATGCACAGATGGCGCGCCTCGATGACCACGCCCACGCCCTCAGCGTCGATCTCGTCCATGCTCGTGGGGGCTATCTGCTCGGTCAGCCGCTCCTGGATCTGCAGCCGGCGAGCGTAGACTTCCACCAGCCGCGCGACCTTGCTCAGCCCCGGCACCTTGCCCTTCGAGATGTAGCCGACGTGGCAGCACCCGTAGAAGGGTAGCATGTGGTGCTCGCACATGCTGGAAAGCTCGATATCGCGCACGGTGATCATGTTGCTGGTCTCCTGGGTGAACACCGCGTCGCCGACCACGTCGCGCGGGTCCATGCCATAGCCGCGGGACAGGAACTCCCACGCGCGCGCCACGCGCTCGGGCGTCCTCACCAGGCCTTCGCGGTCCGGGTCCTCGCCGATCTCGATGACCAGTTCGCGGACAAGCTGCTCCACGCGCTCCTTGCTCCTGCGCCGACCTTCTCCTTCAGGGACTGCGTGTGCTCCCCCAGCGGCGCGATGTCATCGTCCCCGGGCGCGGCGGCGATGTCCTTCGCTCGCCGACCCGTCCCCGGTAGCACCATCTCCGGCGCCGGCTCCGCGATCGGTCTTCCGAGAAACGTGCGCTCCGTGACGTCCGGGGCGGGGATGCGCAGGTCGGGCTCGTCGATCACCAGGTCATCATAGATTGCGATGTCCAGGTCGATGGTGCGCGCGGTCCACGGGTCGTCGCTGCGCACCCGACCCAGCTCCGCCTCAACGCGCCGCAGCACCTCACACTTGAGCGCGCGGGGCGGGATGTTCGTCTCGACCTCGACCACGCCGTTGAAGAAGCTCGGCTGCTCGGGGCGATTGAGCGGAGGCGTCGCATGGAAGGTCGAGAGCGCAACGTTGCGCACCTCCTCCGCCACCGTCCTCGGGCCGCGCGCACGTTACGCTCGGAGGCGACGTTCCAACCGATGGCGATGAACACGCGAGCAATCAGGCGTCCTCACGCGCGCGCGGTTGGTGCGCACCCCGACGCTGCGGATGAAGCGGAGCGCCGACGGCTTCTCCACCGTCACCTCGACCTGCCGCCAGCGCGGGTACCCCAGGCAGATATCCGCGATCGCCTCCGCCAGGGCCTCGACCAGCCCGAACTGCGACCCTTCGACCATCGCGAAGACGCGCTTCTTGATCTCGCGGTAGTCGAGCGCGTCCGCGACGTCGTCGCTGCGCCCGGGCGCGCGCGTGTCGGTGCCGACGACGATGTTGATCACCACGTCCTGCTTGTTGCGCCGCTCCTCCTCGTTGATGCCGATGATGCAGCGCGCGAGCAGGTCCTCGATCAGGATGTAGCCCATCGCGCGCCCTCACTCCTCGCGCACATGCCGCCCGCCATCGACGAAGATCACCTGGCCCGTCACGAAGCCGGCCTGCAGCAGGTACGCGACCGCGTCCGCCACGTCCTCCGCACTCCCGTGCCGCTGCAGCGGCAGCGACCCGGCCAGCGCGTCGAGGTAGCCCTCGTCCTCGCCGGGCGGGGGCAGGATCAGCCCCGGCGCCACCGCATTGACCGTGATGCGCGGCGCCAGCTCCGCCGCCGCCATGCGCGTGAGCTGCAGCAGCGCGTGCTTGCTGAGGATGTAGGCGGCGTGGTCGAGGTCCAGGCCCTGCACGCGCGTGTCCAGCAGGTTCACGATGCGCCCCTCGTCGATTTCCTGCGCCGCCAGCGCGCGCATCAGCGCCAGCGGCGCCCACGCGTTCACGGTCAGGTTCGCGCTCACCTGGTCGAGCGTCATGTCGGCCAGCGTGCTCGGGCCGAAGATCGACGCGCTGTTGACCAGCACCTGCACCGGCCCGGCCAGCTCAGCCGCCCGCGGGATGAGATCCGCCGCCTGGTCGGGCGACGCCAGGTCGGCCTGCAACGGCCATGCCCGCGCTCCCAGCGCGGCCAGCTCCGCGCACGCGGCCTCGGCCTCCTCGCGCGAGGAGCGATAGTGCACGATCACGTTTGCCCCCCGCTCCGCCAGCGCCAGCGCGATGGCCCGCCCCAACCGCACCGCCGCGCCCGTCACCAGCGCCGTCCGGCCCTCAAGCCACGCTCCCACCATGCCTGTCCTCACCCCCAACGGCGGCGGTCAGTTCCGCGCCCCCCTGTTCGCCAGGCGTAATGCCAACAGACGGTGCTGATGAGTCGTCTCTTCGCCGGGGCACGGCCCGCACCTGCCGCCGCGGCGCACGCATCGGCAGCAGGCTGCGATCGATGAGGAGGCCACGGGATGCGGCAAGCCTCAATCGGCCAACGGAGCCAAGTCTCGCCCGCGCAGCCAGAACCACAGCGTGCCCACCATGCCGAAGCCGAAGGCGGCCAACAGGTTCACACTGGGGTGAATAGCCCACAGGAAGGCGCCGCCGAAGGCGGCCACCGACACGATCATGTCGCGGATGAGGTAGTACAGCCCGAACATGCCGGCCTTGCGATCCTCGGGCGCCAGGTCCATGATAAGGGCCTTCCGGGTCGGCTCGCCGAACTCCTTGAGCCCGCGCACAACGAAGGCGAGCGCCAGCAACTCGAAGGAATGCGCGAACATGAGAAACAGGGGGAAGATGGTGAAGAACACGAACGTGACGATCACATACGGTTTCTTGTGCCCCCGATCGGCCAGGTACGCGACCGGAATGTAGATCAGGACTGCCGTGGCCATCTCGATGCTTCGCAGGACCCCGAACTGCAACGCCGTGACCGGGCCCGGGTTCTGAGCAGTTCCGACGGCCCACAGTACGACGAACGCATAGGGGATCTGCTCACAGAAGCGCACAAGGATGTCGGCGACGAGCAACTGGCGCAGATTCGGGCTCATCTCTCGGCACAGACGCAAGGGATTGCGTTCGGCGGCAGAGGCCGTGTCCCTCGCCGCGGCGCCTCGCGCGTCGTCCTCGATCAGCACCTGCTGCGCCACCGCCGCCACCAGAGCCATCAACAGAGCGCCCGCGAACGCCAGGCGCACCCCCAGCTCGACGCCCCAGATGCCGATGAAGGCTCCGCCCACCATCGGCCCCAGAGCCATGGGCACCCGCCGCACCAGCGAGTGCAGCGACACCCCCATGGTGCGCTTGCTCTTGGGGAGCGCGCGCGCAACCAGGCTCATGGTGGCGGGCAGCGAGATGGCGGTCCACGACAGGAAGAGCACCGCTCCCCCCAGCACGGCCTGCCAGGCGGGGATGGCCATGACCACGCCGAAGCCGATCATCGACAGCACGTTGAACAGCAACAGCGCCCGCTTGGTGCCAAGGCGGTCGGCCAGGTAGCCGCCGGGGAAGGAGTACAGCGCCCCCAGCAGGTTGTCCATGCCGTTGAGGAAGCCCACCGACAGGAAGCCCCCGCCCAGAGCCATCAGGTAGAGCGGCAGGAACTGCTCCGCCGTGTGCTCGCCCATGCCGACCAGGATGACCATGGTCAGCAACCCGACGATGCTCCTGCGCAAACCGAGGAACTCGATCAGGCGCGACAGCGGGGACCGTTGCCGCCCGGGTTCCTCGTCCGCCAACTTGGCTCATCTCCCATCGATGCCCCGGGGTGAACGTGCTCGCGGAGCCACGAGGCAGCCGACTACTGGCCCCCCAGCTTCTCCCGGCACCAGCGGTACAGCGCGTCATACACGGGCATCTGCAGTCGCAGTGCTTCGTGGTCGTCGAGACCCAACATGTGGAAGCCCTCCGCCACAGCCAGCAGCCCGCGCGACTCGGGCGTGATGTCACGGTCGTCCCGCACATCCGCCCCGTGCACGATCTTCGCCAGGTACCCCAGCGCCGGATCGTCCAGACCGTGCTCCTCGATCAGTATCTCGAAGGTGCACTTCCCCTCGCGGTGGCCGTAATCGGCGCCGGCGCAGTCGAACGATTTCGCGCCCTCCCGCGTCGCCGTCTCCAACACCTCATCCGCCGGCACGTAGAGGAACTCGGCCTCAGGATCAATGAACTTCTCGATCAACCACGGGCAGGCGATGCGGTCGGTCTTCGGACGTTCACGAGTAACCCACTTCACTTGTCCTCTCCTTCCGCCGATGCTATTCTCGAGGTATCGACCTCCACCTCACGCTAGAGCAGATCGTCGCACACCGCGCAGTTCCGGATCTGGTCGGCCGGGCCGGTCGCGTCCAGGGTCTCCATCGGCTGCGCATCCGCCTCGATGCGTGCCCGTCTCCTCGCCGCGGGTCCGCCCGGTCCTGCCGCCCCCGGTCAGCCCCGCCCGCCCCTCATCCGGTCCCGGCACTCCGCCACGGCCAGCGCTCACAGCTCGCGGCGGTACTGCGGGATCTCCTCATCGATGACCGCACGCACCTGCGCGATCTTCCACTCCAGGTGCGCCCGGTCGCACATGTACTCCATGCTCGGCTCCCAGCCCAGCCGCGAGTCGGCCTCCACCAGCGGGATGGTCGCCTGCGCGTTGGCGATCTCGGCTTCGGCCAGCGTCACCATCTCGTCGAGGATCGCGTTCGCCTGCTCGGGCTCGGCCTCCAGCCGCTGCTTGAGCCGCCACCAGCGCTTGGTGTTGATGGTGGTCTGCACGCAGTTGCGGATGAATCGCCCCAGCCCCAGCATCCGCTCCGCCTCAGGGCGCTTCCGCTCGGGCACCAGGTCCACCGCCTGTTCCAGCGACGCCAGCCCCTCCTCCCAGCGGCGCCTCATGCGCTCCAGCAGCCCGATCTCCCCTTCCAGCCGATCGGGGTTGCGCGAGACGTAGTGGGTGTTCAGAATGCGGTTGCCGAAGTGCGCGTAGGGCGCGGAGGGGAACTCCTCCCGCTCCTCCTGGAAGAGCAGCGGGTAGGCCGGCCCCACCCGGAACGGCCCGTACTGGTCCTCGTTGGTCGGCACGTAGTCCAGGATGGCCTCGCTCCACGCCTCCCACGCCTGCACCGCCAGCGGCCCGCCCGCCTCGCCGAAGTCCCGCACGGCCAGCCTGTCGGCCATCTCCTCTGTCGCGGTGCGCGGCTCCCAGTAGGCCCACTTGGCCAGCTCGTTCACGAACGACGGCCACCAGCCGTAGTGGTGCGACTCCATCAGCCCGACCAGGCCCCAGTTCTCGTGGGCCTCGATCAGCGCCCGGTACCGCCGCGCCCACTGGAACGGGATCGGCTCATAGGGGATGACGCCGATGTCCCAGCTCAGCCCGCCGGTGTTGCTCATAGTGTAGAGCGGGATGCCGCGCTGGTGCGCCGCAATGGCCTCGCTGCGGAAGTACTTCCCCGGCCCGGCGAACGAGGCGGTGTAGTCCACACAACGGGTCATGACGCCGTCCTTCTCGATGTCCTCGAACATCTCGAAGGTCGCCTGCAGCGAGATGTCGGTAGGTAGCGACCGGATCAGCGCCACGCGGTCCTCCTCCGGCGCCCAGCCCCAGTTGTAGGTCCAGAACACGATGTCGAGGTCGGGGTTGTACTTGCGCAGAATGCGCTTGAGCAGGTCCAGCCACTGCGGGTAGTCGTAGCACGGCCACCAGCCCGGGCTGGGGCGCGGATCGGGCTTGCCGTCGGGCGCCGGATCCAGCCGCAGCCGGCCGGTAGTGTGCTCATCCTTGCTGGGGAACTCGCACGACTCCCCGACGAACACGATCCCCTTCGCCCCCGGGCAGGAGCGCATCAGCGCACCGTAGGTGCTTTCGTAATAGGCCTCTGCCTCCGGGTCATCGGGGTGCAGGCGGCTCTTCAGGTAGCTGTAGAGGTACACATCCACGCCGAAGTGCGCCGCCCGGTCCACCAGGTTGTTCAGGTCCAGATAGCCGGTGGTGGTCATGTCCGGCCCCTTGACGAAGACCAGGATCGCATCCATGCCCGCATGGGCGATGGCACTGAGGTGCCGGTCGGGGAACTGGTCAATGCCCCAACCCGAGTGGACCATGCGCGGCGAGAAGATCGGCGCGCGTGTGATGTCCTGCGGCTGCACAAACGGCCCCTCGCGCAGGTTCATCAGGTCCTCGAGGTAGTAGCAGCCCTGCCCCACGCCCCGCTCGTCGCGGCCGCAGACGGTGATGGCATTCGGCGCCACGATCAGCCGGTAGCTGCGCGGCTTCGTCAGCCCACCACCGAGTTCGGGCGCCTCGTCTCTCGTGGTCAGGCGGATGGCGCGGGGGCCGCTCTCCGCCCCCTGAACCAGGAGCGTGGACACCTCCATGCTCGTGAACAGGTAGTCCTGCAGGTCCTGCGCCACCCCGACGAGGTAGTCGGAGGCCTCGGCGCCGATAACGATGCGCCAGCCCTGCTCGATGGTCGTCTCGCCCTCCCGCGGCTGTGCCGCCGGGTCACGGCGATCGCGCCGATGCACGACGTTCAGCCGCTTCCGGAACTCGAAGTTGCGCTCAGCCATGAGATACCTCCGTGCACGCCGTCGTCGTCGCCGTCTGGCCGTTGCCGCTTGGCCGTTGCCGTCTGGCCGTTGCCGTTGTGCTCCCGGCGCCCCGCCGGGGGGCGGTCCGGAGGCCCGCTGACCTTGCCCGTGCCGTTGCCGTCCCCGGTTGCCCGTTGCCGGTTCCCGGTTCCCGCCCTTCACCCCGCCCGCACGAACGCTCCGATGTGCGCAATCGCCTCCCGTGCCTCGGGCAACAGCGGCTCATGCGACTGGAACACGTGGAACATGCCCTCCCACACCTCGAGCGTCACGTCCGCGCCACACTCCCGCGCGCGCTCCCTCACGCGCACGCTGTCATCGCGGATGATCTCGTGCTCACCGACCTGGATCAGGATCGGTGGCAGGCCCCCGTAGTCGCCGAAGATCGGCGACGCGAGCGGATTGCGTACGTCGCCGTCGCCGATGTAGCGCGTCACGAAGTCGGGGAGGCAGCGCGGGTGCATGACCGGGTCCAGCTCACCCTCAGAGATCAGCGACTCGCCGGTGAGCGTCAGGTCGGCGAAGGGCGAGATGGCGATGCCCGCCTTCGGCAGCGGCAGCCCTCGATCGCGCAGCAGCATGAGCGTGCTCAGGGTCAGCCCGCCGCCGGCAGAGTCGCCGCCGATGAAGGTGACCCTCGCCGGCGCGGCGCCCTCCGGACCGGTAATCCGCAGCCACTCGTGGGCGCGCACGCAGTCCTCCAGCGCCGCCGGGAAGGGGTGCTCGGGCGCCAGGCGGTAGTCGGGCAGCATCACGGCGCACGCTCCCGCCGCCGACAGGTGCGCGGCCATGGCCAGGTAGTAGGCCCCCGAGCCCGAGACGAAGCCGCCACCGTGCAGATACAGCAGGCGCACATCCCGATCCGCGCCGGGCGCCAGCACCCACTCACCGGGCAGGCCGGCGACGTCCGCGGGCACACAGCGCACGGCCGGATCGGTCGGCGGCCGCCTGGTGCCCATGGACGTGCGCAGGCCTTCGAGGTCGAAGCCGTCGGCCCCGAACGCCGGTGTCTCGTGTAATCTGCCGAAGTACGCGCGACTCTCCGGTGAGACCATCTGTCGATCGGGCCCTCCCATCGCCGGCACACGCGTCGTCCCCGACGGCCCACCCTGGACGCCCCGGAGTGTTCGGTGGACGGCGCCACCAACCTCCCTGCGTGGTAGCGGGCGTGGCCCGAGCGGGCTCTCGATGACCGACGACCGGTCAATGGGCCTGCAGCCGACGGTTCAGCTCTGCCAGGGCCGGTAGCAGATCTTGAGCGCCTGGCGGCGGTCCAGCAGGTCGATGCCCTCATCGTAGCGCTCGAGGGGCAGTGACACGCGCGAGAACTCCGCCATGTCCAGCTTCCCGGCGGCGATCAGATCGCGTGCGTACTCGGCCGACTCGCGGAAGTGGCCGCGGTAGCCCAGCACCCACAGCCCGGCGTGACGCGGGGCGTAGATGTAGTCCTCGCGCTGCACGCCGAACAGCGCCACCGTCCTCGCAGTGTGGTCCATGAGCCACTCGACCGACTCCCTGGCGCCGTGGCAGTCGATCCCCGCGTCCATCCTGCGTGGCGCGATCTCGGCGTCGGAGACGGTGGTCGGATCGAAGCACGCGTCCGCGCCCAGAGTGAGTGCGATCTCCCGGCGCTCTGCGATCGGGTCGAAGCCAAGCACCTCCGCGGCGCCCTCCGCCCGCGCCATCTGCAGGGCAATCAGACCCGCCGGCCCCAGGCCCGTGACGCCGAAGCACTGCCCGGCGATGGCGCCCACATCCCGCAGGCTGACCATCGCGGTCGCCACGCACATGGCCAGCTCCAGCGACGCCCAGGCCTCCGCGGGCAGCCCTTCAGGCACCTTCATGGCGTTCGCCGCCTGAAGTATCACGAACTGGGCGTAGCAACCCCACACATCGTGCCCCTGATCGCGCCAGGCGCAGATGCGGTCGCCGGGAGCGAAGTCGGTCACGTCCGGCCCGACGGCCTCCACGTGCCCGGTCGCCTCGTGTCCCGGCTGCCCGGGGGTGTAGGGATAGACGAAGCGATGCCCGACGAACATGGGCTCGTTGTGGCGCAGGTGCAGGTCCCACTGCACGCAGGTGTTGACCGCCTCCACGCGCATGAGCACCTCGCCGGGCCCGGGCGTGGGCGTCGGCTCCTCGCGCACCTCGAAGGTCGTCGGCGACATGATCTGCAGGATCTTCATCGGCGTCACCTGTGGCGCAAACGCTGCGGCGTCAGAACACCTGCCGGCGGATGCGGCCGAACAACTCACGCAGTCGCTGCAGCCGCGCCTCATCAAGATATGGCGGCTCGAGGGCCCGCAGGTTCGCCTCCAGGCGCTCGGGCGAGCGCATCCCCACACAGCAGGTGCTGACCTCGTGGGAGAGCACGTAGCGAATGGCCGCCTCGGGGATCGGGTAGGGCTCCAGAAAGTCCAACACGTCCGGCTCGGTCCAGGGCGGCTCGTCGGGCAACTGCCCCTCCGCGATGTAGCGGCGGATCAGCTCCAGCGCCGCCGGCAGGCTGGTCAGCCCCGACTGCCCCGAGGACTGGTTGAGCGACATCATCACCACGGTGCCGACATCGTGCTCGCGACACAGCGGGATGGCCGACTCCTCCGCCGTCTGCAGCATCAGGTTGATCGTGAGCATGGCGACGTCGAAGGCGCCGGTGGGGATGGCCTGCTGCAGGACCTGGTGGGTGCCGTCGCCTTCGGACAGCTCGCTGAGTCCGATGAAGCGCACCTTGCCCTGCTCGCGCAGCCGCACCATGGCGTCATAGCAGCCGCCGGTCATGAACCGGTCCAGGCTCTCGAGGGTGCGGATGCCGTGGCCCAGGAGAACGTCGAGGCGGTCGCGGCGCAGCCGACGCAGGCTCTGCTCCGCCGAGGCCACCAGCGCCTGGGGCGTCCCGACGAACGCGGCGCCGACGCGGTAGCTCTCGTAGGGGCAGTACTTGGTCTCGACGATCACATCATCGTGCCCCTGCAGCGCCGCCCCCAGCACCGTCTCGCTCTGGCCGCCATCATAGCCTTCGGCAGTATCGACGAAGTTGATCCCGGCGTCGAGGCAGGCATGGACGGTGGCGATGAAGCCACGGGGATCCTGGGCCGCGCCGCGGGCGGCGCCGTAGCTGAGTTCGGAGACCTGCAGGTCGGTGCGACCCAGGCGGCGGTAGCGCATCACGCACGCTCCCTTGGAGCCACGATGCCCCGCGCATGAGCGCGGTACGTACGGCGCCGGTGCCTTCGCCGACGCCCGCCGCCGGGCCTCCTCTCCGCGTCTCCGGTGCTCGGGACGCTCTGCCCCTCCGCTTTCGGCAGGCGTCGCCGGCGCTCAGGACTGGCCGCGCATCGACCACCCCGCCGAGGGCGTCACCCTGGCCTACGATGATTACGAGGCCTGGGGCGGCGGCTCCATGGGCACGTCGCATCAGAACAGGGCCGACTACCGTGTGCGCAGGCACCCGGACCTGTCGGCCGTCCCGCAGGAGGTCTTCGAGCGCGCCCCAGAGAGCCGCCTCTCGTCTTAGCCTTCCACTAACTTCGAGACACCCTCAAAGAATGAGCGGGACAAGCTGCA
>JALGVA010000172.1 GCA_029820295.1 Candidatus Zipacnadia bacterium
CGGGTCCACGCGCACGATGCGCCGCTCGCCCGCGAGCTTGAAGTCGATGGCGATCAGCGGTCGCGCCACCGATGGATATGCGACGGCCTCGCCGGTCTCGGCGTCCTGCACCATCAGCAGCGCGGCGGTCTGCGCGTCGAACACCATCCGCGTGCGCCCGCTGTCGAGCTGAGCGTAGCGCGCGTCATCGACCTCCGCGACCAGCGCCAGCTCGCCCGCGCGCATGATGGAGCTGATGCCCGAGAGCCTGAGGCGGAACTGCAGCCCGCCGCCGGGGGCCAGGCCCAGGTCGATCGCCCCTGAGGGCACCACGCCCTCATGGACCGTGACCCACTCGTCAGCAGCGTCACCGGCCGTCGAGACCTCGACCGTCTGCCCGGGCAGGCCTTCCAGCCGCACCAGCCGCTGCAGGCCCGGGATGGTGACCGGCGTGGTCTCCACCCAGCCATCCATCACGCCCACGGTCGCCACCTGCGGCCCGGCGCCCTCGGGCTGCCGGTCCTCGGTCGGAGCGAAGACGAAGCGATCGACCTCCGGGAACGAGTAGCCATAGCGTGTGATCTCCAGCCGGTTCAGGCCCTCGCGCAGCGTGACCTTGCGCCGCTGCACCCAGTGCCAGCCCGGCGGGGGATCACCCTCGGCCTCGCCGCCCTTGCGTTCTTCGTCGAAGAAGTACCAGGCGGTCCCGTTGACCACATCGCGGAAGCGCCAGTGGCCGACCGCGTCATCGCGCACCCGCCCCCACAGCCACCACTCGCCCGCGTGGTCGGCGGCGAACTCGTAGGAGGCGAAGGTGGCGTGGTCGAGGTACGCGCCGCCCACCGCCTCGGGGTCCTCGGGCATGGGCGCATCGGGGTAGCGCACCTTCGGGTCGAAGTGATGCCGCACGGTGTCCTCGGCCTCGATGGCGATCAGGCCGTCGGCGTTGGGGCCGGGGATGGCGCCGAGCACCTCCGCGCCCCGGGCATCGAAGCGGCAGCCGCGCCCGTCGGCGATCTCCAGCGGGATGGTGACCTCGCGCGCATGGGCGGCCCCGACGAGCGCGCACAGCAGGCAGGCGACCGGCAGCATCCTGGTCATGGCTCGGGCCTCCTCGGCGTCGGTGGGCGCCACACGCCGGGTTCCCGCTCGCCTGCGGCCATTCCTGCCGCGCGGAAGGTGCCCGGCGCCCTGCGAGGAACCGTGCCGCAGCGTTCACCAGCCGTCCGGTTCCAGGGAGGACTCCGCCATGCCCATCACGCCCAGGCCGTCCATCGGCGACAGCGAGTGGTTCGTGCATGACCGCTTCGGCATGTTCATCCACTGGGGCATCTACGCCGCCGCCGCCCGCCACGAGTGGGTGAAGAAGTACGAGTCGATGACCGATGCCCAGTATCAGAAGTACTTCGACCACTTCTACCCCGACCTCTACGACCCCGCCGAGTGGGCGCGCATGGCGCGCGAAGCCGGCATGCGCTACTTCGTGGTCACCACCAAGCACCACGATGGCTTCTGCCTGTGGGACTCGGATCAGACCGACTACAAGGTCACCAACACGCCGTGGGGACAGGACCTCATCGCGCCCATGGTCGAGGCCTTCCGCGCCGAGGGCCTCAAGGTCGGGTTCTACCACTCACTCATCGACTGGCACCACCCCCAGTTCCCGGTGGACATGGTGCACCCGCAGTCGGGCGACGAGGAGTTCCTCAAGGCCAACCAGGACCGCGATGTCGGCAAGTACGCCGACTACCTCTACGAGCAGACCAGGGAGCTGATGACGCGCTTCGGCAAGATCGATCTGATCTTCTTCGATTTCTCCTACCCGCAGCGCGAGGCGACCGGCCTGCTCTCGCACGGCAAGGGCCGCGAGGACTGGCAGTCCGAGCGCCTGGTGGCGATGGTGCGCGAGCTGCAGCCGGGCATCCTCATCAACAACCGCACCGACACGCCGCAGGACTACTGGACGCCCGAGCAGGTGCAGCCCGAGGGCTGGTACGAGATCGACGGCGAGCCGGTGCTGTGGGAGGCCTGCCAGACCTTCTCGGGCTCCTGGGGCTACCACCGCGATGAGGCGACCTGGAAGTCCGTGGACATGCTGCTGCGCATGCTCATCGACGGTGTCGCCCACGGCGGCAACCTGCTGCTCAACGTCGGCCCGACCGCGCGCGGGACCTTCGACTACCGCGCACAGGAGCGCCTGCGCGGCATAGGCGAGTGGATGGCGGTCAACAGCCGCTCGATCTACGGCTGCACCATGTCGGACTTCGTTGCCCCCACCGACTGCCGCTACACGCAGAACTTCGACACCGGGCGGCTATACTGCCACCTGTTCGCCTGGCCGATGAAGTCGCAGCGGCTCAAGGGCCTGGCGGGCAGGGTCGAGTACGCGCAGCTCCTGCACGACGCCTCGGAGGTGCTGTTCCGCGAGGACGGCGAGGACGTGGTGCTGACGCTGCCCATCGTCAAGCCGCCGGTCGAGATCCCGGTGGTCGAGATCTATCTGAAATAACAGCCGGGTATCGGGGATGGGGGATGGGGGATCGGCGAACGGCCGGCAACCGGGCAGCCGGTGTTCACGGCGCGGTCCTCTCCGGCCCTGCTGCCGTTAACCGTAGGACCGGCTTTCCAGTCAATGCCGTTGAAGATGTCGTTGCCGCTAACCATGTGATCCCGCTCAGGGGCGGGACCTGTGAATGCCGTTGAGGATGTCGTTGCCGTCACCCCCTCCCGCCCTCGCCACGCCTCGCGTGGCGAAAGGGAGGGGGTGGCCCGATCCCGTCGTTTGGCGGGATTGGGCCGGGGGAGGCCCCGTCGCCGCCCTACGCCCTCCCCACCTCGCGCAGGTCGCCGAAGTTGGCCTCGACCGCGTCGGGGAGCATGCGCAGGTCCGACGAGAACAGCACCAGCCGCATACCGCGCTCGATCCACCGCCGCGACAGCCGCAGCTCCGAGAAGTGGATGGTCATGGGCACCCCGGCCGCGTCGCACGTGTCGATGACGCGCTGCACCGCGCCCTCGAACTCCGGGTGTTCGTATTGCTCGGGGATGCCCAGTGAGCAGCTCAGGTCATGCGGGCCGACGAAGATCGCGTCGACTCCCGGGACCTGCACGATCGCCTCCAGATTCTCGACCGCCGGCACGCTCTCGATGCCGATGATCGTGAAGCTGTCGGCGTTGCGCTGCTCGAGGTAGCCGCGCAGCTCCTCGCTGGGGAACTCGTCGGTGTCCATGACGCGCTCGACGAACTCACCCTTGAGCGGCCGCCACTTGCACGCGGCCACCACCTCGCGCGCCTCGTCCACCGTCTCGCAGTAGGGCGCCAGCACGCCGTGCGCCCCCGCGTCCACGGCCATCGTCACGTAGTGCGACGCCGGGATGGGGACGCGCACCAGCGGCGCGATGCCCGCCGTCTCGAAGGCGAAGATCAGGTCCGCCACCTCGGTGCGGCTGAAGGGCGTGTGCTCGTTGTCGATGATCACGTAATCCAGCCCGTGCCCCGACAGCAGCGGCGCCCAGCGCACGTTCAGCCCGCGCGCCCACATGGTGCCGTAGACCCGGCGCCCACCATCCAGCGCCTGCTTCATCTCCCGACCGGTCATGCTCGACACTCCCTTCGCAGTGGCGCCGCACTTCGCCCGCGGTCGGCCCGGCACCTTCGTCGGACCGGCGGTGCAGGGAGTGCGCCCGGCGCGTCGAATGCTCAGGTGACTCGGGTGGTTCGCGTACGGCGCGCATCGTTGCCGGTGAGGAGGCTGAGTGTCGTGGGGATAGTGGACTACCTCAACGAGAACGGCGTCGACTTCACGGTGATGCACCACGACGAGTACTACACCGCGCAGGAGGAGGCGGCCGCGCAGGGCCTGTCCGGGCACATCTTCGCCAAGACCGTGCTGGTGCGCGTGGGCGACGAGCACGTGCTGCTGGTGCTCCCCGCCTCCCAGCGCGTGGACTTCGAGCGGCTGGCGTCGGTGCTCGGGGCCAAAGCGGAGATGGCGGGCGAGAAGGAGATGGCGGCGCTCTTCGAGGGCTGCGACGTGGGCGCCGAGCCGCCCTTCGGCTCGCACTACGGCCTGCGCACCGTGGTGGACGAGGACCTGGCGGCCCAGGAGCGCATCGCCATCCGTGCGGGCACGCACACCGAGGTGGTGCTGCTGGCCTACGCCGACTATGCGCGCCTCGAGCAGCCCGAGGTGGCCGATATCGCGGCGCCCGAGGCGTAGGCGCCCATCACCGCCGCTTCGCCCACGCCACGTAGGTCGCGGCGGTCCAGCCGTAGTCGCGGATCACCGAGATGCCGCCGATACCGCACTGCCCGCCCTTGCGGTGCAGCCAGAACGGGTGCGTCTCGCCGCGCGGGTCGTAGTACTCGAACACTCCACCGCCCTCGTAGTACCACTTCTCGATGGCCGCCATCGACCGCCGCCGCAGCTCATCGGCGACGTCGTCGAAGCCATAACACCGCAGGCCCTCCCCGATCAGGAAGTTGATGTTCATCCACGTCGGCCCGCGCCACATGTCGTCGGAGTACTGCGGTTCGTCGAAGGCGACCGTCGGCACCGGCGTGGGGCCCCAGAACTCGTCCTCGCGCGTGAGATGCTCCTCGACCATGCGCCGCGCCTGCTCGGGTGAGGGGATGCCTGCGATCATCGGCAGGAAGCACGCGCCCGACTTCATGGTCATCCACTCGTCCGGGTCCTCGCCCGGGCCGCGGTCGAAGTACAGGCCGATCTTCTCGTGCCACAGCCGCTCGTTCACCAGCGCCGCCAGCGCGTCCGCCCGCGCCTGCCAGTCGCTCTCCTCGCCGAGGCTCTCGGCCATGCGCGCGAGCATCTGCAGCTCCTGCGTCACCATGGCGTTGATGTCCACGTGGTCGTCGATGATCTCTCGGTCGAAGCGCGGCGAGTTGTCCCAGCCCGACTCGCCACAGCGGCAGCGCTCGACCTGGAACTCCTTGAGCCACTCCAGCAGCCCGTTGCCGTTGACGTCGCGGTTGGCGAAGAGCCAGTCCATGAAGCGCCCCAGCGGTGCGTAGCAGGCGCGCAGGAAGTCGCGGTCGCCGGTCACCTCGAACACACGCCACGCCGACCAGGCGAGGATCGGCGGCTGGGTGTGGCGCTGATTCTGCGGCGCGGGGGCGTCGCACAGGTGAATCTTTCCGTCCGGCTCCTGCAGCTCGATGACCGCCAGGATCGCATCCTGCGCCATCTCGCCATCAAGCTCCTTCCAGCCGATGGCATGGAAGGCGGAGTCCCACAGCCACATGTGCCGGTGCGGCCACACATCCGGCGTGGTCCAGCGCCGGCCGATGCGGCCCTCGGCGGCGCGCGCGTTGAGCTTGAGCACCTCCACGCACTTGCGGAAGGTGCGCTCGTCGGCGCCTTCGGTGAGATCGGAGGCATCAACCCCGCGCACAAACGCGCTGCGCGCGGCGATCAGCGCGTCGAGGTCCGCCGCCATGCGCGCCTCGGCGCGGTCGTGCGCCTCCCCGGCCGATTCCGGGCTCAGCGCCAGGCACCAGCGCGTGACGCCGTTGCGCTGCTCGGTGAGCAGCTCCACGAAGCCGGCTTCAGTCTCGGCCGGACCATCGAGTCGGACCGACAGGGAGCCGCCGGCCTCGCCCACGAGCGTCCAGCAGTCGGCGAAGGCCATGCGCAGGTCGCCCGCGCCGTCGCCGGTCCGCGCCGACATCTCGACGGCATCACCGAGCACGAGACGCGCGTCCTGCCCCTCGAGTCGCCCGCCGAAGACCAGGAAGACATCGGGGCGCAGGTGCCAGACGATGCCGAACGGGTCGATGGAGGCCCCACCGACCAGCGTGTGCGCCCAGCTTGTCGGGCCGTCGAGCCCGGAGAAGGTCAGGAGCTTGCCGTCGCCCCAGATATCGGGCATAATGGGATCACTCACGGGTAGCATCTCCTGTGAACCGCGCTGGCGGTGAGGTCATGGCCGCGGCGCAGTTCGCCGGCGAGCCGGTCGGCCCCTTCCGGGTGCAGGTGGCCGGGGCCTGCCGGCGGAATGTGTGGGTGCACTACTACGCTTCCGGGGGGATGCATGGAGGACGGCATGGCTCTCATCGAGTTCACTGACAACTACGAGGACCTGAGCACGGACCAGGGCTTTCAGTTCAAATTCATGTGCGAACGCTGCGGCAACGGTTTCCTGAGCGAGTTCAGGCCCTTCACCGCCGGGCGCGCGGCGGGCGTGTTGCGCGCGGTCACCGGGCTGCTGGGCCGTGGCTCCGCCGTCGCCAACAGCGCCTACGAGATCCAGCGCGCGGTCGGTGGCCCGGCCCACGACCGCGCGCTGCAGGAGGCCGTCGCCGAGGTCCGCCCGCACTTCCACCAGTGCTCGCGCTGCGGCGAGTGGGTGTGCGATGTGTGCTGGAACGCCTCCGTCGCGCTGTGCGAGCAGTGCGCGCCCGACACCCAGGAGGAGCTGGCGGCCATGCAGCAGGAGGCGCGGCTCAGTCAGCTCCGCGAGCGCGTCGCCGAGACCGACTACTCCTCGCAGATCAACGTCGCCGACGAGGCCGTGGTGGTGTGCCCGCACTGCGGCGCCAAGTCCACGGGCGGCAAGTTCTGCAACGAGTGCGGCAAGCCACTGCAGGCCGTCAGCGAGTGCCCCAAGTGCGGCTCCGAGAACCCCGCCGGCGCCAGGTTCTGCTCCGAGTGCGGTGAGCCGCTTGGCTGAGTTCCCCACCTTGCGGGCGCAGGGCGAGGTGCAGGAGGGGGCCGCGATCTCCGCGTGTGAGGTCACGGTCGAGCCCCCGGGCATCACCATCGCCCCCGCCGACGGTCCTCCACGCACCTGGCCCGCCCATGAGATCGCCGGCGTCGAACGCGCTGGCTACGAGATCGCCGTGACGCGCGCCCTCGACCGTCAGGGCATCGTGCTGCGCCGCTTCGCCCGGCGCACCGACGAGCTGGAGCTGGCCCTGCGCCGCTGCCGCGCGGACGCGCTGGCGCGGCTGATGGCCCCTCCGGACGAGATTCCGCTGGAGATCACCGAGGCCACCGGCCCCGCCCCGGGCTTCCTCTACCGCCACGAAGATGGCCTGCGCTGGGTGCCGGATGCCGGGCAATGCTTCGCAAGACTTTACGGAGAGCTTGACTCAGCACGCTTTCATGCCGATGATTACAGTGTAGTGCTGGACGGTCCGCTGGGGAGGAGCGAGGTGTCGGGCCTGCGGCGTGTCACGCGCGAGCTTGATGCCGAGGCCGATCGCTGCATTGAGCAGGCGCGGGCGCAGTTCGCCCAGGCGCTGGACGAAGCCGGGGCGCCGTGGGCTGAGGACGCTCGCATGGGGCGTATCCGACAGCACGTGCCTTTTGCCCCGACCGTGGAGCAGGTTACGCAGGCGGCGGGTGCGGCCGGCCTGATCTGTGCCCCGCGGCGCGACTTCTGGGCAATCCTGCGAGACGCGGACGTGATCCGCCGGCTGGTGGTCAGCGCGGACCCACAGGGTCAACTGCGCCTGGTGGCGCTGTGCCCGGTGGGGACGGGCGAGTTGTATGAGGTCCTGTCGGAGGCCGACCACGCGAGCTTCGTCTTCGCGCGCGCCGACGATGCGGTGCGGGCGTGGACCGAGGTGGGCTTCCGGCGCGAGCCGATCTTCGCGGACCACGAGGCGGAGGAATACCGCATCCTGGCGGGGGTGTTGCCGTCGTTGCAGCAGGCGCGCGCAGGGCTGCGGCAGCGGGTGGTGCACGACGACCCCGACGCCTGGTGGCGGCGTCTCCAGCACTAGGGGAGACCCCAGGCAGGAGAAGCATCCGGCGCCCGCGAAGGCCGGGTACACTACATCACCGTCGAAGCCGCGGTCGATGAACCAGGGTGGCAGTCATATGACGGCCGACACACTGACACGCGAGTACGAAGACCTGAGCACAGATGCGGGTTTCCAGTTCAGGTTCCACTGCGAGCGTTGCGGCGCGGCCTATGTGAGTCACTTCCAGCCGTGCGCACCTGAACCCGAAGGGCTGCTGGAGACCGTCGGCGAGCTGCTGGCCGACGCCCAGCACGACGCGTCCGAGGAGCACATCGCAAAGGGGCACCCTGAGCACGAGGGGGCACTGCGTGCCGCGGTCGCCGAGGTGGCGGAGCACTTCCACGAATGCCCGCGCTGTGGCGACCTCGTCTGCGACGCGTGCTGGCACCGGGCCGTGCTCGCCTGCGAGAAGTGCATCCCCAGCGAGGCCCGCTCTCGGGCCAGTTGACGCCGGCGGACGCGCACCAGCAATCATCAGGGAGCCTCGATCGAGGCTCCCTTTTCACTTCGGTGCCGTGATACTGACGGGCGGGGCGCGACGGACAGCCGATCAGGCCGTCCTCTCTCAACCGCCGCAGAGCAGGCGTGGGGGGCCTGGCGCACTGCGGCTGATCGACCACGGGTGGAGCAGGCGCGGTTCTGTCGTGCGGTCCGAGCATGACAGAGGCATGGGAGGCAGGCCGCTGCACAGCTCCAGGCCCCCCCCTCGGCCTCCCGCGACATCAGCGTCCGTCGCGCCACCGCCTCGGGTTGTCAATCTCGCGCCGGGCGGCTTCGTCGCTGCCCGGGGCTCGCGCCACCGCGCGGTGCCCTCTGCCCGTCGAGTGAGAGCATACCGGTCCAGAGCCAGGCTGCGGTTCGTGGACGCCTAAGATCAGGTTGAGGTTCGCTTCGCCCCGACCGCCCGTTACAGCCCGAAGACATCGAGCACGAAGCGCTCCACCTCGGCGTAGATCGGCTCGAAGTGCGGGTCCTGGTTGAAGAACCCGTGCGGCTGGCCGTCCACCAGCACCAGCTCGGCGCGCAGGCCACGCTCGCGCATGGCCTCGGCGAACAGCGTTGACTGCTCGTGCGGCACCAGCACATCGCCCGTCCCGTGCACCAGCAGGCATGGTGGCGTGCGCTCGTCGATGTGCAGCAGTGGCGAGGCCAGCGCGTAGGCGTCGGGCAGCTCATCGGGCGTCGCGCCCATGAACCTGACCGCGGCCGGGTGCAGGTCGGTGCCCTCGACGAAGCGGCGCATGTCGGTGATCGGGTTGAGCGGCACGCACAGTTGCAGGTCGGCACGCTCGCCCGCGCTGCCGCCCTCGCCCTCAAGCTCAGCGATGCCCGGCGTCGTCGCCAGCATCGCCGCCAGGTGACCCCCCGCCGAGCCGCCCAGCGCGCCGATGCGCTCCACGTCCAGCACCAGCTCCTCCGCCGACGCCCGCAGCCAGCGCAGCGCCGCCTTCACGTCATGCACCGCCGCCGGGAAGGTCGCCACGTCCGAGAAGCGGTAGCGGCAGCACGCGCCGACCACGCCCCTGAGCGCGAGCCGCGCAGCCTGGCGGTAGAACTGCGCGGGCGTGCCGCCCTGCCAGCCGCCGCCGTGGATGAAGAGGATCGCCGGGCGCGGCGCGGCGAAGTCGTCGGGCGGGAGGAAGAGATCGAGGGTCAGCTCCGTGTCGCGGCCCACTCCGTAGGGTACGTTCATCTTCACGCCGACGCCC
>JALGVA010000328.1 GCA_029820295.1 Candidatus Zipacnadia bacterium
ATGTGGTGGGAGTGGCTGCAGGTCGAGGAGCAGTGGGCCGGCCCGGCCTGCCGCGCCATCCGCGCCGCCGGCTACGCTTCGGCCATGCGCCTGACCGAGGACCACCCCGACGTCGTCGGCCATCGCCCCTCGCTGTGGACGCACCGCCACCACTGGCTGCTGTGCGAGGTCTACGCACTGCTCTTCGCCAACGGCGTGGTCCATCTGACCGTGCGCCACGTCAACAACCGCCTCTACGACTACGGCCGCGATGTGCCCGGGCTGCCCATCATCGGCATCCGCTGCGGCTTCGAGGGCGAGGCCGCGCTCACCGGCGAGACCGTCGAGGTCGATCTCGGCGGCGCGGTGCTCAGCACCGAGGAGTGCCGCACCCTGGCGGCGCCCGAACGCCCCGGCGCGCTCAGCGGCGATGGCGAGGTGACCATCTTCCGCCCCTACCAGGGCGTCGAGATCACGCTCGACGGCTTCGGGCGCGGCAGCGGTCGTGCTCCCTGGGTCTGTCACCCGGACGAGGGCATCATGCCCTCCGGCGCCGCGCGCACCGTGCGCTTCGCGCTGAGCTTGAGCGACGCCCCGCCGCGCGTCGAGCGCTACGTGGTGCCGCACTGGTGGTATGGCCTGTGCGCCGAGCTGGCGCCCGACAGCCTGCTGCCGGTCTCGGATGAGCGCGACGTGATCGTCGAGGCCGGCGGCGAGTGGCTGCGCGAGAGCCAGCTTTCAGGCATCTTCAATGATGGCTCGGTGCCGCGCGGCGGCCGGCACTACCGCGATGATGGCAGCATCGCCGAGTCGGGCTGGGAGGGCGAGGCGCCCTTCAACCTGGTGCGCTACTTCTACCGCCACGCGACCCCCGAGGCGTGGGAGGCGGCGCTGCGCTCGGTCTACAACACCGCCGACATCGCGGTCGATCACGCCAACCACATGTTCCGCATGCATGGCTACGACTTCGGCGCCATCTCCATCACCATGAACCGCACGCTGGGCGTCCTCCAGGGCTACCTGGAGACCGGCGACCCCTATCTGCGCGAGACCGCCGAGCACGTCTCGCTGGCTTCGTCGATCATGGACGCCTCCAACTGGCCGCGCCGATCCTACGGGCGTGACGCCATGTGGATTCGCGGCATCATCGGCCTGGCCGACTACTTCCCCGGGCGCGGGCTGGATGTGCGGGCGCGCGAGGCGCTGGGCCGGGTCATCCAGTGCCAGCGGCCCGAGGGCGCCTACACCGACCAGGGCGGGCCCGCGGGCGTGCACGCGGCTGGTAACATGATCCTTAAGCCGTGGATGAACTTCATGGTGCTCGAGCCGATGATGGACTGGCTGGAGCGCCACCCCGAGGACGAGGAGGTCGCGGCGGCGGCCAGGCGCATCTTCGACTGGCAGATGCAGCAGATCGTGCGCGACGAGGACGACGTGCCCTACTTCCCCTACGAGGTCGCGTGGGGCGACAACGACGGCTCGCCGCAGTCGGGCCAGCCGCACCCGCACGGGCGCATGGAGTTCTGGTATCCCGCGCGGGCGCTGCTGTTCGCCACGCGCCGCTGGGGCGATCCGCGCTTCCTGCAGGCCTGGGAGGAGATCTACGCCGGGCGCATGGCCGGGGACACGGTGGCGCGCATCCGCCACGCGGCGGGCGACCACACCGCCAACAAGGCGGTGGAGTGCGCGGCCTGGCACCAGCTCCGGCGCTGGAATGCACGCTGGGTGGGCGGCGAGCTGGTCGCCGACCCGTATGTGCTGCCCGGCGAGCGCCTGCACGCCACCATCCACACCCCCACCGGCCCGCGGGAGGTCACCATCCACACCCCCACCGGCCCGCGGGAGGTCGATGCGTAGGAAACGTGCACGGAAACCTAACTTGACGGCCGGTCGCCGCGGGACAAGGCTACCTGTGCCGGGTGGGGTACCATCCCGTTGTGCCGGGAGGTATGGTCATGAAGAGAGCCGCCCCCCCCGTCACATTCGGGCGCTTCCACTGGTCGTTACCGCCGTCCTGTCCCTGGCGTTCGCCGGCGCCGCCCACGCCCTGAGCGTGGACATCGTCATCCCCGAGACCGACCCGTGGCTCGTCTCTACCGGTAAGCCCCAGGTCTTCCGCGCCGTGGCCTACGATGACCAGCAGCAGGAC
>JALGVA010000173.1 GCA_029820295.1 Candidatus Zipacnadia bacterium
TACGACTTCCTCAAGCTGCGGCTGATGAGCCACGACAACATGGGCGCGGGCGTGGGCTACGGCGATGTCGGTGCCTATTCGCCCGGCGCGGGCCCGGTAACGCCGCGGGAGAATGCCCGCAACTGGCTGTCGGCCTGCGGCGGCCGCCTCGACCTGAGCCGCGCCAACTGGGACGAACTCCTGGGCGTCTACGCGCATCCGCTTGAGCCCATGTTCTACGCCTACTACGGCGCCGACTCGCCGGTGCCACTTGAGGAGACCTTCGACAAGCTCAGCTTCCGCGACGCGGTCGATCCGCAGGCGGCCTACCTGCTGCTCGACGGCGTCTCCGGCGGCTACCACGGCCACTGGGACGGCAATTCCATCCTGCGCTTCACGGACAACGGCCGCGTCTGGCTGTGCGAGGGCGACTACCTCAAGGGCGACCCGAAGGATCACAACACGCTGACCATCATGCGCGACGCCGAGAGTGGCCTGCCGGGGCTGTTTTCGAGCCTCGAGGCGCGCTTTCAGGGCGGCGAGTGGGGCTCGACCATCACGCGCACGCCCGCGTACACCGGCCTCGACTGGGATCGGCACATCATCTGGCATCGGCCCAGCGACACCTTCCTGCTCTTCGACGAGGTGACCGCGCTCGAGCCCGGCGCGTACGACGTGAAGGCGCGCTTCCGCAGCCTGGGCAAGACGAGCCTGCAGGGGCGCACCTGGGCGGTCGAGCAGCAGGGCGAGCGCCTCTTCCTGCACGCGCCGGGCGCGGGGCAGCTCATCGAGGCCACCGACGCCGAGCAGGCGCCCAACTGGCAGAACTACGAGTTCGTCGAGGACAGCACCCCGAAGCTGCTGAGCCATCGCGTGCGCCGCGACCTGCAGCCCGGCGAGCGCGCGGTGCTGCCCGCGGTCTTCTACGCCGCGCAGGAGCCGCGGCAGACCGTGCTGCCACTCGACGAGGACGCGATGGTGCTCGACGGTGACCTGCGCGTGCTGGCAGGCGTCGAGGGCCTGTCCATCGAGGGCCTGCAGGTCGCGGCGCGCCAGTTCGTGGTCGGCGTGGACGGCGTGCTGCTGATCGATGCCACCCGGCTCGCGAGCGCGCGCACGCTGGTGGAGGCGAGCGCGCCCGTGCGGCTCACGCTCTCGCCCGCTGAAGGGACGGGCGTGGTCGAGGCCGACGCGCCGACGACGCTGTCGGTGCTGACCGACGACGGTGCGCCGCTGAGCATCGACGGCGAGGCGGGCGGGGCCGGCGCCGATGGCATGACCACGGTGACCGTCCCGCCGGGACGCCACGAGCTGAGCGGCGGGTTCGCGACGATGGGGGAGGCGCTGGCGCGGGCGTGGCAGGTCGGCCGGGACGCCGCCGAGGCCGCCGGACAGGCGCCGCCGCCCGAGGCGCCCGCGACCCATGGCGCCGAGCCCGCGTGGACCGCGGAGCTGCCGGCGACCATCTCCACGCTTACCAGCGGTGACCTCGATGGCGATGGCGCGGCGGAGTTCGTCGCCGGCTGCGAGGACGGGACGGTTGCGGCGGTCGGCGGCGACGGCGCGGAGCGCTGGCGCGTGGGCCTCAGCGCGAAGATCAACGACATCGCGATCGCCGACCTCGACGGCGATGGGGCGCCGGAGGTGGTGTGCGGGGTCGAGGACTCGAACCTGCACGTGCTGGGCGCCGATGGAGCAGAGCTGTGGACGCGCTACTTCGAGGGGCACTACGCCGAGGGCGGCACCGACGGCCACGTCCGCGTGGTGCAGGTCACGGACTTCCAGGGCGATGGCGTCCCCGAGATCGCGGTCGGCTGCGCGAACACCTTCTTCTACGTGCTCGACAACCGCGGGGAGCAGTTCGGCGACGGGGAGCCGTGGGAGACCGGCTGGCGGCACAAGGCCTGCGCGATCGACGCCGCCGACCTGACCGGCGACGGCGTGCTGGAGCTGCTGGCGGGCTGGACCTACTTCTCGCAGCGCATCGTGGACTTCACGAAGGGCGGGCGGTGGCGTAACTCCATCGTGCCCAGCAGCAAGAGCGGGGCATCCGCCATCGCCGCCGCGGACGTGTCCGGCGACGGCCTGCCCGACGCGATCTACGCCGACGTTGATGGCACGGTGACCGCCTGCACAGTCGCGCCCGCCGGCGAGCCGGGCGCGCAGGTGTTCTGGCAGAAGATCATCGGCGACGACCGGCTGGCGGCGGTGGTCGCGGGCGACCTCGACGGCGATGGCGCGGCCGAAGTCGCGCTGGCCTCGCACTCGGGCTTCGTGGCGCTGCTGACGGCCGACGGCGCGGTCGAGTGGGTGCGCTACGCGGACAACCACGTGACCGACCTGGTCGCGGCGGGCGAGGGCGTGCTCGCGCGCAGCTCGCGCGACGGGTCGCTGGTGGTGCTCGACGCCGCCGGCGAGGAGCTGGCGCGCTGGAACGCGGGCGAGCCCCTGCGCATGGTGGCGGCAGACGGGGAGTTGCTGGTGGCGGCGGGCGACACGCGGTTATTCTCCGCCCGGTGGAGCCGCTGACGGCGCCTCCAGCCAGGTGCTGGCCGTGCGGCGGATGGCGCGCAGGACCACGTGGTTGCCGGGCCAGGCCTCGTAGACGAAGCGCACGCGGCGCTGGCGGTCGAGAACGATGATCGTCGGCACGTGGCGTAGGACCAGCGGCCCGGTCAGGGTGCGCTCGCTGTCGAGCAGCACCGGGAACTGCGGCAGGTCATCGCCGCACACCTGCCGGAGCTGGTCGCTCCAGCGGCCGTCCACGCTGACCGAGATCAGGCGAAAGCCCAGGTCCTCCTGGCGCGTGGCGAGTTCGCGCAGTTGCGGGAGCTGCTGGATCCACGTGTCGCACCAGAACGCGAACAGGTTCAGCACCACCACCGGCTCCTGCACGTCGGCCAACCGCAGCGTGCCGCCGCGCATGTCGGGCAGCGTGAAGTCGGCGACCACCATCCCCAGCGCCGGGTGCGGGCCCTCGCCCTCTGCGGCGGCGACGATCCCCACAAGGATCGCCGCCGCCACGATCAGCCCTCGCCTCATTCGGGAGTCACATCCGCCACGCGCATGCGCACGAGCCGGTTGTGGCCGCGCACCTCGGGGAAATACATCAGCGACGCGGTTGAGGGCAGGATGCGGTACTCGCCCGGCGCCTCAGTGCGCATCACGTAGGTAATCTCGTGCGCGCCCTTATGCAGGTAGTCGAAGAAGAAGATGATGCGGTTGTCCCACACCTCGCGCCGATCCCACGGGTTCTCCCACGGCCGCTCCTCGCCGCTGATGACCTCACAGCCGGCCGGGATCGGCTCCTCCAGCATCACGTAGTGCAGGTCCTCGCGCGCGGTGATGCGCAGCGTCACCTGCACCACGTCGCCGGGCTGCTGGGTGTCGGCCTCCACCGGGTTCTCGGCGGGCAGCGAGTACTCGCGCCTGACCACGAGGTCCTCGGTGGTGGGCACCGCGGTCTCCGCCGGGATGAGGTAGCTCATGCGCGCCGACCAGTAGATCATCCCCGGCCCGTCCCTGTCGATGGCCAGCGCATTGTCGCCGGCGGCCAGCTCGTCCGCGCCGACGGTGATGGTCGCCGGGTCGGCGAAGATGCTCTCGGCGGTCATGCGCGCCGTGCCCACCTGCGCACCGCCCACCGACACGTTCGCGGTGTAGTGCGGCGCGAGCTGGTCGGGGTTCTGCTCGAGGTAGGCCGCCAGCGCCAGTACCGCCGCCGCGGTATCCTTGGTCGAGCGCCACGACTTGCCCGAGCGCATCGTCATCAGCCAGCGTACCGCATCGTCGATGGTGTCCGACTCCGGCTTGACCTCCAGCAGCAGGCGCATGACCTGCGCGGTGACCTCGACGTCGTTGTTCAGCCACGAGTAGCGCGCCTGGCCCTCGGCCGCCCAGTGCGCGCCGATGCCCTCGCGGATCGCCTGCGCCTCCAGCTCATCGGCGATGGTTGCGGCCGAGTCGGCCAGCGCCTGCGTGTCGTCCTGGACCCGCGACTGCGACAGCCGGTGCAGCGCCAGCCCCAGCGAGGCCCGGCTGAACATGTCCAGCTTGTCGCGCTCGTCCCACAACGCGTCGATGGCCTCGGCCGCCCTGGGCCAGGTGTTGCGATCCCAGGTGTCGGCGTAGGCCAGCGCCCACAGCAGGTAGGCGCGCGCGCGGGCGTAGCGCTCCTCACCGAGCGTGTTCAGCAGGTAGCCCACGCCCCGGCGCATGGGCGCCGCCGCGCCCACGTAGCCGGCCTCGTCGGCGATCTTCAGCCCGTAGACCACGTAGGCGGAGATGAACGGGTCGCTGTCGTCGAACTCCCACCAGTGCCAGCCACCATCGTCGTGCTGGTAGCGGATCAGCTTCTGCAGGCCGAAGTTCACGTAGCGGTCGAGCATCTCCGGGCGCGGCCGCTGCGCCCCCAGGCGCTCGATGGTGCGCGCCACGATCACGTCGGGCAGGAAGCTGTCCATGGTCTGCTCGGCGCAGCCGTAGGGGTAGTGGGTCAGGTAGTCGAGGGCCTCGAAGATCGGCCCGGCCAGCGAGGGCGACAGCGTCACGGTCAGCTCCGCGGAACCGGCGATAGCCTCGGCGGGGAGCGCCAGCGTCTCGGCCACGTTCCCGTCGGTCGCTCCCGCCCACGCATCCACCTGCTCGACGCCGCTGGGGATGACCGGCAGGCGGCTCTCCATCGCGTCCTGCGCGCCCGCGCCGCCGTCGGCGGAGACCAGGAAGACCGCTTCATCGGGCCCGGTGGCGGTGATCTGCCAGGTCAGGCGCTGGATGCCGTCGGCGGGGATGGTCACCTGCTGGCGAGGCTCGCCCAGCACCTGCGCGCCGGTGGCGGTGAGCGACACGTTGACCGACTTGCCCTCGCCGGTGTAGTTGTGCACGATGGCCGCGGCGGTTCCCTGGTCGCCTTCGACGTAGAAGCGCGGCAGCACCAGGCGCACCAGCAGCGGCATGGTCACCGTCATCTGCTCGCGGCCCTCGCCCGCGCGGGTGTCGCGGTCGATGGCGCGAGCGGTGGCGCGCCAGGTGGTCAGGTTGTCGGGCACCTCGAACTGCACCTGCGCGCGGCCGTCCGGCCCGGTGATGACCGATGGCGCCCAGTACGCGGTGTCCTCGAAGCGCCGGCGCACCCGCGTCCCGCCATCCTCCTCAAGCCGAAGCGCGGCGACGGTAACCTCATCTGCCAACACAGACGGGGCCTCGGAGGATGGTGCCGCCTCGGCCCTCTCGTAGCCCTGCGCGCCGCCGCCGGGGTAGAGGTGGCCGTGCGAGAAGTCGGTCTGCACGCGGCGACGAGTCTCGCCCCAGAACACCGCGAACGGGTTCGGTGTGTCGTCCTCGCGGATGGCATAGAGCGCCTCATCCACCACGCCCAGACCGGCCTCCGCGGCCACCCCGGTGCCGCCCTGGTCGCGCACGGTGATGGCGTAGGTGGCGGCCTGCCCGGGCTCGTACTGCTCCTGCTCCGGCGCCACGATGACCTCGAGCTGCATGTCGTCGTGCGGCACCGAGAGGCTGGTGCTGTCGTCGATGCGCTCGCCCTCGCGGACAATGAACCCCTCCACCGAGACGCCCGGCCGGTAGGCCTCCTCCACCGGCACCCTCAGGTCGAACTCGTTGGCCTGCAGGCGATGCACCACGTGGTCGAAGAGCCGCTCGCCCTCGACGGTGACCAGCATCCATGCGCCGAGCTGGTCGGTGAGGGTGTGGATGCGCGCCACCTCGCCGGGCACGTAGCGCGACCTGTCGCGCGCCATCGTCAGCGTCGGCCACTCGGGCCGCTCCTCCTCGGGCGGCTCCTCAACCCGGAAGGTATCGCTGTCGAAAACCGGGTTGTTGGCGTCATCGACCGCCCACGCCTCGACCTGATAGCGGTTGGGGCGTTGGGCCTCGAAGGTCACGGTCGCCCGTCCCTCGGAGTCGGTCTCGATGTCGTACTCAGTGCGCTCCTCGTACCGGCGGCCCTCGCGGTCCTTCATGGGCTCGATGACCGCCAGCTCGACGCGCCGCGACACGCCGTTGCCGTCGTAGTCGGCGGTGCGCACGATGATGGTCGGCGTCTCCTCGCCCAGGATGTAGCGGTACTGGGTCGTATCCACCGACAGGCGGAACTGCGCCGCGGTGATCAGCGTCGAGGCGCTGGCCGTGCGCGGCCGCAAGGCAAGCTCGCTGACCGTGGCCTCGACGTACATGCGCCGATCGACCGTGGTGTGGATGGTCGGGACCTCGACCACCAGCTTGCCCGCCTCGTCGAGGATGCCCTGGCCGGTGATGGTATCCTCGATGCCGGCGGCGTCGGCCAGCCCCAGCCCCGCGGCATCGCGTATCCGGTCTGGCACGGCGCCGCCGGACTCGGAGAAGCGGATCTCGTACTCGACCCTGCCGCCCGAGACCGGGCTGCCGAAGAAGTAATCGGCCGAGACGGTGACCGGGATGGTCTCGCCCTGCAGGTAGTACGCGCGCGGGATGATCACCATCGGCTCGAACTCGGGCTTGCGATAGGCCTCGACCTGGAAGCTGGTGTAGAAGACCGTGCGCATCTCGCCGCGGTCCACGGTGGTGACGAGGTCGTACTCGCCCAGCGGCGGCTCGGGGGCGAGCTGGAAGCTGCCTGCGAAGCTGCCCCACTCGCTCAGCGGCAGCTCCTCACGGTAGACCGGGTCGCCGCCGAAACGCACCTCGACAGTGACGCCCTCGAGGCCGTGGGGCAGGCGGTAGGCGCCGCGCTCAGCGCGCCGCACGGTGCCGCGGAACTGCACGAGATGGCCCGGGCGGTAGATCGGCCGGTCGGTGTAGACGTAGGCCTTGTAGGGCGGGACCCGGCCCGGGGCCGAGGGTGTGACGAAGGCCGGGTCGCCGCCGGTCGCGGTCAGCCAGTATCTGCCGGTGACATCCTCGACCGGGAAGCTGACCGTGCCGTCGCGCTCGGTCCGCTTCGCGGCAACGCGCCCGGTCTCGTCGAAGAGGTGGACCCACGAGCCCTCGATGGGACGGCCGGTGCCGGCGTTGACCAGCCAGCCGAAGATCACGTCCGGCGAGCGTTTGCTCACCAGCGCGCGGTCCGAGACCGCCACCCAGGTGCGCTTCTCGACGCCGCCACCGACCATGGAGATGACGTAGACCCCCGGCGCCAGCTTCGGCGCCTCGATGTCGCGGTCGATCCACGAGTCCTCGTAGACCTTCTCGACGGTCATCACCCAGCGCGCCGACGGCCGGCGCCCCGACAGGTCCATGCGCTTCAGGCGGTAGGGGATGCTGCGCTCGTCATCCTCGTCGGTCTCGTGGATGGCGTAGGCGTCCGGGGCAATGTCGCTCAGATCGACCCGGTAGGCGTGGAAGACCGCCTTGTTGGTGTTGTACAGCCACGCGCGCAGCGTCACCGGCTCGGTGGTCGGGAAGATGCGCATGAAGGCCTCGACGTCCACGTTGGGCGCGTGCTCATCGTCCTGCGCGAGCGCGATGAGCGGCAGCGCGCCCAGCAGGATCAGCGCGGCGGCCAGGCTCAGCAGCACTCTCGTCTTCGCGGTCATCAGTGACCCTCCCCGACGCTACGGGTCTCTCGGCGGCTCGAGGATGCGGAAGGCCCGCACCCGGTAGTAGTCAACGCGATCGCTCTCCCCCACGGCCGCCCGGATGCGCGCCCATGGCTCCATCAGCTCGGCGCGCGGCGTCTCGGCCGGCAGCACTACGCCCCAGCGCCGCGGCCTGCGTACCGCCAGGCCCTCGACCAGCGGGTCAAGGCCGGCGGGGCCGGCGATAGGCTCGGGCGGGGCGATCACGGAGACGATCAGGCGCAGGCGCGGCAGCTCGGCGGGGGTGATGGGCGGAAAGCGCAGGTCCATGCCGGCGGCCATGCGCGCGGCGTGGGCGACCTCGGCGGCGATGGTGGGGCGCGTCGGGTAGACGCTGCCCATGCAGCAGCGCGGCGCGTCGCCCAGGATGGCGCTGACGAACACGCCGCTGCGCTCGCCCAGCAGTGCGGGCAGGTCATCCGGTGGCGTGACGCGGTCGTGGTGCAGGACCCAGGCGTCGAAGGCGTCTCGGGCGAGGTCGAGCAGGGCCTGGGCGGCGACGGGGTCGGCTTCGAAGCGCGCGAGCAGGTGATCGGCGCGGGGGGAGCAGCAGAGGAGCGTGCTGGCGGCGACGCTGCAGGCCATCAGCCTCGCAAGGGGCCCTGCCCTGCGCCGCCACGTCCCCCGCGATATCATCATACCTGGGACTTCGCTGTGGGGAGCGGGGGGACCTGCAGGGGGGAAGCCGCGCCTGGGCCGTTGCCGTTGTGCCCTCGGCGCCCTCGCCGGGGGGCACCCGGACGGCGCCTGTCGCTGCCTTCATCGGGAGCCGAACGGCGCACGGGTCCCGCCCCTGGGCGGGATGCCACGGAACGGCAACGGCACCCCGCACGCCGGCCGTCACAGCCGCTTGCGGAACGCGACCGCGCCCGCCGTGAACAGTACTACGCCGAATACCGTCAGCGCCAGCGCCTGCGGCCACAGGACCGCCAACCCCACCCCCCGCAGGAAGATGCCGCGCACGATCTCCAGGAAGTAGCGGTAGGGAATCAGCCACGCGATCTGCTGGATGACCCACGGCATGTTCTCGATCGGGAACATGAAGCCCGAGAGCAGCACCGCGGGCATCATGATGATGAACGAGATGAGCAGCGCCTGCTGCTGGGTGTGAGAGATGGTCGAGATCAGCAGCCCGAGGCCCAGGCTGGTGAGGATGAACACCAGCGCCAGCGCGAACAGCAGCGGTACGCTGCCCATGATGGGCACGCCGAACCACCAGCGGGCGAGCAGGATGATCTCGGTCGCCGCCACCAGCGCGGTGCCGGCGTAGGGCAGCGACTTGCCCAGCAGCAGCTCCAGCGGGCGCACCGGCGTGACCAGGAGCTGCTCGAGCGTGCCCACCTCGCGCTCGCGCACGATCGACTGCGCGGTCCAGACGGTGGTGATGATCATGATGATCAGGCCGAAGACGCCCGGGATCATGTAGTTGGCCGAGCGCAGGTCGGGGTTGAACCACACCCGCGGTACCATCTCGACCGTCGGCGCCGACAGGCGCAGTCCCGTGCGCTTGAGCCGCTCCGCCCGGATGCGCTGCGCCTGGTTCTCCAGCAGCCCGACCATGTAGGACGAGGCGGTGTTGGCGGTGATCGAGTCCGAGCCGTCGATGTAGAGGGCGATGGGCGCGGCGTCGCCCCGGCGCAGATCGCGGGCGAAGTTCGGGCGCAGGTGCAGCGCAAGCTGGGCGATGCCGGCGTCGAGAGCGGTCTTGATCTCGCGCGGGTCCTGCACGTGCCCGATGAGGTCGAAGTAGTAGCTGGCGCCGATGGCGGCGATGATCTCGCGGCCCTCGGGGCTGTTGCTCTGATCGCACACGACGACAGGCACGTTCTTGACGTCCGTGGTGGCCGCGTAGCCGAACATGATGAGCTGGACGTCCGTGGTGGCCGCGTAGCCGAACATGATGAGCTGGATGATGGGCGCGGCCAGGAGCACGCGCATCAGCACGGGGTTGCGGCGCATCTGCCGCAACTCCTTGCGCAGCATCGCTCTGAGTCGCCGCGTCCTGTCGCGCATGGTCAGCTACCAGCTACCAGCGACGGGCAACGAGCAAACGGCAGTTGCTGTTGCCGTCCCCCATTGCCGATTGCCCATTGCCCCTTCCCCGCCGTTCACTCAAGCGACTTGCGGAAGGCCTTCGACGCCGCGATCACCAGCACCAGCGCGATCAGGCCCAGGGCCAGCGCGCGCTCAGCGTAAAGCCCCAGCCCCGCGCCTTTGAGGTAGATGGCCCGGATAATGACCAGGAAGTGCGTGGCCGGGAAGAGCTGCGCAATCCACTGCAGCGCCACCGGCATCGAGCGCACCGGGAAGACGAAGCCGGTGAGCAGCATGGTGGGCAGCATCGTGCTCACGAACGCGACCATGGTCGCGACCTGATGGGTGCGCGCGATGCTCGAGACCAACAGGCCGATGGCCAGCGAGGCGACCAGGTAGACCGCCGACACGCCCACCAGCGCGGCGCGGTCGCCGGTGGGGGCCACGCCGAAGACCAGCGCCCCCATCCCGATGGCGAGCACCACGTCGAAGCCGGCGATGAACACGTAGGGCATCAACTTGCCCAGCAC
>JALGVA010000174.1 GCA_029820295.1 Candidatus Zipacnadia bacterium
CGGGCTTGCTCCACCACGGGCCGGCGGCACGCCCGGCCACCGCGACCTCGCGCTCAGCGGTCTGCGTGCGCGCCTGGTGGAGCACGTCGTAGCCGGCGGTGCCCTCGGGCTCGTCAACGCCGGCGAGGTTGGCGATGGTGGTGAAGATGTCCTGCGGCTGCACGATCACATCGCTGCGCCCCCGCTCGCCGCCGGGCAGGCGCACGATGAAGGGCGTGCGCCCCTCCTGCTCGTGCAGCGGCGTGCGCTTGCCGAAGTAGCCGCGCTCGCCCAGCGAGGTCCCGTGGTCGGCGGTGAGCAGCACACAGGTGTTGCCCGCCAGGCCGGTGTCCTCAAGCGCCCAGATCAGGTCGCCCAGCCAGCGATCAACCCAGCTCACCTTGCCGGCGTAGAGCGCCGCGATGCGCGCCACCGCCTCGGGCGGCACGCCCTCGGTGTCGCTGACCATGAAGGCGCGCGGGTCGATGCGCCCGTCCCAGTCGTCGGCGGGGTCGTACAGCGTCGCGAACTCCGGCGGGACGTCCCAGGGCTCGTGCGGATCGAAGCAATCGACCCACAGCAGGAAGCGCTCGCGCGTGGCGTTGTCGCGCAGCCAGGCCGCGGCGGTCTGGAAGAGCCGCGCGCAGTTCCAGTCCTCGTGGCGGTAGCGCAAGCGGTTGGCGCGGGCGTAGGTGGGGATGAGGCGCAGCTCCTGGGGCTCGCGCCCGACGAAGTCGAAGAGCGGGTCGCGCTCCCAGTTCTCGGGCCACCAGTCCTTGGTGTCGATCCACGGGCGATCGACCTCGGCGCCGCGGATCTGGGTCCAGGCGTGGAAGGGCCAGTCGAAGTTGTGGCCGCCGTTGACCAGATGCGGCGTGTCGTGGATGAGCTGCGTGGCATAGCCCGCCTCGGCGAGCGTCCACGGTAGCGTGGGTAGCTCCCAGCGCAGCGGTATCCAGGGGAACATGGGGCTGCCCGAGCGCCCGGTCATGGCGTCGGTGCGGTGTGGGATGGTGGGGAAGCTCGCGCAGTACGAGTTCGAGAAGTCCCACGACTCGCCGACCAGGCGGTCGAGGTTGGGCGTCTGAATCCACTCGTTCCCGTGCGCGCCGATGTGGTCGTAGCGCAGCGTGTCGATCACGATGATGACGAAGTTCACGGTCGCTCGCCTCCCGGCCCGCCCGTCTGGCACGCCGCGGATAGTTGGCCCCCCCGCGCCGATTCACCTGCCCGTGGCCGGGCAGGAAAGGGCAGCAGCGCGCCGAACTACCGGGGCGGACTGTGTCACCAAGGATCGCCGACGAGGGGCGAGCGCCGATGGCCGCGCGTGACATGAGGAAGCTGCACAAGCACCTCTATGGGCCGCCGCAGGAGCCGGTGCCGGTCGAAGTGCCGCCCCTGGATTACCTGATGATCGACGGAGAGGGCGACCCCAACACATCCGAGTGGTTCCAGGCAGCGATGGAGGCGCTCTACGCCGTGGCATACAGCATCAAGTTCGCGGTGAAGGCACAGGACGCCGATCTCGACTTCGTGGTGCCGCCGCTCGAGGGCCTGTGGTGGGCCGAGGACATGGCGGCATTTCGCCTCGATGACAAGAGCAACTGGCTGTGGACACTGATGATCATGATGCCCGATCCGGTGGACGAGGCCATCTATCAGGCCGGGTACCGCGCGGCCTGCGAGCGCAAGTGCCTGGTGGCCGCGGACGAGATGCGCTTCGAGGCGCTCGACGAGGGCCTGAGCGCGCAGGTGATGCACATCGGACCGTACGATGCAGAGGGCCCGACCATCGCGCGCCTGCACGAGTTCATTCCCGCGCAGGGCCATGCGCCGCGCGGCAGGCACCACGAGATCTACCTCTCCGACCCGCGCAGGACCGCGCCGGAGAAGCTGAAGACGGTGTTGCGGCAGCCGGTGAGCTAGCGCGCCAGCGCCACGATGAGGTCGGCGGCGCGGGCGCGGATGGCGTCGTAGTCCTCCACCGCGAGGCCCGGATGCACCACGTAGTCGAGCGCGCGCTCGACCTGCGACGCGGGCAGCTCGGCCGCGCGCTGTCGGCCCAGTTCGCGCACCTCAGCGAGGAAGGCCTCGGCCTCGGCAATCTCCGCGCCATCGTCGCCCGCGTCGCGGCGGCGGGCGATGGCCTCTTCGAGCGCCTGCAGGTAGCGGAAGTCGTCGATGCCCTCGCGCCGGCCCTCCCAGCCCAGCCCACGCTCGGTGCGCTGAAGGCCGGGCCTGGCAGAACGTATTGGTAGGGGAAGGGGTTGCCGTAGGTCGGCAGGCCGGGCTCGATCCGCCCGTCAGGGGCAATGCGCCCGCCGCCCTGCTCGCAGTAGCACCACTGCCAGTTGCCCATCAGGCCGTGCGCCCAGGTGAACAGGCCGGTGAAGTAGCGATCGTTGCGCGGCTGCGCGCCGCCCCACTGGCAGTTGTAGGTCCACACTGGCAGTTGTAGGTCCACACCTGCGCGCCCAGCTCATTCGCCTGCTCGACCACGCGCTCGAAGTCGCGTACCGACTCGCTGACGATCCAGACGTCGTAGTAGCGGCCCAGCGCCGTCGGGTCGCCGATGGCGGTTACGGTGCGTGCGCCCTCAACCTCATGCACCACCTGTGACAGCTCCGCTACCAGCGACTCGCGCTCGGGCGCGGGCTCATCGACCAGATACCACAGCAACTGCGGCCAGCCCAGCTCGCGGCGGCGGGCCTCGACCGTGCGCACCAGCTCCGCGCCGTGGGCGAAGCGCCCGTCCGACTGCCCGGTCGCCAGCAGCAGCATGGGGTGGTCGGGCTGCGCGAGCCCCGCCTCCGCCAGAAGCGTCATCTGCCGCTCCAGACCCACGCGGCGGTCCTCGCGGTTGAGCGTGATCTCCCACGAGCCGTCGGCGAGCTTTCGTTCAACGTCGGCGTAGACGCTGAACGAGTTGCAGCCGTGCGCGCGCATGTCACGCAGCGTGCGCATCAGGAACTCGTCGGTCTGCAGCTCCTCGAACTGATGCGTGTGCCGGTAGTACATCCCGTACGTGGCGCGCGGCTCGGGCAACTCGATGGGCAGAACCTCGACGCGCAGCGGCAGCGTTGCCTCACCGCGCTCGTGAGTGATGTGCAGAGCGCCGGTGTAACGCCCCGGCGGGGCACCGTCGGGCGCGTGCACGGTCAGCCACAGTCGCAGCGTGTCCCGCTGGCGCACGTCGGTCGGGGCTGCGGGGAAGATGAACATCGGCCGGCGCTCGAAGCGCTGTCCGGGCTGGAGGGGCGCGGAGTTAGTCAGCCAGCGCTTGATGGCGCGCACCATCCCGAGGTCCACGTTCGCGGCCGGGATGATGGCGTCACCGGGCCCGCGCAGGTCGCCGGTCAGCTCCGCCCGCAGATCGGTCAGCGGCCGCAGCGCGCTGATCGAGACCGGCAGCGGCTCGTACTCCCCGGGCGCGAGGCGCACGGTCAGCTCGTCGACGACCTCGTCGCGCGTGGGCAGGTAGCTCGGGTAGACGAGGCGCAGCCAGGGCTGGCGCGAGACGATGAAGCCGCGCTCGCGCTCGATGGCGGTGGGCTCGGGCATCGGGTGGGGCGCGGGGGAGATGTCGCCGAGTCGCACCGTGTCATCGCGTTCGAGGCGCACGTCATCGAAGAGGATCGCGCCGGTGCCGTAGCGCCGCGAGCAGATAACCGACAGCGCCTGGTCGTCGGCCTCGGTGCAGAAGGGCAGCACGATCTCGTCCCAGGATTGCCCGGAGCCGTAGCTGTCGATGCAGGCGAGATACTCGTTGCCCGGGCGCATCACCCCGAAGGTGAAATGCGCCGCGCCATCGACGCGCACGCGGCAGCGCGCGACGTAGCCCGCGTCGGGCTCGACCGCCAGCGCACGCGACAGCGCCCACGAGCCTGCGGCCGGCTCCACGCACCCGGCGCGCAGCAGCCAGGCGCCCTCAGCGGCCTCGCCTTGCTCGACGGTCACGCCGGCTCCGAGGGTCCAGCCCGCCGCTGCCACCGCATCCGGGCCGCCCTCGAAGCCGCCGCCGGGGATCTGCTCGGCGAACGCGCAGCAGGCGCACGCCGCCAGGAACGCAAGCAGGAGTAGTCTGCCGCCCATCGGGCCTCTCTCCTCGTCGGTCATCGATGCAACGTCGGCTCGCCCCAGACCGCCAGGCAGCCCTCGCCCGGCACCGCAGGGGCCACACGGGTCTCGAGCCGCAACTCGACCGCCGGGCCATCGGTCGGGAGCGGCACATCGATCTGCCTGGCCTCGCCGGCCGCCAGCGGCCCGACGCAGACCGCCTCCTCGCCGTTGACGAGCACTGCGAAGGTCGCCGACGCGCCCTCGACCGAGTGCGGGCTCAGGCCCACGGTGGCGCTCAGGCGCGACATCACCCCCGCGGGGCCGAAGCTCCAGTCGAGGCCGAAGGGCACGCCCATGCCGATGCCGCGCTCGAACTGCACCGGGCCGTGCGGGCCGGCCAGCTCCAGCGGGACGACGTTGCGCTGCTGGTCGAAGGCGGCGTCAATCAGGAAGGGCACCCAGCGGTAGGGCATGGTGGTACTGCCGCCGTGGTAGTCGGATACGAAGTCGGTGAGCGGCACCGCATCGAGGTGCGTGGTGTCGCCCTCGACGCGGTCGCTCGCGAGGCACAGCGCGGTGAAGATGGCGTCGGCGGTGGTGCGCGTCTGCGCGGCCATCAGCTCTCCGCGGATGCGCGCAGCCTCGGCGCCGTCGCCGTGCATCTCGTCCCACACCAGCGGCACGAGTGACTGCCGTGCCATGCGCGCGTTCAGCCGCTGGCGGCGCTGCAGGTGGAAGGCCGCCTCGTCGATGGTGCGCCCCAGCAGCACCGGCGTGTGCGCGAACTCCGCGGGCATCTCGTAGCGGCCGTTGTCGCCGATCCCGGCGTAACCATAGAGGTAGTGCCGCCCGCGCAGGTCGTCGGGCGGCGGAATCAGCTCGCGCAGTCGCGCCTCGTCAATGAAGCCCTCGACGCAGTGCATGGTGGGCGACGATGGGTCCTCGAGCCAGTGGCACAACACGCCGAGATAGCGCGCGGCCTCATCCATCTCGCCCTCCTGGACCGCGTCGCGGGTGTGCCCGAGGTAGAAACGCATGCCCCCGGTGGTCGCCGGCACCGGGTTCACGTCGTGCAGCGATAGCGCCACGCCGGGCACCACGCAGTAGGGGTCGAGGTCCGGTCGCTGGCCGCCGGCGTGCTGATCCTGCAGTGACAGGTAGTCGCCGCACAGCCTGGTGCCCGCCTCGCCGAGCAGCTCCTGCTGCCAATCGGGCAACGACTGCAGTGCGAGCTGGCGCATGACGCCGTGCGCGCCGCCCCAGCCGCAGGTGGCCATCGAGACCGTCAGCGCGAGCGATACCGCATGCATGGCGCGGACCTCCCGGATGCGTCAGTGCTCGGGTCGGAACATCTGCGCGTCGCCGCCGGCCAGGTCGAGATGCCGGGCGTGATCGAGGCGGAAGCTGTGCCACCAGCAGTTCCAGCGCGGGTCGGCCCGCAGGAACGCGGCCATCCGACGGATCATCTCGGTGCGCAACTCCTGCGCCGCCTGGTCCCGTGCGAGGTTGCCGTAGCTGCGGTCGTCGAGATCGTACAGCTCGTCGAGATCGGACGTCGCGTTGTACGTGTACATGAGGCGCCGGTCGTCGATCTCGGCGAAGAGCGCGACCGCCGGGTTGGGGCAGACATGCCAGCCGGCCTCGAAGATGAACGGCCTGCCGCGGTCGGACCGCTCTCCACGGAGCATGGGCAGCAGCGACAGCCCGTCGAGCCGGTCGGCGGGAGTGATGCCCGCCATCCCCAGCACCGTCGGCGCGATGTCGAGCAGTGATACCAGGCCATCGACGCGCGTCCCCGCCGCCTCGCCCCCGGGCAGCTTGATCACCAGCGGAGTCAGTGCGACCTTCGGGTGGCCGAAGACGCCCTTGTCCACCAGGCCCAGCTCGCAGTTCATCTCCCCATGGTCGCCGGCGAAGATGACCAGCGCGTCCTCGTAGAGCCCGCGCCGGTCCAGCGCGGCGAGGAGGCGACCGATCGCGGCGTCCAGCGCCTCGATCTGCAGGAAGTTCATCACCATGTACCGCCGGGCGACCGCCGGATTGGTCAGCCCCCAGTAGGCCAGGTAGCGCCGGTAGACCAGCGGAAGCGCGTCGTCCTCGCCCGCCATGGCGCGATAGTAGCTCGCCGGCAGCTCGATGTGTGCCGCCAGTTCCCGTGCGCGCTCCTCGTAGCAGGTCGGCACCATGAATGGCTGGTGCGGCGCGAAGAAGTCGAGCTGCAGGTAGATCGGCGCCCCGGAGTCGCCGCGCTGGTAGAGGACGCTCTCGAGCGTCTCGCTCGCGAGCCACGACAGATACCGGGAGTAAGTGCCCTCCTCGGGAAACTTCGCGCCGTCGGGCTGAACGATCCAGCCGCCGTAGCTGTTGCCCGGCATGCCATCGGCGCAAACGCCGGTGATCGGGTCACGCCAGATCGGCGGCTCGACGCCCAGCTCGCGCAGGTAGCGCAGATAGCCCTGGTCATCGGCCATCGGCGGCGCCCAGCGGTCCCAAGGCGTGGCATTCTCGCCGAAGGCGTCGAGGAACCTGTGCGCGCCCACGTGGCACTTGCCGATGTGCGCGGTCAGCCAGCCCGCCGCGCGCAGGTACTCCGGGAAGATGGCGTCATCGGCGCGCAGCGCGAACTCGAAGCCGTCGTGCGCCCGCTCCTCGTTCACCAGCAGGTAGGGGTAGCGCCCGGTGAGCGTAGCCGCGCGCGAGGGCCCGCACAGTGGCGAAGTCGTGCACGCGTGGGTGAACATGACCCCGTCGCCCACGAGGCGGTCGATATTGGGCGTGTGCAGCCACCGGCGCACAGGACTCTCGGGATCCCACGCCTCGCGAGGGATCATGTCCACGGTGAGGTAGAACGTATCCGGGGGCGGCGCGCCCTCGTCGAGGTCGAAGGGGTGTGCGGCAGTGCGCGCGTCGAGGTAGCATCGGGACATGGGCATCACTCCACTCCGAACCTCACATTGGGTGGCGGCTCCTTCTCTGTGAGTGTGGCCGAACCCTCGTCGGGTGCGTGACTACTGCTCGCGATGCCTGCGGCCGCGCGCCCGGCCGTGGGTCGGTCGCGGGTTCTGCGGTATTCATGCAGGGACAAGGAATCCGCAGGGAAGTGAACACGTCACGAATGGCGAATGTCTAAGCAGTTGCAGGTGCAACGGACTGCGATGGCATCGGGCCGCGAGACGGGGCCGGAGCGGGCATCGCACCACATCGGCACGCACGAAGGAGAGAGGCACGGTGCGCAGCAGGCTCTTCGCAGTGCTCGTGACAATGGCGATCGTGGGGCTCGGCGCCGCGTTCGTCACCGACGTATTCGCTCAGGGCGGGGGCCGCCGGGGGCGTCAGGGCCGCGGGATGATGGGCGACATGTGGTACCTCGAACGCGCGTGGACCGCGATCTCGTTCCAGATCCAGCTCGAGCCCGAGCAGATGGCGCTGCTCCAGCCGGCCTTCGCCGAGGCGCTGCAGGCTCGGACGGACGCACTCAATGCGGCGGCACAAACCGAGGATCGTGAGACCCGGATGCAGTTGATGGTGTCCGCCATCACTCAGTGCCGGGAGACGCTGAGCACGAAGCTGTCCGAGGTGCTCACCGACGAGCAGTTGACCCAGCTTGACAAGCTGATGAGCGCCAACATGGGTTTCGGTGGACCCAGGCGCGGCGGCAACCAGGGCGGCCAGCAGGACGGCGATCAGGACGGTGGCGGGGCCGGCTAGCGCTGGAGCTACTCACGTGGGAGCAAGGGAGACGGCCATGCGCGCCCTCGCGTACGCAACTGCGCTGGTGAGCAGTGGGCCGGTGGTCGTGCTGATGCTGGCGGGCTGTCCCCAGGAGTCCACTGAGATGGCCGCCGACGAGATCGTGGCCATCGAGCCGTCGGCCACGGACGCGGAGCCGCTGGCTCAGGGGCAGGCCTCGGCCGATGCGCAGGCTGCTCCCGATCAACCAGTAGAACCCGCGGCCGAGGTGGCCGATGCCGGCCCGGCCGCGCCGGGTTCTGCATCGCCGGCGCCACAGTCCGGGGGCGTCCAGCAGGCCCCCACGCCGCTGGCGCCCGCAACGCCCGCGCCTTCGCCGTCCGGCCAGGGCTCGGCGGCCCCGTCCGGCTCCGGACAGGGATCCGCAGTGACGGGCTCGGGCCCATCCGCGTCCGGCGGGCAACGCGCCCCCCGGGGCGGGCCGGCGCCGCGTGCGGATGGGGCGAGCGCCCGCGCCGGACAGCGCGGGCGTGGACAGGGCGGCGACGGCCAGCGGCGCATGGACCCCTTCGAACGCTTTGACGAGAATGGAGACGGTGTGCTGGTCGCGAGTGAGCTTCCCGAGGAGTTCCGGGAGCGGGTGATGCGGGCCGACGGCAACAGCGACGGCAAGGTCACTCGCCAGGAGATGGACCAGGCGATGGCGGCGCTCCGAGGGAGCGGAGGCGGTGCGGGCGGCCAGGACGGCGGGCAGCGCCGGGGCCGGTTCTTCGAGCGCATGGACGAGAACGGTGACGGCGTGCTCAGCGGCGGCGAGATATCGGACCGCATGCGTGAGCGGCTTGCGCAGATCGACACCAACGGTGACGGCAAGATCACCCGTGAGGAGTTCGAGGCATCGCGGCCGCAGAGGCGGCAGCGGCCGCAGGACGGGGGCGGCCCGGACCGGCAGTAGGCGTGACCCGGGGGGCCTTCAGGGCGCAGCGGCGGCGCTGCTGTGCACAATCGCCTGTGGCGGGGTGTGCGGATGCGCAGATTGATGACGGCCGTGCTGACGGCGCTGCTCACCGCCTGCATGTGGTCCGCGGCTGCGGGCCAGGGTGAGCGGCCCAGTGTGACCCTCGTCGCCGACAACCAGCCGGTGCGGGACGTCGCCGCCATCATCACCGAGCAGACCGGTGTCCAGGTTGCGGTCACCGACACCACAAGTGGGTCCGTGACCGGCAAACTCGCCGGCGCCGGAGTTGAGGACTCCGTGGCTCTGCTCGCGGCGGGCACACACGCGAGCTGGCTGCGCGCCTACATCATCGAGCGCCGGCCGCCTGACACGCCGTACACCGCCGAGGAGTTGCTCGACAAGCTCGACGGCGCGCGGCGCGCTCTCTGGGAGAGCCTGGGACGTGGCGCGTTCTGGCAGAATCTCACTGAGGAAGAACGCCACGCGCTGTTGGTGGAATGGCGCGCGCGTGCCGGCTCGGCGGCCGAGCCGACGCCCGCAGGCCCGGCCGCGGGGGACGCACCCGCCCGGGCGCAGGACGGCGATGTCAGGCGGGGAATGCCCGGCGGTGCGGTGGCGCAGATGGACGACGACGCCGAGCCCGGCGACGCCATGCGCTACGATGACCCGGTGCGCGATCTGCTGATGCCCGCGCGTTCGGATGCGATCTCCCTCAATCTGAGTGGGGTGCCGCTGGCGCAGGCCGTCAGGGAGTTCACTCTTCAGAGCGGCTTCCTGGTGGTCGTGGACGAGGCGCTCGACGGTGTGGTGACGCTTCGGCTTGACGGCGGCGAGCCCGGCCGGGCGCTCGATGCCTTCGCGGATGCCGCCGGTGCGCAGTGGCGGCCCTTCTACGTGCTGAGCCGGCCGCGCGAACTCAGTGCAGAAGAGGTCGCGGGGCGGCAGCAGCAGTTCCAGCAGCGTCGGCGCGAGATGATCACGCGCGCGGCGGCCGAGTTCTGGCAGTTGCCCGCGGAGGAGCGCGCCGAGCACGTACAGACCGCCACCCGCTACCTGGACGAACTGCCGCCCGATCGGCGAGAGCGCATACGGCCTCTGGTGACACGCGCGCTGCCCTTCTTCGTGGCCTACGCGGCCACGCTCACGACCGAGCAGCGCCTGGAACTCAAGCCGCTCCTGCAGGCCCTGGCCCGGGTGGCCGGCCAGTAGCGGCCGGGCACGCGTAGGGGGCGATCGAAGAACCGGTCCGCACGGCAGTCTGCTGTACGCAGGACAGTGCCGCAATGAACACAGGCAGAACCGCCGCGCCTCGCACCCACATCCTGTTGGGGGTGTACCCGATGACCAGGCTGATCACTGTCGTGCTGGCCGTCCTGCTCGCTCTGGGCACATGGGCCGTGGCTACTGCTCAGGACGAGGAGCAGGAGGAGGAAGTGAAGATCAATCTGGTGGCGGCGAACCGGCCGGTGAAGGAAGTCGCCGCCGAGATCACCGAACAGAGCGGCATTCAGGTGGCCGTCACCGAGAACACGAACAAGGAGGTGAACGGCAGCCTGGAGGACAGGACGGTGGAGGAGGCGGTGCGCCTTCTCGCTCAGGGCGCGAATGCCACCTGGCTGCGCGCCTACATCATCGAGATGACGCCCCCCGACCTGCCCTACACCGCCGAGGAGCTGTGGGAGAAACTCGACCTGGCGCGCACGAGCTTCTGGGAGGGCATGACCGATGAGGAGCGCCAGGCACTCTATGGACGGTGGCGTGAGCGGCTGACCCCGCCCGACCAGGAGGCGGCGCAGCAGCCGCAGTTCGGGCGTGGGCGCGGCGGCATGTTCGGCTTCGGCAACCAGGAGATGCCCGGCGGCGGGGTGGCGGACATGCGCCAGCTCGTCGAGCAGGCCGGCCCCGGTGGCCCGCCCGATCCCGCCGTGGAGGGCGGGCCGGGCGGTCGCGGCGCGTTCATGCGCTTCGAGGACGACCTGCGTGGCCTGCTGATGCCCGCGCGCTTCGACACCATCTCGCTTGAGCTGCAGGACGTGTCGCTCGCCGACGCGGTCGCGGCGTTCACGGCCGAGAGCGGCTTCCTGGTGATCGTCGATGAGGACATCAACGGTACGGTGACGCTGCACATCGAGGACGAGAGGCCCGAGACGGCCGTGGCAGCATTCGCCGAGGCGGTGGGGGCGCAGTGGCGTTCGTTCTACGTACTCGGCCAGCCACGTGAACTGACCGAACCCGAGGTGGCTCAGCGCCAGCAGGAGTGGGCGCAGCGGCGCGAGCAGATGTTCGCGCGCATGTGGGGCGAGTTCTGGCAGATGAGCCCGCAGGACCGTGCGCAGCGCATCGAACGCATCGTCGCTCGCTTCGAGAGCATCCCGCCCGAGCGGATGCAGCGCGCGCAGCGGCGGGCTTCGCGAATGCTGACGCGCCTGACCGACTACGCGTCCACTCTCACGCCCGAGCAGCGCCTCGAACTCAAGCCGCTGCTGCAGGCGATGGCCCAGATGGCCGGACAGTAGACCTGGGCGGCCTCGCTCGCGTCCGGTCGCGTCCGGGGACGGTCAATCTCGCAGGAGGAAGGTCGAATGCGGAGCCGGCAAACAGGCTTCACGCTCATCGAGTTGCTGGTGGTCATCGCCATCATCGCCATCCTTGCCGCCATCCTGTTCCCCGTGTTCGCGCGGGCGCGCGAGAAGGCTCGCCAGGCGGCGTGCATGTCCAACCTCAAACAGATCGGCATCGCCGTGCGCATGTACGCTCAGGACCACCACGACCTGCTGCCCATGGCCAACGAATACCCGGCCTCGCCACCGCCGGCCGACGCCTACCATCAGGGCCCGCCGGCCATCTACGATGTGCTCGACTCCTACACCAGGAACAAGCAGATCTTCCGCTGCCCCAGCGACAGGGATCAGATGTGGCAGACCCAGGGCACGAGCTATGACTGGGCCTACGGCCTGCTCGACGTCGGCGTGGGCATGCCGCCGCAGACCATCGACCGGCCGTGGAACAGGGATCCCGCCCGCGTATTCCTGTCCGG
>JALGVA010000175.1 GCA_029820295.1 Candidatus Zipacnadia bacterium
AACCTACACAATCGAGTCAGACCCTCCCGCGGGCCTTCGAGTGGCGTTCCGCCTCGTCCGTCGTCTCGCCGCCGCTCACAACACCGCCAGGTACTCGTCCAGCTCCCAGCTTGTGACCTGCTGGCGGTAGCGATCCACCTCGATGCGCTTGTTCTCGAGCAGCTTCTCGTGCAGCTCCGGGCCGAGCGCCTCGCGCAGCACCGCGCTCTCCTCGGCGGCGGCGATGGCCTCACCCAGGCTGCCGGGCAGTGAGCCGATGCCCTTGGCCTCGCGCTCCTCGGGGCGCATGGCGTAGCAGTTCTCCTCCACCGGCGCGCGCGGCTCATACTCGTGCTCGATACCTTCGAGCCCGGCGGCGAGCATGACTGCGAAGGCCAGATAGGGGTTGCAGGCCGGGTCGGGGGCGCGGTACTCGACGCGGGTAGCCTTCTCGCTGCCGGGGTTGTAGCCGGGCACGCGGATCAGGTCAGAGCGGTTGCGCAGGGCCCAGGACAGGTAGACCGGCGCCTCGTAGCCGGGCACCAGGCGCTTGTAGGAGTTGACCCACTGATTGGTGACCATGGTGATCTCGCGCCCGTGCTCGAGCAGCCCGGCGATGTAGCGCTTGCACTCGATGGACAGCCCGTGCGGGTCGTCCCCGTCGAAGAAGATGTTGCGATCGCCGCGGAACAGCGACTGGTGGGTGTGCATGCCCGAGCCATTCTCGCCCATCAGGGGCTTGGGCATAAAGGTGGCGTAGACGTCGTAGCGCAGCGCGACCTCCTTGACCACCAGGCGGTAGGTCATGGCCTGGTCCGCCATGGTCAGGGCGTCGGTGTAGTCGAGGTCGATCTCGTGCTGGGAAGGCGCCACCTCGTGGTGCGAGTAATCGACCTTGATGCCCATCTCCTGCAGCACCAACACGGTGTCACGGCGCAGGTCGGAGGCGACGTCAAGGGGCGTTAGGTCGAAGTAGCCGCCATCGTCGAGCGTCTCCAGCGGCGCTGCGGGGCGGCGGAAGTAGAAGTACTCCAGCTCGGGGCCGACGTAGAAGATCAGCCCCTGCTCCTCGGCGCGGCGCAGGTTCTTCTTGAGTATGAAGCGCGGGTCGAACTCATAGGGCGTGCCGTCGGGATACTGGACGTCGCAGATCATGCGCGCGACCGGCGTCTCGTCGCCGCGCCACGGCAGCAGCGCGAAGGTGCTGGGATCGGGCAGCGCGATCATGTCGCTCTCGTCGATGCGCGCGAAGCCCTGGATGGACGAGCCGTCGAAGCCACGCCCGTTCTGGATGGCATCCTCGAGGTTCTCGACCGTGATGGCGAAGCTCTTGAGGAACCCGAGCACGTCGGTGAACCACAGGCGGATGAACCTGACGTTCTTTTCGTGGGCCAGTCGCAGGGCTTCCTCGGCCGCCTGCGCCCGGTTCGTCTCGCGCTCGCTCAGGTAGCATCCGTGCTTGTGCTCGCTCATATTCCTTTGATCGGCCTCCCGTCGCGGGTGATGGGCTGCTGTGCCACGGTCACTATCGTCTGGCATGGCTGCCCTGCGCGCATGTAGCTCACGGCCACCTGCTCCTCCGCCGCGCAGCCGGCGACGAGGCGCGCGAGCTGGTTGACGGAGGCGATTTCCTGGTCGCCCCACCCGGTGATGACGTCGCCCGGCGCCAGGCCGGCGACCATCGCCGGATGCCCGCGATAGACGGCCTCGATGAAGACACCGCTTGCGTCGCCCAGACTGTAGCGGGCGGCCAGCTCGGGAGTGATGTCGCGGGGGATGACCCCGATCCACCCGCGCTGAACGCGCCCGCTCTCGATGAGCTGTCGGGCCACGCCCCGCGCCAGCGCGCTGGGCACCGCGAAGCCCACGCCCACCGAGCCGCCGCTCTGGCTGGCGATGGCGGTGTTGATGCCCACCAGCTCGCCGCGCAGGTTCACCAGCGGCCCGCCCGAGTTGCCGGGGTTGATGGCCGCGTCGGTCTGAATGAGGTCCTCGTAGCCGATGATGCCGGTCTCGCTGCGTCCGGTGGCCGAGACGATGCCAGCGGTGACGGTGTGGCTGAGGCCGAAGGGCGAGCCGATGGCCAGCACCCACTCGCCGATGCGCAGCGCGGTCGAGTCTCCCCAGGTGAGCCAGGGCAGGCCCTCGCCCTCGATCTTGACGATGGCCAGGTCGGTCGCCGGATCGGCGCCGATGACGGCGCCACTCAGCTCGCGGTCATCGGCCAGCCGAACGGTGATCTCGGTGGCGCCGGCCACAACGTGGTTGTTGGTGATGATGTGGCCCTCGGCGGAGATGAGGCTGCCCGAGCCGAGGCTGTGTACCTCGCGTGGCCCGCCCAGCAGTCCCTCGAACTCGCGGCCGAAGAACTCGCGCAGCAGCGGGCTGGCTCGTCCGGGGATGACGGTGGTGGTACTGATGTTGACCACCGCCGGGATGACGGTGCGGGCGGCGGCACTGAAGGCCAGGCTGAGCTGATCGGCCGCCGCCAGGGCCCGCTGCTCGTCGGCGGTCTGGGCGCGCACGCCGGGGGCGCCCAGTGCGGTGAGCGTGACCAGCAGCAGCGCGACCATGGAGCGTGCGATCTCACGCGATGCCATCCCTCACCTGCTTCCGGTCGGGCCGGGCGGAGTCGGTGCGACGACGACCGTCACCGGCCGCGTGCAATGCAGAATCCCTCCGCTCGCACCGGTGGGTGCCGTGCTGACGGAGGGCTGACAAGAACGTTCGATGAAGGAGAATTCGCGGTGCTTGAGCAAATGACCTCCCGCGTGTACACTGACTTTAACAATCGGTGGCGACGACCGCACCGTGGTCGCGGACTACACCTTCAGGGGCGCACGGCAATGCACAGGCAGCTCGGCATCAGCAGCGCGATGCTCGGACAGCAACTGACGCGCGAGAACCTGGCGGCGGCCGCCGCCGCGGGCATCGAGGTGCTGGAGATCTACGTGCCGGCCGGCAGCGAGTTGTCCGAGCAGGACACGGCGGTCGAGTGCCTGGGCGAGATGACACGGGAGATGGGGCTGGGGGTGTGGTCGGTGCACGCGCCCTTCGGGGGCGAGGTGGACCTCAGCTCGCTGGACGAGTTCCAGCGGCGCGCCTCGGTGGACGCGGCGGCGCGCGCGGCCGCCGTGGCGCGAGCGCTGGGGGCGCGCCTGATCGTGGTCCATGCCGGGCTGTCCGCCGAGGATGGCGACGAGCGGCAACTGCGCTGGCGTGAGAGCCTGCGCAGCATCAACTCGCTGATCAAGCGCTGCGCGCAGCTCGGGGTGCGGGTGACGATCGAGTACCTGCCCGCCAACAAGCCACGCCTGTGCAACGACAGCGCGCGTATCCTGGAGTTCCTGAGCGTGTGCGACGGGGATCCGGGGATCTGCCTGGACACCAACCACGCCAACCTGGGCGAGCCGCTGGCGCAGGCGGTGCGCACGCTGGGCCCGCGTATCGAGACGCTGCACATCTCGGACAACGATGGCGAGCAGGAGCGCCATGAGATGCCCGGTAACGGCGTCATCGACTGGGCCGAGTTCGCGGCGCTGCTCGACGAGATCGGCTACGCCGGGCCGCTGATGTACGAGGTCAACGCCGCCGAAAACGCGTCTGAGCTGATGGCGACGACGGCCGCGAACGCGCGCGAGTACTTCGGCTGGGAGGGCCCCGGCGGTGACTGACGGGCCCGAGCAGCAGATCATCCACGGCGACTGTGTCGAGGTGCTGTCGGACTGTCCACCCGAGAGCTTCGACATGTGCTTCGCCGACCCCCCGTACAACCTCCAGCTCGAGAACGACCTCTACCGCCCCGACCGCACCAAGGTGGACGCGGTCGATGAGCACTGGGACCAGTTCGAGTCGATGGAGGCCTACGACCGCTTCACCGAGGCGTGGATGGGGGCGGTGCGGCGCGTCCTCAAGCCCGAGGGCACGCTGTGGGTGATCGGCAGCTACCACAACATCTACCGTGTGGGCCGCGTGCTCATGGACGTGGGGTTCTGGATACTCAACGACGTGGTCTGGGTGAAGTCCAACCCCATGCCCAACTTCCGCGGGGTGCGCTTCACCAACGCCACCGAGACGCTGATCTGGGCGGTGCGCGACCGCGAGCGCAAGGACTACACCTTCAACTACGAGGACATGAAGCGCTACAACGACGGCAAGCAGATGCGCTCGGACTGGTACATCCGCGAGCCGGTGTGTGCGGGCGAGGAACGCATCCGCGACGAGAACGGCCAGAAGGCCCACTCCACGCAGAAGCCCGAGGCGCTGCTGCGCATGGTCGTCGAGGCCTCGACCAACCCCGGCGACCTGGTGCTCGATCCGTTCGTAGGGGTGGGCACGACCGCCGCGGTGTGCAAGAAGCTTGGGCGACGCTGCGTGGGCATCGAGCTGGAAGAAGGTTACGTGGCCATCGCCCGCGAGCGCCTCGCCGCCATCGAGCCCGGCTGCTGGCTCGAGGACCAGGCCGCCCGCCCACCGATCACCCCCCGACCGGAGACGCTTCCCCTCGACTAACGCCCCTCACAGGCCCATGGAGAGCTGCAGGGCCGGCTCCTCGCGCGGGTAGTAGCGGCCCCCGAGGGTGATGAAGTTGCGCGCGCGATCGGTGCGGGCGCCCAGGATCTGCAGATGGCGCAGCGCCGTGAGCTTGTGCTTGCCGCGCACCTGCAGGATGCGCTCGGCCGAGGTGGGCCCGATGCCGGGCACGCGCAGAAGCTGCGAGCGGTCGGCGGTGTTGACCTCGATGGGGAAGTCCTCCTCGTGGGCCAGCGCCGCCGCCATCTTCGGGTCGAGGTCGATCGGCAGCATGCCCTGCTCGTCGAAGACGAGATCGTCCAGCGCGAAGCCGTAGGCGCGGGTGAGGAACTCGGCCTGGTAGAGGCGATGCTCGCGGCCGGCGGGGATGGGCTCGGCGTTTTCGAGCGGGGTGTCGGGCACGGGCTGGAAGCCACTGAAGTAGGCGCGCGCCAGGCCGATCTCGGCGCTCAGCCGCCAGGTGGTGGCGATCAGCTCGCGATCGCTCTCTCCCGCGGCGCCCACGACGAACTGCGTGGTCAGCCCCGAGCGGAGCTGCCCGGGCGCGGCGAGCCGACGGGCCCAGCGCAGCGGCCGGACGAGGTCGCGCTCGAAGCTCTTGCCGGGGCAGATGGCCGAGAGGCGTTCGGGGCCGGGGGCCTCGAGGTTGAGCGACAGGCGGTCGGCGAGGCCCAGGGCGGTGGTGACGGCCGCCTCGGAGACGCCGGGCAGCAGCTTGAGGTGGATGTAGTTGCGGTACCGATGCTTATGGCGCAGCAGCTCGACGGTCTCGATCATGCGCGCCATCTGGTTGTCGGCGTCGCCCACGATGCCCGACGACAGGAAGAGGCCGCTGATCAGGCCCGCGCGCGTCAGCTCATCGGTGAGCCGCGCCAGCTCCTCGGGGCGGAAGCTCGCGCGCGGGATATCGCGGCTGCAGCGCGTGGCACAGTAGGCGCAGTCGTAGCGGCAGGCGTTGGAGAGCAGGACCTTGAGCAGCCGCACGCGGCGGCCGTCGGGGGAGAGCGCCTCGTAGATGCTGCCGGGCCGGTCGGCGAGCGCGGTTTGGGCGGCGAGGGTGGACGGGACGCTCACATCGAAGCGCGCCCCCTCGCCCAGGAGTCTGAGCCTGGCTCCATTGTCCACTGGTGGCACCCCTTGCTGCGATGTGTGCTTCCTGATGACTGCGATGGCGACGGCCTCGTCACTCGAACACCAATCTGGCCTCCGCGAGCATCATCCAGTTGGCGTCGGTGGCCTCCGAGTCCTCCACGTTGCGGATGGTCAGGGTGTTGGCTCCGTCCCTGAGTATACCTGATGGCAGCGGAATCTTCCACTCATACCAGCCGCGCTTGCCGAACTCATTGGGGCCGCTGTGCAGGACCTGGCCGTTGAGCGTGACCTCGACGTCGGTCACGCCCTCCTTGTCGTGGTCCTGCCCCACCAGGATCAGGGCGGCCTCAGCCGGAGGGTCATGCAGCTCGAAGGTCGTCGTCAGGGTGTGCACCGCGGTGCCCCGGCCGTAGGCCCACGTGGCCCGGCGCGGCTCGCAGGAGTTGCCGTAGACCCGGTGCCCGGTGCCGCCCACGAAGGCCGACTCGGGGATGCGCACGCCCCCGTCCATTGGCTCCACCGCCGCCGCGATCTCCCCCAGCTCCCCGAGCCGCTCGGCCGACCTCTGCAGCGGCTGCGCCAGGCCCTCCAGCGCCTCCAGCACCTCCGTCGTGTGCGAGTGCTGTTTCAGCTCCGCCAGTGCCGCGGCCATGGCCTCCACATGAGCCACGATCTCTGCCACCTGTTCGGCGGTCAGCGGCCCGACCGTCTCGGCGATCTGCTCGGCGGTCATGCCGCTGATGTCGCGCGTGAGTTCGTAGTAGGGGTCGCGCACGGCGAAGTAGTGCTCGTGGAACTGCCGCGCCGGTTGCACGCAGCCTTCGCCCAGAACGGTCCGGATGGCGCGGTCGAGCGCGTCCTGTGGCTCGTACGCCTCCGGGTTCCAGGCATAGTCGGCGTAGATCATCGAGCCCACGAGGTAAAGGCCCGTCGCGCCGCCGTTGCTGTGCAGGCCGCCGGCGGTCATCTGCCAGAAGCGGTCGGGGTAGTCGGAGTCGAAGGGGTCGAGCACGTAGGTCGGGTTCGCGTGGCGGGCGTAGATGGTGTTGTCCCACAAGTAGGGCTCGCGGCCGATCAGCGAGGTGTAGTGCTGCACCTGCTCCGTGGTGATCGTCCGCGAGCGCACGCGCGGGCCGGTCCAGACGATCAGCACATCCTCCGGCGCCATCTCGCCCAGCGTGCGGAGGTACCGCTCACCCTCCTCCTGGTATGCGCCGCCGGGGATCCAGTAGTAGGCGGGACAGACCAGCATGCGGCAGTCCGGGTGCGTGGACTTCAGCCGCCGATACAGCTCCTGCACGAGCGTGCCGTGGCACTCGCCGAGGGACTCGAAGGCCTGCCGGTCGGCCTCGTTGGTGATGATGTAGTGCGGGGCGGGTCCGCCGAGCCTGGAGGCGAAGTCATCCAGCGCCAGCATGATCCACTTCCCGCCGCGGTCCAGGCTGATGCGGAAGGTGTCCGCCAGGTCGTCGATCTGCTCGGGGTCGGAGACCTGAATCTTGTGCTTGCCGTCGTACTCCCAGTTGCTGACGTGCAGGGGGTTGACGAACTGGATCGGCCACAGCCCCCGGGGCGCCGCCCAGCCCCACATGGCCGCGATCCTGTCGGTGTAAGGCGTGCCCGTGGCTTCCAGGTCCGCGTTCTCGACCAGGTTCTCATCCTCGCCCTCGCGCGTGAGCACCAGGTCATCGACACAGAAGCCCTGGCCAATCTCCAGGCCGTCGCTCTTCTGGCCCACGATCGACAAGCGCGGCGCGAAGCGCACGGCCTCCTTCGGCAGCGTGAAGGTCACCTCGTGCCGGGTCCACTCCCCGGTGACCGGCAGCGCCTGCGGGTGCGTGGCCACGAAGTCGCGGTCGTCCCTGGTGGCCGCCTCCGCGGTCCAGATGACCACGCCCACCTCGATCTGAGGCACCTCACCGCGCAGCCACAGCTCCATGCGATAGCTGCCCGGCTGCGCCTCCAGCGCATCGGGCCCATCGTAGCCGCGGGTGCGCCCGACCATGAGGGCGGCGGAGATGTAGTGCGGGCGGTCCTCGAACTGCTCGTACCAGGAGGAGATCTCGGCGCGCACGCAGCGGTCGCCGGAGTGGGGGCTCTCCGGGCTGGTGCGGACCGTGATGTGTCCGGCGCCAGAGTAGACGCCCCAGCCCTCCGGGTAGACCATGCCATCCGGGTCGCGCCAGGCGTCCCGTCCCACCGAGCCGTAGTTCATGTCCATCGTCGAGAACTTGCACCTGGCGAGCCAGGCGGCCGCCTCGGGCGTGTAGCAGCAGATGCCGCGCATCTCGAAGGTCGGCCAGTCGTGCACCTGAGCGCGCTGCAGCAGCACGCGGCCGTCCTCGACCGTCAGGAGCTGCAGCAGGGACATCGCCGCGAAGTAGCTTCCCATCGGCCCGCCGCCGGCCGCGAGGCAGACCTGCCGGCCGCTCTCCTCGCCGCAGCGGATCACGTAGCCCTGCTCGCCGCGCGGCCCCGGGATCAGCGCCATGCCCGGTCGCGAGGCCAGCTCCGCGAGGGCCGCGTTGGTCTCCGGTGAGCCGATGCAGATGATGCTCCCGCCGGGTATGGGCGCGTCATGCGCGCGCGCCCGAAAGCCGGGCGCCTCGAGGCCGGCGAGCGAGCAGATGCGGGCGATCAGGTCCTCCGCCGCCAACTGCTCGGCGCTCTCCGCGCCGGCGATGATGGTCACCAGCGGCTGCTGCCGGGCGATGTCATAGACCGGGATGAAGCGGCCCTCATAGGTCGCGCGCTTGGGCCTGGGCATGATCTCGCCCGTGTAGTAGGGCGGGCCCGCCGGCTGGGCGCCGGCCGCTGTGGTGATGGCAGAAAGCGTCAGCAGCACGAGCACAGGCATGGCAATGCACCTCCGGCCAGAGCGTCGGACGATCACTGCAGATCCTCATCGTCACGGAAGATCAGACTGCCGCAGTGCCGGCAGACGACCGCGTCACCGAGCACGGTTTGCCGTCGGCCGCACATCCCGCAGCGCTGCACGACCGGCGGCTGCATGAGCGCGCGCGGCTTGGCCGGCCTGCGTGGGAAGCCGCGATCGCGGCGCCCGCGTCTCCGGCGCGCGGGCACGCGCTCGGGCAGGTCCATGGGCAGCCTGAGCTGGTCGTCCTCGTCGGGCATCATCACAACTCCGCCACCGTCACGGTCTCGCCGGTCTCGGCCGAGCGCATGCAGGCGAGCGCGGCGGCGTGCACGCGCCGGCTGGCCGCCAGGTTCGAGGCGTCTTTGCCGCCTGAGCGCACGCACTCGAGGAAGTCGCTGATCGACTCGCGCATGCCCGCGAAGCCGTGGACCGGCTGCGAGGGCGGCACGCTGCGCTCCTGCCAGTCCTCCCCGCGCCCGCGCCGGCGACAGTCGCCACTCCACAGATCGGCCTCAATCTCGCCCTCGGTGCCGGCGACACCGAGCGTGAGCCGCTGCTCCTCAGGCACCACCAGGGAGAACTCGAGCTGACCGAGGCCGCCGGGGTACTCCAACAGCGCCCAGCCGTGGTCGGTCAGGTCGCCGTTCATTGCGCGCCCGCCCATGACCGAGACGCGCAGCGGCAGTGCCCCGAACACCCTGTCGAGCACATCCAGATACCAGCAGCCCAGCCACAGGAAGAAGCCCTGGTCCTCGGCCTCGGCCTGCCACTCGCCGCCGCCGTAGCCCCAACCGCACCACAACCGCACCTTCGCCATGACTCCTTCGCCCAGCGCGCCCGACGCGACCTGCTCGGCCACGACGTCCATGACCGGCGTGCAGCGCAG
>JALGVA010000041.1 GCA_029820295.1 Candidatus Zipacnadia bacterium
GGCTGCGACGCGCCGTGTGAGATCTGGGCCAAGGCCGAGTACCTCAACCCGGGCGGCTCGATCAAGGACCGCGTCGCCCAGCGCATGATCGAGGCGGCCGAGGAGCGCGGCGACCTGCGCCCCGGCGCGACGCTGGTCGAGCCCTCTTCGGGCAACACCGGCATCGCCATGACGCTGGTGGGCGTGCAGAAGGGCTATCGCGTCATCATCGTCATGCCCGAGGACATGAGCGAGGAGCGCAAGAAGATCATCTCGGCCTTCGGCGGCGAGCTGGAACTGACGCCGAAGGAGGCCAACATCGAGGGCGCCTGCGACCGCGCGCGCGAGCTGGTCGAGGAGATCGACGGCGCGGTGATGCTCCAGCAGTTCGAGAACCCCGACAACCCCGCGGTCCACTACGATCAGACCGGGCCGGAGATCTGGCTGGACCTGAACTCGCACGTAGACGCCTTCGTGGCCGGCATCGGCTCGGGCGGCACCTTTGCAGGCGTGGGCAGGTTCCTGCGCGAGCACAATCCGGACGTCTACCTGGCGGCGGTCGAGCCCGCCAACGCGGCGGCTCTCCTCGGCCACGAGCCGGGGCTGCACTGCATCCCGGGCATCGGCGATGGCTTCATCCCGCCGGTGCTGGACACCTCGATCATCAGTGAGGTCATCACCGTCGAGGACGATGACGCCATCGCCACCACGCGACGGCTCGCGCGCGAAGAAGGTCTGCTGGTCGGCACCTCCTCGGGCGCGAACGTCTGGGCGGCGCGCACGCTCGCGAAGAAGCTCGATCCGGGCAGCATCATCGCGACCGTGCTGCCCGACCGCGCCGAGCGCTACTTCTCGACGGCGCTGATCTGAACGGAGAAGGCGTCGCGCGCGCCGGCGTCGAATAGGCCGCGCGCGTGACCAGCGGAATGGGATCCCGGGCCCGCGCGGGCATCGGGGGCGAATACCACCGGAGGTGACCAGGATGGGCGAGATCAAGGTCGGAGTCGTCGGACTGGGTTGGGCCGCCAGCGGGCATCTGCCAGCCTTCGCTGCGAACCCCAACTGCGTCGTGGACGCGCTGTGCTCGAGCAAGGACCTGTCCGCGGCGGAGATCTGCGCGATGACCGGCGGGCACGAGGCCACGCTCTACCATGATTACGACGAGTTCCTGCAGCATCCCGGGCTCGATGTCGTGGACATCTGCAGCCCGCACCCGATCCATGCGCCGCAGGCCATCAAGGCCGCGCAGGCGGGCAAGCACCTGATGATCGAGAAGCCGCTCGCGGTGACCTGGGAGGACCTGCTGGCGATGAAGCAGGCCATCGAGGCCGCGGGCGTGCTCAGCACCGTCTACTTCGAGCTGCGCTTCATCCCGCACTTCCAGCTCATCGAGTCGGTCATGGCGATGGGCCTGCTCGGGGACGTGCACTTCTTCGAGATCGACTACTACCACGGCATCGGTCCGTGGTACGGGCAGTTCGAGTGGAACGTCAAGAAAGAAATGGGCGGCAGCTCGCTGATCACCGCGGGCGTGCACGCGCTCGACGCCATCATGGCCTTCGCCAACCGTGAGGTCGAGGAAGTCTCGGCCTACTCGGTGAAGTCCTCGGCGGAGTGGGCCCAGCCCTACGAGTACGACACCACGTCGGTGGCCATCCTCAAGTTCGTGGATGGCGCGGTGGGGAAGATCACCTCGAGCATCGACTGCCGCCAGCCCTACGTGTTCAACGTCCACCTGGTGGGCAGTGAGGGCACGCTGTGGAATGACGAGATGTGGAGCACGCAGATCGACGGGCTGCGCCCGGACGAGTGGGTGAAGACCCCGACCGCGCAGGCGGAGTCCGGCGACGTGCTCGACCACCCCTACCCGCCGCAGATCGATGACTTCATGGACTGCATCGCCAGCGGACGCGACTCGAAGATCAACTTCGCGGAGGCGTTCAAGACGCATCGGGTCATGTTCGCCATCGAAAAGGCGCTGGCCGAAGGGCGGCCCGTGAGACTCTCCGAGCTGGAGGTCTGACGGCACGCGCGGGCAAACGCGAGGGCCGGCGGCGGGCTGAGAAGAGCCGCGCCCTCCGGCTTCGCAGAGGCCGCATCATGGAGGCCAGCACTCGGGCGCGGGGGGCGCGGCAGCGCTCGCGCAGTCACATCTCGTTGAAGTCAGCCTGCGGCCCGCCGCGAGCGGCGTCGAACGGATGCACCTGCAGGCGGCGCAGCCCAGGTGTGGAGTTCGGGCCGCAGCCGCACACGTAGTCGGTCGCGGTGAAGCCCAGCATCGGCCCGAGGCGCCGCCACATGCGCCAGTTCTCGGTCGAGAGCGAGACCGGGATGTCCGGGTCATGGCGGCGGATCTCGCGGAAGTGGTACTCGTAGATCTCCGCGCGCACATCGTCGGGATAGGGCGCAGTCATGGTCTCCGACGGGGGGATGCGCGCCTCCTCGGCCGCGCGCAGTATCTTGGGGTCGAGCAGCTCGACCGGCAGCTTGCGCTTCATGTCATCGACCGCGTGCCACATGAAGACGCACAGGCTGATCAGGTCCGGCTGCGTGCGCTCGAAGATCAGGTCGATCATCGCGCGGGCCTCCTCGCGCCAGCCGCACACCGGGACGATCGGCTTGAGCTTGTAGCGGATCTGGTAACCCGCCTCCTGGGCCTTGCGCGCCGCCTCAATGCGCTCCTCGGTAGTGCCGCAGACCGGCTCGATCTCGCGGCTCTGGGTGTCCGCCGACAGGCTCCACACGATGATCGTGTTCCCGTTGTGCGGCAGGTCGAGCATCCAGTCAACGTTCCAGCTCTTGGTGTGGATGACCACGTAGCGGTCTTCGAGCGTGCCGAAGTACTCGATGATGGGCCCGAGGCAGCCCAGCTCGGGCTCGAGGCAGGGGATGTCGGCGTCATCCTCGAGCAGGTAGGTCTGCTGCCAGGGGTGCGCGGCGATCAGCCGGTCGAGGTGGCTAATCCAGTCCTCGACGTTGACCATGGTCGCGAGGATGCCGCCGCAGCCGCAGTACTTGCACTTGTGCACGCAGCCGTGCTGGAAGTGCAACCGCCAGCAGGGCCGGCAGACCTTGTCCCCGCGGTGCGGGTCATCGGGCAGGTTGTAGCAGGCCCAGCGCCACGGCTCATAGCCCAGCAGTGCCGCCTCGATGTGCCCCTCGCCGGGGATGCCCTGCTCGTGTAGCCAGTCGAAGCGCTCGCGCCGCCGGCCATCGAAGCGGAAGGTGTTGAGCAGCAGGATCGGGTCGGGTACGACCTCGAGAGTGCCCATCGACACGCGGCCGGCGAGAATGCCGTCCTCGAGCACCATGCGCGGAATGTCCTCGTCGCGATAGACGATGGGCTCGACCGATGTCTCGAGGGCCGCGACTACGCGGTCGAGCCGCTGCTTGTACCGCGGCTCTTCGACGACGCTGGTGTGGGCGTAGACTGCGGGCGGGCTGAGCGGATACATCGGCGGACCTCCTGCGGCTCGTGCTCGACGCGCGCCGGTTCCCCGTGGCTGCGGGCTCGCCCTCCCGTTCGGCGTACATGACCCAACGGCGGGTGGGGATGGAGTTCGCGCAGCGAACTCCCAAGAGAAGCCCGGGGCTTCTGCATGGAACCTGACGCCTGCGTACGGCCCACGGCGCCTGCGTCCGCCGCCCGTTCGCAGATCCGACCGAGAGCGAGACGCGCATGGCGCACAGCCCGCCAGGAGACGGGGTGGCGCGCGCACCGCGCGCGACGGGGGCCGAGGCCGCACGGCCGGTGCCGAGTCGCCTGCAGAAGGCCACACGTCCCCGTACGTCGAATCTGCCCGCCGCCCGCGAGAGGCGGAGCAGCATTCGGAGGCAGCCATGGAGATCATCTTCAGCTTCGACACCGAGGACTACATCGACCCCATCTCCAACGACGCGCTGCTGGGACTGGCGCAGATCCACACGAAGCACGGCGTCCCCGGCGTATTCGGCCTGGTGGGCGAAAAGGCGCGCTTCATCCACTTCTGTGGCCGCGATGACGTGGTGGAGGCGCTGCAGGATCATGAGATTGCCTACCATTCCGACCACCACTTCATCCTGCCCAACCCACGCTACGAGCCACGGCACCTGCCCGCCTGGGTGGCCGAAATGCCCTGGGATGAAGCCGTGGATCGGCTGGTGGCCGAGGAGTCGCGGGGCCTGGCGGACATCGCCGACATCTTCGGCGTCCGGCCGGTGACGCAACTGCGCAACTACGGCGACTGGGCGCCGCAGGTCATGGCGGCGCACGCGCGCCTGGGCGTCGCGGTCCACGCCTACGGCCCGATCTTTCACAACACCGACCCCGAGCCTGTCTGGTACTGCAACCAGCTTCACATCGCGAACCCGCGGCAGATGTACGAGGACTACCTGCACGACTTCACGCTCACCGCGCAGGAGAAGCTCGAGCGCCACATCGCGGACATCCGCACGCACCTGGAGCAGGGCACGCCGCGGCTGGGCTGGGTGACGCACCCGACGCGCTTCATCGCCGACACCTGGTGGGAGGAGCCCAACTGGTGGGGACACTGCGACGACCCGCCGCGCGCGCAGTGGCGCATCCCCCAGCGCTTCGACGAGGAGACGATTGAGGAGCTGCTGACCATCGCCGACGGCGTGGTGGGTTTCGTGGCACAGCACGAGGAGATCGTGCCGCTCACCTTCCGCGAGTTCGCCGAGGAGTACCGCCAGACGCGCGTCTGGGTGACCGACGAGGAGCTGCGCGGGCTGGCGAAGCGCGTCGGAGAGAGGCCGGCGATGGTGAAGTACGCGAACGAGACCTTCTCACCGGCGGAGCTTTTCGGCCTCTTCGCGCACGCCCTGGGCGCCCACGAAGGCGAGTGGCATGACAGGGCCGATGGGGTGCACCCGCTGCGGCACATCCTGGGCCCCACCGACGAGCCCGCCGAGAACACCGCCGGGAGCGCGTCGTCTGAGGCGATGATGGACGCCTGCCGCGAGGTGGAGTTCTTCATCCGCGACCACGCCCGCGTGCCCGCGCGCATCGCGCTGGGCGACGCCGAGGTGGGGCCGGGCGCGTTCCTGTCGGCGATGGCGAGCATGATCCGCGACAGCGGGGCAGATCGTGCGCCGATCCCGGCGTCGCAGAATCTGCCGGAGGAGTACCGGCCCGGCCACTACGATGCCATCGACGGTGGAGGCTGGCCCATGGGCTACATCCAGTTCCAGGGCCGCCGCGACGAGTACGACCAGTCGTCGATACGCCGCCACGCGAAGGTGCAGTACTGGACCTTCAAGACCGCCACGAAGGCGAGCTGACGCGCGGCCGGCGTCGTGCGCACGAGAGAGGCGAATGCACGTGGCTGAACCACGCAGTAAGCCGTCGGACACGATCTACCAGCTCCGCGTCGGCCTGCAGAGCTCGGAGCCGCACATCTGGCGAAGCGTGCAGGTCCCGGCCGACATGACGCTGGGTGACCTGCACACCATCCTGCAGATCGTGATGGAGTGGTACGAGGAGCACCTGCACGAGTTCGAGATCAGGGGCGGGCGTTTCGGCTCTGAGGCGGCGACGGATGGGACTCCGTGGATGGATGCGGTGGTCGATGAGGACAGAGTCAAGCTCATCCAGCTTGCACTGACCCTCGGGGCGACCTTCACGTACACCTACGACTTCGGCGATGACTGGGTACACATCATCGAGGTGGAGAAGGTGCTGCCGCCCGAGGAGGGCGCGCAGTACCCCGCATGCATCGACGGCGCCCGTGCTGCCCCGCCCGAGGATTGCGGCGGCATCTGGGGCTACGCCAGCAAGCTCGAAATCCTCAACGACCCCGAGGACGAGGAGTACGAGTGGGTCCACGAATGGATGGGCGACTGGGACCCTGAGCGCTTCGACATCGACACGATCAACGAGTGCCTGCACCGAGCCTTCGCCAAGCGCTCCTCGAGGAGGACATGATACGCATGCCGACCGTCCGTGTCGTGCCCGACTGCTTCACCGTGAACCAGCGCTGCGACGTGCGCGTGGAGATCGACGCCGGGCGGGAGCTGCATCCCGGCGCCGAGATCGAGGTGCAGTTCCCGCAGTCGTGGACCATGGACCGCTGCGCGAGCTTCACCAAGCAGTACCAGACCGATGACCCGGGCGCGGGCGAGTTCCTGCTGGTGCACGTGCCCGGCGAGGAGTGCACGTTCGAGGTGCAGGTCGAGCAGCGCGATTTCGACACCGGCAGCGAGATGTCGCGCCACGGCCGGCGTATCTACGCGACGCTCAGCGACGGCGTCGCGCCCGCGGGCAAGCCGATCGTGGTCGAGTGGCGCAACACCATGTCCTCGCGCCGCGCCGAGGTCGAGCAGGTGCACGTGGCCATCGATGGCGAGCGCATCGAGCCGCTGCCGGAGATCGTGACCGTCCCCGCCGACGAGGCGCGCGTCCGCGTCATCGCGCCCTCGGCGGTCGCGCCGGGTCAGCCCTTCGAGGTGCTGATCGTCTCGCTCGACCCGTACGAGAACCCCTCGCGCACGCTCCACGAGGGCGATGTCCTGCTCGGTCCGGAGGATGAGCCGCTGGGCGGGCCGTTGACTTTCCATGGGACCTGCCGGGTGACGGTCGCACTCGCGGAGGAGGGCGTGCATCGGCTCAGCTACCGCGGCAGGCTCAGCAACCCCATTCGCGTCACGACCAAGCCGCGTGGGCCGTACTGGGGCGACATCCACATCCACACGCGCTGGTCGCACGACGCCATCGGGCGCTTCCCCTACGAGTATGCGCGCGAGGTCTCGGGCCTCGACTTCGCCGCGGTCGCCGACCACGCCGAGAGCGCGATCCTGGGCTGGGAGAAGCTGGTGGCGATGGCGAATGAGGCGAATGAGCCGGGGCGATTCGTGACGCTGGTGGCCTACGAGAACGGGCTCGGGGCGCCGTCGGGGCACCACAACACCTACTACCTGGGCGCGGAGGGGCGCTGCTGGCTCAAGCCCGAGTTCGAGGGCGACATCGAGAAGCTCAACGCGATGATCCCGGCGGAGCAGGCGATGAGCCTGCCGCATCATAGCGCGATTTCGTTCGGCCGCGGTCCGAAGGGCGGGACCGTGGACTTCAGCAAGACCGACCTGGCGCACTCGCCGGTCATCGAGATCTACTCGCACCACGGTCAGAGCGAGCGCTACGCGCCCGACCACGTGAACGCCTACGAGTTCAACCGCTGGCATAAGGCCGGCGAGCGCACCAACCGCTCGATACCCGGGCACTTCGCGCAGGACGCCTGGCGCATGGGCAAGCGCCTGGGGGTGATCGCCTCCTCCGACGACCACTACGGGCAGGGCGGCCTGGACTTCGAGGGCATCGCCGGCGTCTTCGCCGACGAGCTGACCCGCGAGGCGATCTGGCACGCGATCCGCGCTCGGCAGTGCTACGGCACCACCGGCGAGCGCATCCTGCTCGACCTGTCGGTCAACGATACACCGATGGGCCAGGAGACGATCGCGCGCCCGGGCGATGCCCTGGCCATCCGCATCGAGGTACACGGGACGGATCTGCTCTCGCGCATCGAGCTGATCCGCATGGACGCGAGCGGTGAGTTCACGACCGTTCTCGAGGAGCGGCCGTACGAGCTTGACTTCGACACGACGGTCGCCGAGGCGTTCGCCGGGCCGGTGATGTATTACGTGCGCGCGCAACAGGAGAAGATGATCCAGCACCGCGCGGTGCTGGCGTGGTCGAGCCCGATCTGGGTCGATTCGGCCTGACGGAGTGCAGGCGAGGACGATTGGCGCCCTCGTCAGTAAGCCGGGTAGGTCCGCAACAGGCGCGTGCCCGGGCCGGGAACCTCGACCTCAAGCTCCGTGGCGCCGGCCGCGAGAATCTCCCCGCTGAGCAGGTCGATCACCCGCGTCGGCTCCTCGAAGCGCAGCGTCTCCGTGCGCGTGACCGCGGCGTGCAGGGCGATCAGGTTGCGGCTCACGTAGCTCGGCTCCACGCCGTCCACGCGCACGCGTACGCCTGCGTCCCGGCAGATGCGCTTGACCAGCGTGGGCGAGAGCAGCGGTCCGGCCGACCAGACGCTGGTCCACTCGTCGAAGCGCCGCACCGCCAGCCCGGGCAGATCGGTGCCCTGCCACGTCCCCAGCACCTCGATGCCCTCGCGCTCGGGCGCGAACACCGGGCCGATGTCGATGCCCGGCTGTCGGTTCTCCCCGGCGGGGATGTCCGCGAGCCATGGGTGAGCTGCGTCGGGCTCGATGATCCACGGCCGCATCTCGTCGATCTCCCGGAAGTCCATCCCGGTCAGCTCGGAGATGCGCGCCACGTCAAGGTCGCCGGCGATGTAGCCCGGCGCGTAAAACCACACCAGCGTGCGGCCATCGGACTGCAGCTCGTCGCGGATGTACGCGCGCTCCTCGTCGGTCATGTGGAAGCAGTTGAGGAAGAAGTAGGCGCGGTGCCTGGGCACGAGCCCGGCGACGACGTCGTCGAGCAGGTAGACGCGCCACGGCGCGCCCACGCGCTCGAAGGTCGCCTTCTGGCGGTAGACCAGCCACTGCATGGCCTCGATCTCGTGGCTCAGGTAGGCCGCCGGGGTGCCCTCATCGACCACGACCGCGATGCCCTCGGGATCGGGCGAGCGGTCCCACTCGATCCACTGATCGGCAATCTCGCGCAGTTGGCCGATGACCTGCCCCTGGCGCGGGTCGTCGGCGATCCAGCCGTTGCTGAAGTCGTACCAGCGCACCGCGAGGCCCTTGGTGGCGCTGGTGGCGAAGGCGCGCCGAAGCTGGCTGATAGTGCCGGTGAGGTGCTCGGGAGCGCCGTGAGCGCGCTGGCGCGGGTCGGTTACCACGTGGGTGCGCAGATCGGCCTCCATGGCCCACAGTTTGCCGTGGGCGAGGACCGAGCCGGTGGCGCTCATGATGGTGGTGGGCTCGCCGACCGAACGTAGCGAGTAGTCGAAGGGCGAGAGCAGGAAGTCGCACAGGTCGGAGTTGATGACCCGCGACAGCGCCATGTGCCCCGAGTCACCGGCCCGACGCGCGCCGCCCAGCATGGTGATCACGTAGCCGTAGTAGGTCCCGGCGAGCGCCTGGCCGTTGCTGGCCTCCTTCACGATGCCGAAGTAATGCAGGATGCCGTCGGCCATTACGTCCTGGAAGAAGCGGTAGAAGTCGATGACGTAGCGCGAGGTGCGCGGGTCACGGAAGAGCATGTGGTCGGCACTGTCGCGCTGCGCAACCGACGGGATCCGCGCGTCCTCGAAGGTGACCTGCGGCTGCTGCCACGCCGCTTGCAGGGCCTCGACGTCATCCGCGTACTCGCGGCGCAGCCACGCGCGGAACTCGCTCTGCATCGGAGCCGAGTAGTCGGTGGGCTCGAACGGCCCGACCGAGCCCCAGTGCTGCCACTCCCACGAGACGCCCGAGGCGACCAGGTAGCCGATCACGCGGGTGGCGTAGGGCATCGAGCGGCAGTGCCCGACGAAGCGGCGCACCGCCTCGCCCGCCTCCTCCCGCCACACCTGCGACGCGAGCGAGATCACGGGGGCCGCGGCCTGGTAAAGGCCGACGTCGGTGCTGCCCGACTCGGTCTGCGTCAGCTCTTCCGGGTGGTTGGGCAGCCACCACTGCTGATGTCGCCCCTCCAGCGTGAACTGCGGGATGACCAGCGCGTCGGGGTCGAGGTTGAGCAGTTGCAGGATCTTCGCGTCCCACGCGCTGTAGTTGTAGGTGCCGGGGCCGGTCCAGCCGATGTCCTCGGCGTCGAGGAAGTAGATGTGCACGCCGGCGTTCGCCATGTTGGTGATGCGCCCGGCGCCGACACGCAGCTCGACGTAGTGCATGAACGGGTCGGGCTGACCGTCGATGAACAGCGTAGGGGTGCCGTGGTAGCGCCGCACCTGGATCTCGCGTCGGCTCTCGGTCATCCCCGGCGCGCGCACCTCCAGCGATCGTACTCCCCGCACCGGCACAGTCGCGCCCTCGTCGTCGGTGTACTGTGTGTGCGGGAAGCCCAGCGCGATCTGGTAGGTGCCCGACTGCAGGAAGCGCGAGGTGCGCACGGTGATCGGCCCCAGCCGCACGTGCTCGTCGCCGTCCTGCTCGCCGGCCGGGATCGGGCTCGTGGTGGTCGCGACCGGGTAGGTCCAGGCCATGATCTCGCCACCGTCGCGCATGAGGGCCAGCCGCAGCGGCGCGGTCTGTGCAGTCCGGGGGAGCCGATCGATCACCGCCGACACGCTGAGGTCTTCGCCGGCGACGATCTGCGCGGGCGCCTGGACGGAGATCAGCGTGATCTGCTCGCGCGGGCCGGCGTAGGTGTAGGGCACCTGGCCCCACGGCAGCGCCCCGCCCGGCGCAATCACCTGCGCCGCCGGCCAGCCGGCGTCGTCGAAGTCAGGATCGCTCCAACCCTCGGGGGCCTGGCCGACGGCCCGCCACGAGTCATCGCTCAGCACTGCAAGCGAGCCGCCGTCCCACAGCATCCACGCCTCGAACAGCAACCCCTCCGCGCTGGTGATGTCGCGCGCCTCGATGGCGATGACGTTCGTACCCTGCACCAGCGTCTCGGTGAGGTCCACGGTCTCAGCGTCGCGCCAGCCCTCCGCGTTGTCGTCGCGCGCGACCTCGACGCCGTTGACCCACATGACGTAAGTGTTGTCGGCGGTGACCTGCGCAACGGCGCCGGTCAGCGTCCCGGGATCGACCGGCAGGTCGAAGCTGCGGCGGAAGCAGGCCGTGGCCTCGTCCTGCCCGGCGGTCGCCTCGGCCCAGATCCACAATGCCTGCCAGCTCTCCATCGGCCGCTCCCATCCGGGTTCGAGGTCGGTGAGGTGGTGCATGCGCACGTCGTCCCACCACAGGCTGAAGCGCCCGCCGCGCGCGCGCAGCGTCAGCTCCGCCTCGGCCGCCGGCGCGGGCACCTCGAGTTCGCCCGTGAGGTGGGTGCGGCCCTGGTCATCGATGCGCGTCTGCGTCACGGTCACCGACCGGCCTTCAAGCGCCTGGCCGAACACGTCGAAGAACGCCACGTCCGCTGCCAGCTCCCGGGTCCCGCCCTCCTGATGAGCCACGGTCGCGTCGAAGGCGTAGCTGCCCGTGCGGTCGATCGGCACGCGGACGCTTACGGTGGCAAGCGGCCGGTTCGGCACTGTCGCCACCATGAGCGAGCGGTCGCCTTGTGCGCAGTGGTCGGCACTCCAGGCCGCGTCGGCGGCGTCGGCTGTCCAGCCGTCGGGCATGCCGTCGCCGTCGAAATCGTCCTCGAAGCCCGCGTTGGGCACGACGCCGGGGTCGCCGGAGGTGAAGCGGACGTAGTCGAGCGCGATCTCCGCCCCCGCGGAGTTGAGGATGTCGAGGCGGATCTGATGGATGACGCCGGTCCACTCGGGCACGGCGTCCATGCGCACGCGGTAGACGCGCGGCTGGTCGGTGGCGTAGACCGTGTGGCGCGACTTGACGGCATCGGTGAAGCCGGTGTCTTCGTGGCGGAAGAAGATCTCCCCGCTGCCGGTGATGGTGCTGGACACGCGGAACTCGATCACCGGGAATGCCTCCGCCTGGATGTCCAGCACCGGCGAGGCGAGCATGCAGTCGTACTCGGTCACCCCGCGCAGCATGCCGCCGGTGACCTCGACGCTGGCAAAGTTGCCGGGCGTCCAGCCCTCGAAGTCGCCATCGGTGTCGAAGCGCCAGATGATCTCATCGGCGTGCACGGTGCACAGCCCAAGCGCAAGCAGACCCGCGATGCAGATGAGTGTGCGCATCTCTGCCTCCAGCGTGCGTCAGATGCGGTCGAGGAGCGGCCGGCAATACTCCGGGGAGTAGCGCAGGCAGCGGTAGATGCTGCCCAGCGCGCCCTCCTTGCGGTACGGGTTGACGAAGTCCCAGACGATCTCGCCCGCACGCGTCACCTCGAACAAGTGCGCCTTGTTGCCTTCGCAGATGAGCGTATCGCCGTTGGGCAGCCGCTGGCCGCCGGAGATGTAGGGCGAGAAGAAGTCCGTCGGGTCCTGCGCGCGGTACTCCCAGACGATGCCGTTGTCCTCGTTCTCGACGGCGAGCGGATCGACCTCGATCACGCGCGAGAAGCCGCGCAGCGTGCCGTTGTCGAAGAGCATGATATTACCGTTCGGGAGCATGTGCGGCTTGTGCTGGCCGTCGATCACGCCCGGCCCCCATGCCCACACGATCTCGCTGCTGCCGCGGTCGATCACGCCGATCACGTCCAGGCTGCGGTAGGAGAAGACGATGTTGCCCGGCCGGAAGCGCTCGTCGCCCTCGCCCCGGGTCTTCTCCCAGGTCGCGTTCGGCGGGATGATCTGCAGCGTGTTGTTGTGGGCCCAGTCGAAAACGAACTCCTCGTGGATGCGCGTCCGGACTTGGTCCCAGGCATCGGCGGACAGCAGCGCCTCCAGCTCCTCGAGGTGGTGCTCGCCGTGCCACTCCCACAGCAGCTCCTGGTTGACGTCGATCTCGACCATGTAGGGGCAGCGCTTCAGCCCGCGGCCGAGCTGCGGCCACATGTGATCGCGGATGGTGTGCAGGAGCATGTGCCCGTCGTCGAAGACCTGGTAGTCATGATCGATGCGGCAGTGGTACCACCACAGCACGTTGCTCTGCGGGTCGAGGCGGCGCACGCCCGCCTTCGCAATGTCCGACCGGTCGCGCGTGGGGTAGAGCAGGTCGCCGTCGGGCAGCAGCCGGCAGAACGACTGCAGTGCGGTCTCAACGTACCAGCGGTGCACGATCTGCCCGTCCATGTCGACAAGCAGGATCTCGCCCTTGCCGTCCGGCGACCGGCGCGGGTCCTCCCAGCTCTCGCAGTAGAGCGTGTAGCCCGGCCACGCGCGCTCGCGGTCGTGTGTGATGACTCCGGTCTCCATCAGTCGGGACCTCCCAGCCGTCCGGTCGCATGGGGCTCAGCGCACCGTGCTTCGCCGCCGGCGCGCGATCGCCCTGCGTGGACGCGCAGGCAAGGTAAAGGGCCCCGCGCCGGCGAACCGGCCGTCAGCACTGGAGGTGCCGGGCACGATGCGCGTCATGCTGGCGCTGGGCGTGGTCATGACAGCAATGATGGGCGCGTTGGCCGACGGCCTGGAGCTGCGCGACGACGGGACGCGTTGGACGGTGCGTGGCGAGGCCATCGAGGCTGTGATCGACCACGAGACCAACTACGTGCGTTCGCTGCGCCTGCCCGACGGCCCGGAGCTGATGGCCGAGGGCGGCGGCTACTGGGACATCGTCTACGACTGTGAGGCGCGCGGGCTCACCGGACAGTACAGCCGCTTCGGCCACCACGTGCCCGCACGCGCCGAGGTGCTGCGCGCGGATGACGGGCTGGTGCACCTGTGCGTGCGCACCGACCCGGAGCGCCAGGACCGCGGCAACGTCTTCCACGCTCCGCTGGTGCAGGAGATGCACTACGTCTTCGAGCGCGGCCTGCCGGGCTTGTACCTCTTCGTGGTCATGCGCCATCGCCCGGAGCAGGCCGACCTGACCATCGTCCAGGCGCGGCACGTGCTGCGCTGCAGGCACGAGGTGTTCGATGGCTACCAGGTCAGCGCGGAGCGCTTCGGGGCGCTGGCGCCGTGGGATGAGTTGCAGCAGGCGCAGACGATCGGCGACGCCACCGTCCGGCTCGCCGATGGGCGCATCTTCACCAAGTACAAGCTGTCACACGCCCAGGCCGAGGGGCCCGCCTGGGGGCTGCTGTCGAGTGGGAGCGGGCTCGGGCTGTGGTGCATCGAGGCCAGCCCGGAATATCGCACCGGCGGCCCCACCAAACAGGACCTGGCGGTCCAGGATGACGTGCTGCTGCTCAACGAACCGCTCAACGGGCATTGCATGGGCGCCCTCACCGGGCAGGCCATCTCCGGCGCGTGGCAGAAGGTCTACGGACCGTGGCTTTACTACGTGAACGGCGCCGCGTCGCAGCCAGCGCTCTGGGGCGACGCGATGGCGCGCGCGGATCTCGAGCACGAGCGCTGGCCCTACGCATGGTGTGCGGAGACGCTCGGGGAAGAGATCTATCCACTGGCGCGCGGCGTCGTCAGCGGGCGCATCCTGACCGCCGATGGTGAGCCGGCCGCAGGCGCGTGGGCGATCCTGGGCGGAGCCGACCCAAACTGGCAGGCGCAGAGCGACGGCTACCGCTTCTGGGCGCGCTGCGGCGCCGACGGACGCTTCCGTTTGAGCGCCGTGCGGCCGGGAGAGTACACCCTCTACGCCTGGCGTGAGGGCAACCCGCTCGAGGCCAGGCGTGATGGAGTCGCGGTTGCCGCAGGCCAGACGACCGACCTCCAGGTGCTCAGCCTGCCCGCCTGGGGCGAAGACATCCTGTGGCAGATCGGGGAGCCGGACCGCACGGCGCGCGAGTTCCGCCGCGGGGACGACTTCCGCGCGTGGAACATCCTGCGCTTCTACCCGCAGGACTTCCCGGATGACGTAACCTTCACGGTCGGCGCCAGCGATGAGCGCGCGGACTGGAACATCGCACAGCCGGGGCCGAGCCCGCTCGACGGCGGCGGGCGCAAGCAGCACCCGTGGGCAGTGATATTTGAGCTGGACGCCCCGACCGATGCCGTGCTGACGCTGGGCGTGGCCGACGCGAGCTACCATCCGCCGGCAGGCATCGTCATGCAGGTCAATGGTGTGGCGCGCGAGGAGTTCTGGCTCGAGCCAGGGGACTCGGCTGCCTACCGCAGCGGGGCGTCAGGGCATTACGAGGTACGCGATGTGCCGATCCCCGCGAGCCTGCTGCGCGCGGGCGTCAACCGCATCGAGCTGACGCTGCCGCACCTCGGGTCGTGGGTGATGTACGACTTCGTCGCACTGCGCCGCGCCGGCGAGACAGCATACGGAGGCGATGCGCGATGATCGACGTGGTGTTCGGCTACGACGTCGAGGACGTGTACAACCCGGCGTCCGACGACGCCCTGCTGCAGATCTGCCGCATTCACGCGGAGGAGGGCGTGCCGGCTTCGATGTTCGTGGCCGCCGAGAAGGCGCGCTGCATGCGCGAGCGCGGGCGGCGCGACGTGCTCGACGCGTTGGCCGAGCATGAGATCTGCTACCACGGGAACTACTGGGGCGACTTCCCCGAGCCCGCGACGCGCTACGGAGTGCGCCTGCCGTTCGACCAGGCGGTGGAGATGGCACTGCACGTGGAGGCGCGGGGGCTGCACGACGTGGCCGAGATCGCCGGGCAGTTCCCGGTCGCGTGGTGCTGCCATCAGGCGCAGCAGTCGCTGCCGATGCAGTATGCGATGAAGCTGGCGGGCGTGCGCTGCTGGGCGGGTGGCCCGCGCGGGTGGGTCATGAACTGGCTGAGCTGGCCGCGCTCGAACTGCACGGTCTCCAGCCAGGGTGAGTGGAATATGGAGGCCGACCCGCTGAACCCCGATGCGGTCAAACCGCCGGCGCACCCCCAGGCCGATCTGCGTGTCGCCCAGGAGGCCTTCGAGCGCGTGGCGGAGCGGCAACCGTTCATCAGCTTCGTCGGCCATCCGGTGTGCTGGGTCACGCGCGAATGGGGCGGGCTGTGGAGCTACGCGACGCTCTTCCGCTACGGCAGCGCGGGCCGCTACCCGCGACCGCGCATCACCACGCCCGCGAAGCCGCGCACGCCCGAGGACAGCGCGGCGGCCTACGAGCACCTGCGCCTGCTGCTGCGCTGGATCAAGACGCGGACCGACGTGAACCTCACCACCTACGCGGCGCTGTGCGAGCGCGATGAGGAGCTCGGCCAGCAGTGGGTGAGCTGGGAGCAACTCGTCTCGCTCGCACGCCGCATGACGCAGGACCTCGACGCCATCGTTGACTACGGCACCAGCTTCTCGCCCGCGGACGTATGCGGGATGCTCATCTTCGCGGTGCAGTACTGCCATCATCACAATCGCTGGCCGGAGCAGGTCCCGGTGCAGCGCGTGCTCGGGCCAACCGAGGAGCCCATGCCCGGCGTCGCCGTGACCGCCGACCGGCGCAGCATCTTCGCCGGCTGCCTGGCGGCCTACGCGATCATGATGGACGACCGGCGCCTGCCGGGGAAGCTGCGCGCCAGCCGGGTGGACGTCGGCCCCGCGCAACTGCTGCATCTCGCCGCCGGGCTGGTGCTTCGCTACGAGGAGACGGGGGCCATCCCCGAGCAGGTGAGCATCGATGCGGTGCCGGTGCTGCCGGGCGTAGTGGAGACGCCGGTGATCACCGACCGGCGCTTCGGCTCAACCAACATGCCCGCCGACTTCGACCATGAGCCCCTGTGGAATCTGCTCCGCTGGCAGGCGTGGAGCTACCGCCCGGCGGTGCCGGGCAACTCGCGGTGAGGTGAGGCGCATGAGCAGGGCTATCGTGGCACTTGCGCTGATCGTGGCGTCTCTGGTGCCAACGGCCGCCGAGGTCATCTTCCACGAGGACTTCGAGCAGGCCGCCGACACGGATCTGCTGCGCAACATCTGGGGTGACCAGCCGACGGACCTGCTCGTGAACGGGGCGGAGGCGGGCATCGGCGTGGACGGCAGCGCGGGGGCACACTTGCGCGCCGGCTTCGGACCGACTGAGCACCAGCAGTCGTACTGGGCCTACGTGCTCGCGGAGCCGATGCCGCTGGTCGAGGGACTGGAGACCATCGCCTTCCGCGTGAAGAGCGACTCGGTGGTGCGGCTGAAGGTTGGGATATCTCCCTTCGGCTTCATCTACCACGGACCGCAGAGCACGGGCAGCGGCGAGTGGGAGACGGTCACGCTCGAGGATGCCTGGGCGGAGCTGTCCGCGTGGTGCGAGGGGGGCGACCGCGACCCGCGCGAGGGCTTCGTCAGCAGCATCATCTTCTCGGTCGCAGACACGGACAACATCACGGCCGACGTGGTCATCGACGACCTCGTATTCGGGGCCGCGGAGGGAACCGGCGCCATGATCGATCGCGAGCGCTTCGAGCGCCAGGTCGCGCGCACGCGCATCAGCGTGGTCACGCAACTGTGGAGCGATGAGGGCCGCACGGTGGAGGCGGTCGAGCGGCTCATCGACGAGGCGGCCGCCGACGGCGCCGACCTGTGCCTGCTGCCCCAGGAGTGCGTGAAGACCGACGGCGAGCCGATCCCGGGCCCGATCAGTGAGGCCATCGCAGCCAAGGCGGCCGAGCACTCGATGTACGTCGTCGGCTGCATTCGTGAGACTGAGGGCGAGCGCACCTATGTCACGAGCTTCCTGTGCGACCGTGAGGGGCAGATCGTCGGCAAGTACCGCAAGTCGCACAAGCTGCCGGACGAGGACATGGACCTTGGCGATGAACTGCCGGTGTTCGCGACCGACATCGGCGAGGTCGCCATGCGCATCGGCACCGACCGGCACTTCGTGGACATCGATCACGTGTACACCGCCAGGGGCGCGCGTATCATCCTGTGGTCGCAGATGCCCGAGCCGGTCGATGATGAGTACCTGCAGGATGCGCCGGTGCTGGGCCGCGCCATCGACTACCGCGTGTTCTACGCCTGCGCGCGCTACGCCAACGCGGGAGAGGGATGGATCACGAACAAGTTCCCGCCCTACCGCGGCATGCCCATCGGGCGGTCGTGGGTGGTCAATCGCGAGGGCCAGCGAATCGCCTGCACCCCGCGCACCGGCGCCGGCGTCGCGACCGCGGTCATCCCCAGAACGCAGCTTCAGGCGCCCGGTCGGGGTGCGTCCGACCGCACGGCCTTCGCCGCGCTCACCGCGCCGGTGACGCTGCCTGAGCCGCGCGAGTGGGTGAAGCGCCGGGTGCGGCTGACCGCCATCGAGAACCACGTGGCCTTCGATCAGCTCCTGTCGCTGCTGGACGAGGCGGGGGAGATGGGCAGCGACCTGGTGGTGACCTACGAGTTCGTCTGGATTCCGCTTGCGCGTGACGGTGAGGTCAGCGAGGAGGCGGTCGCGGCGGCGGAGGCGACCGCTCGGGAGCGCCTGGCGCAGGTCGCTGCGAAGGCCCGGCAGTGGAGCATGTATGTGCTGGTCGCCGGCGTGATCGAGAGCCAGGAGATCAACGAGGGCATCCTCTTCGACCGGCAGGGAGACGAGGTGGGGCGCTACCGCAAGATCGTCTCGACCTACGACGAGCAGATCGTCGGCACCGAGACGCCCATCCTGGAGACCGACTTCGGGCGCATCGGCGTGCACATCTGCGCCGACGAGGCCTTCCCCGAGATCGACCGGTGCTACGGCGTGCTGGGAGCGGACATCATCGCGGTGCCGACGCAGAGCTGGGGCCCGGACGCGCTGCACCGCGACCTGCGCGACCTCGCCCGCATTATGGACGCGGGCGCCTTCCTGGTCGAGGCCACGCACAGTGGCACCGAGGCGCGCCATCGCAGCCTGATCGCCGACCCGGCGGGCGCCATCGTGGCCGCCTCGGCGCTGAACCGCCCGGGTCTGGTCAGCGCGGTTGTTGACCTGGACCACGACCGCCCGCGCCGCTACATTCGCGAGTGGACGCCGCACGAGCCCGGCGGCTACCTGCCGCAGTACCAGCCCACTGAGTTTCCTGCGGTCGCGAATGATCTGCAGGACACGATCCGCCGTCAGCGCCGCCCGGAACTCTACCAGGTGCTGGCGCCGGCTGCGGAGGAGTGACCGCGCTCAGTCGAGCCCCAGATCGAAGCTCCACACGTGCGAGCCGCTCGCGTAGTAGAGGCGGCCATCGTGGATGACCGCGCCTGCGCTGATCCCGCGCGGCGGGTCGGCGAGCTTCTCGTGTGCGAAGGTTCCGGGCGTGATGCGCACGATGGCCGCGGTGAAGGTCGCGTAGATGTTGCCGTCGGGTCCGAGCACCAGCGTCTGCCGCGGCAGACCACCGTAGGCCGACAGGTCCTCGCGATGGACCACCTCGCGGCTCTCCGGGTCGAAGACGAAGAAATGCGCGCCGCTGGCCAGCCCGTAGACCAGCCCGTCCGGCCCGATCTCGATGCTGAACACCTCGGACGCGCCCTCGACCGGGTTGGTGCGGAAGATGACCTCGCGGCTCTCCAGGTCGAGCAGGTAGAGCGTACCCTCCTGTCGCTGGGGGTGCCCGCCGCCGGGGGTCGCGATGCTCGTGCCGCCGACCAGCGTGCCGTCGGGGAGGAAGCGCATGGTGATGGTGCTCTCGTACGGGATCACGGCCTCGTGGGTGAGCAGCTCGGTCTCGCCGGTCTCGCGGTCATGGATCGCCAGCCCGCCGCCGCACAGCCCGTAGCCCGCGAAGCCGCCGGATACCACCCAGCGTTGCGTCGCGTCGGTGACACACGCGCGCGGGCGGCACAGGTCCGACTTGTACTGCGCGATCGCGACGGGGTTCGGGGTCTCCTCGTCGCCCGGCTGCCAGGGCGCGGCCGGATCGTAGCGCCAGATGTGGCCGCCGGCGTAGGACGCGGCGTAGAGCATGTCGCCCGCGGCGGTCATGGCGCACATATTGCCGCCGCCGATGGTCGGCACGGGGCCGAGGTCGGTCAGCACGTCGGCCTGCGGATCATACGAGACCAGGTGCATCGGGTGGCAGGTCGAGGCGTAGATGCGGCCGTCGGGCCCCTCGGCGATCGACGTGATGCTCGCCCCCTCGGATTCGTAGTCAATCGCGAAGCTCTCGGTCTCACCCTCGGGACGCGTCACGGTCACGGTCTTGTTGGGCAGATCGATGGAGACCTGAGTACCATCGGGCAGCCTGCCCGAGCGCTGCCCCCAGCCGATCGCGCCGGTGGGCTGGGAGGCGGGCACCTGGTCGGCGGGGATCTCCTCAGCCTCGCCTGCGTGCAGGCGCCACCAGGTATCTCCGGCCCTGCCGTAGACCTGCCCGTCGGCCCCCACCTGCACATGGCCGCTGCCCAGCGGGCGGTTGTCCTCACTCGGGATCTGGATGCGCTCACCGGTCGTGACGTTGAAGGCAACCACGTTCTGCCGCGCAGTGCCGATGCCGGCGTAGAGCCAGCCGGCGTCATCGGGTACCAGCGTATTGACGTAGTGCTCGGCGTCGTCAAGCCGCCCGTAGTCGCGCATCTCCTGCGTCTCCGGATCGTACGACACGAGGCGGCAGCTCGGGTAGGTGCCGGCGTAGATGAGGCCCCCGGGGCCGTCCACCATCGCCGAGCCGGTCACGCAGTTCTCACCGGGCGCCGGGCGGCCGTTGAAGAGCCACTCGCGATCCTGCGGGGCGAACTCGAGCAACACATTGCCCGCGAAGGTGTAGAACCGCCCGTTGTTGCTCATCAGCGAGGCGAAGGGGGCGGAGTTGGGCACGCCCTCCGGGTAGTAGAACTGCTCGGTCTCCCGGCTGTCAACGTTCACGAGCAGCATCCACCCGCGCGGGCTCTGATCGAGGCTCAGGCACAGCGCCATGCCCTGCCCGTCCGCGCCTTCGAAGACCACCATCCCGCGGCTCTCGGCCACCGCCGCGCCCACGCCGTGATCGATGAAGCGCGCATCCTGCGCCCACGCCCCGCATGTCATCACCATCAGTCCCATGATCGCCAGCGTTCTCATTGCGTCTCTCTCCTCTGCAGCACGTCGGCGGTGTGCGACCGCCCCGGTATCTCGTACGGCCCTGCGCGCGTCCACTCGGCTTCGTCCTCGGCCAGTAGCCCCAGCACATCCTGGACGGTGCCCTCGCTGATGCGCATGATCGCCCGGATGGCGATCGATGCGCCCGGCGCGACCGGCCCGTGGCCCTCCCACGTCGCGCCGCAGGCCCAGCCCTCACCGCAGACACCAGCGTTGCGCGTGAAGCCGTCAGGCATGGCGAAGGGCAGGTCGCCCTCGTTGGTGATCCGGCCCGCGATCAGCACGCTCTCGTGGTGCGGGTAGAGCCACCAGGTGGTCTTCACGTCACGCTCCTGGGTCTCGGCACGCCAACCGCCCCAGTACGTCTCCTCGGCTGAGGTCGCCGGCAGCGCCAGCCCCTCGGCAGCCACGTCCGCGTCGCGGTGGCGCACCATCAGGCTACCGGCCTCCTGCACAATCTCCACCTGCGCCGGCTCTTGAGGGAAGTCGGCGAGGTAGCGCGTCAGTAACGCCTCCGGGTCGTTCGCCATGAAGTATAAACGTCCCTCGCAGGTGGTGGTGTTCGTCGGCTCATCGTAGCAGCCGCTGAAGTCCGGGTTTGCGTGCAGGCAATCGTGCCAGCCTTGCGACAGGCCCGAGCACTTCGGCCAGCCCCACGCGGTCAGCCACTTGCCGTCGCGTGACACGCAGCCGATGAGCGAGTAAATCGGCCGGTCCGTGCTGGCGCCCCAGAACGCCTCAGGCTGCCCACCGTGTCGCCGCCAGATCGGCACGTAGACCTGCACCCACGGCGGATCATTGCGCTCAGGTGTGGTCGTGTAGCGGTCCCAGCGCGTATCGGGGAATCGGTTGGTCTCGCCCATGACCGTCAGGCCGCGCAGCGTGAAGATGAAGCAGCGCGAGACGAAGTCCTCGAAGAAGTCGCCGCGGTTGCCGAACGCCTCGCTCTCGTGAAGCTGCCAGCAGGCGTTGACGCTGCGCAAGCGCCGCACGGCCTCGGGATCATCGCCCGTGGCCTCGACGCGGAAGCGCACCGCGCCCGGCTCCGGGATCAGGCTGGTGGTCACCGCCACGCCGCCCATGGTGTGATGCAGCACCAGCGTGCCGTCATCCAGCATTTCGCCCTCGCCGACGCCCGCGTCCCCCATCTCGTAGCACCAGACCTCGCAGGCGAAGTCGTCCATGGCCGGAATGGCGATCTGCGCCATGGTGAAGGTGCGCTCGCCCTGCACGCGGTTCTCCCAGCTCAGCACCGGCGTCAGGTCCCGGGCGTCCACGGTCGCGTCAGCTCCCTCCTGGGCGAGCACCGGCGCGCATGCGCAGCACAGCACCAGGCCGACGATCATCCCACGCGTCATGGTGCGCTCACCGCCCGTCCGAGGTGTTGGCGCGTCCCGGAGCGTTCGCCGCCGCGCGCACGCATCCCTGCGTTCCAGCGGCAGGGCACTGACGCGGCACGGCGAAATCCTGTGGGCCACGCAGAGACAGATGGAGGTGCCGCACAATGTCCGGGCATGGCGTTCGCGTCGTGGATGCGACTGTGACCTTTGAGGACTACCCCATGCGCTCGCCGCTGATCCTCACCGGCGGCGCCATCGAGGCAGCGACCGAGGCGCGCTGCACGGTGACCGTCGAGGATGCGCACGGTCGCACCGCGACCGGCCGCGGCACCGTCTTCCTCAGCGCCATCTGGGCGTGGCCGGTCTCGGAGCTGGGCTTCCTGCAGCGCGTGGACGCCATGCAACAGATGTGCATCGAGATCGCCGACCGCATGCCGGTATGGTGCCACGAACCGCGCCACCCGCTGGAGCACGGCCTGGAGGCCCACGAGCACGCAGACGCGCTGTCAATCCCGGTGGGCTTGCGCCTGTTCATCCGCGAGCGCATCCCGACCCTCGCGGCGCTGGTGTGCCTGTCGCCCTTCGACCAGGCGCTGCATGACGCGTACGGACGGCTGCTGGGCATCTCCAGCTACGAGGCGCTCGGGCGCGAGTTCCTGCTGCGGGACCTCGCGACCTGGCTCGGGGACGTGGGAGAGGGGCGCTACCTCGACGAGGTGATCTACCGCCGCGAGCAGGACGCGCTCGACGCGTGGCTGGTGGTCGGCACGAACGACGCGCTGCGCGAAGCCGATGCGCCCGACCTCGGCGACGATCTGCCGGCCTCGGTCGAGGGCTGGATCGCGCGCTGCGGTTACCGGTGCTTCAAGCTCAAGGTCAAGGGCGCCGACCCGCACGCCGAGGCCGAGTGGGTCGCAGGCGTCTACCGCGAGATCGCAGCGATCCGCGCCGAGCAGGGCCTCGCCGGAGAGATCCGCTACGAGGTGGACGCCAACGAGGGCTGCGATGGCCCGTGGGCGGTGACCGAGTTCCTGAACGCGCTCGAGTCCATCGATGCCGAGGCCTACGCGGCGCTCGACTACCTCGAGCAGCCCACGGAGCGTGACCTGTCGGCGAATCGCTGGGACATGCATGAGATCGCGGCGCGCAAGCCGGTGCTGGCCGACGAGGGCGTGACCGGCCTCGATGAACTGCGGCTGGCCGCGAGCCTGGGCTGGACGGGCCCGGCGCTGAAGACCTGCAAGGGGCACTCGCTGGCGCTGCTGGAAATCGCGTGGTGCGAGCTGACGGGGCGACCGTACGCGCTGCAGGACCTCACGAACCCCGGGATCGGCGCGGTGCACGCGGCCGGCCTGGCGGCGCACAGTCACACCAGCAACGGGGTCGAGCTGAACGTGATGCAGTTCATCCCGGCCTCATCGCGCGCGGAGGTCGAACTGTTCCCGGGCATCTTCCACGTGCGCGACGGCGTCCACCGGCTCGACGACCTGCGCGAGGTGGGGTTGGGGTACTGAGGGAGCACATGATGGTGGCCGGGCACTGAGTGTTTGCGTCGGGGCCTTATGCGGTTCGGAGGGCGGCTCTTCAGAGCCGCCGCCGTCGCCGTGTGCCGTCCGGGCAATCGTTCTACGAACGGCGGCGCGTCTGAAGACGCGCCCTCCGAAGGGCCTTGAGCCGTTGCCGCAGGTATTCGGGGCGGCGGCTTGCCAGGGCCGCCCTTCTCGCTGATCGTCCCCTACGCCCGGTATGCCTCCTCGACCTTGCGCAGCGCCTCGGCGGTGTCGATGGCCTCCTGCTCGCCCACACACTCGTGTACCGTCATGCGCATGTGGTTCGCGTCCGCCTGCTCGGCCTGCGGCACCGACAGCGCCCACTGCCAATCGCCGTCGGGCCACACCGCGTCCCACGGGAACTTGCTGTGCCGGCCGAAGGCCCTCTGCTCCTGCAGCCAGTGCGCGCGCGTCGCGATCGCGCCGTAGCCCGCGCCCATCGGGATGCCCTCGGCGGCCACCGCGGCCGCGAACTGCGCCTTGTCCACGGTCAGCTTCTCCGGGTAGATGCGGATGAGCAAGAACCACCACGCGGGCTGGCTGTCACGCGGATACCACGCGACCTTCACGGTTTCCAGGTCTGCGATCTCCTCCTCGAGCTTCGTGACGAAGGCCCGGCGCGCGTCGGCGATGCCCATCATCTTATCGAGCTGCACGCGCCCGATGGCCGCGTCCAGCTCGGTCATGCGGTAGTTCATCCCCAGGAACAGGTTGCTGCCCACGTCGGAGTTGAAGGGCTTGCCGCGGTCCGCGAAGCGCTTGGCGTTCCAGTAGAACTCCTCGTGGTCGGTGACCACCATGCCGCCCTGGCCGCCGGAGGTGGTGTGCTTGCCGCTCATCAGGCTGAAGGCGCCCAGGTCGCCGATGGCGCCGCACAGCGTGCCGTGGTAGATAGCCCCGTGCGACTGCGCGCAGTCCTCGATCACGTAGAGGCCGTGCTCGCGCGCGATGGCCATGATCTCGTCCATCTCGCACGGGATGCCGGCGATGTGCGCACACACGATCGCGCCGGTGCGCTCGGTGAGCTTGGCGCGGATGCCCGCCGGGCTCATGTTCATGCACTCGGGCGAGGCGTCGGCGAACACCGGAATACAGCCCAGCGCCACCACGGGCATGACCGCGCCCTGGTCGGTGATCGGGGCGGTGATGACCTCGGTGCCCGGCTCGAGGCGCAGCGCCGCCAGCGCCGAGTGGATGGCCGCGGTGCCCGCGCTCATGCCGGTGGCGAACCTGGTCCCCAGCGCCGCCGCGAACTCCTCCTCGTAGGCATCGACTTCGGTGCCGCCGTAGCGGTCGAAGGCGCCGCCGGACTTCGCATGGTTCATCAACGCCATCACGGCGTCGATCTCACGGTCGTCGATCTGCAGGCGCGCGGGCCAGGGATCGGTGCGGACGGGCGTGCCACCATCAATCGCGAGTTGACTCATAGTCAGGCCTCTCTTCTTTGCTTGGACGGAATCGGCAGGGCGGGATTTCCCCGCCCTGCGCGCGATACCTGCCGGCGCCGGCGGGCCCTGCTCCGGCAAGGGAGGCGGCCACGGGTGTGGCGGCGAATCACGCCTCACACCGACAGCCCACAGGAGGCCGGTCATGGCGAGTCGCCTCACCCCGCGTGAGCGCGTCGAACGCGCCCTGCGCTTCGAGGACGTCGATCACGTCCCGTTCACCATCTACGAGTGCATGATCCCCCAGTGCGAGGCCGAGCGGATCATGCGCAACGAGGGCCTGTGTATCCATCAGCGCTCGCCCTCGCCCTACGGCTCACGCAGCCCCGGCATCACCAGCGAAAGCCAGACCTTCGTCGAAAAGGGCCGGGCGCGCACGCGCACCGTCATTCACACGCCCGAGGGCGATCTGACCGAGGTGCGCGAGCCCGCGGGTTTCACGAGCTGGCATGTCGAGAAGCTCTTCAAGCGCCCGGAGGACTACCGGCCGCTGATCGCCATGATCAACGCGCAGGAGTATTTCAACAGCCCACAGGCGTGGCTGAAGAAACGCGATGAAATGGGCGGCGACGCCATCATGCGCGGCAGCATCGGCTACGAGCCCATGCAGGCGATCATCCACACCTACATGGGCGTCGAGACCTTCGCGGTCGAGTGGGCCGAGCGCCGCGATGAGGTGCTGCGGCTCTTCGACGCGCTGGTCGAGAACCGCCGCCGGCTCTACCCGGTCTGCGCCGAGGGCCCATGCATGTACTTCAACTACGGCGGCAACGTCAGCGCCGACGTGGTCGGGCCTGACCGCTTCCGCGAGTACTACGTGCCCCACTACGAGGAGTTCTGCGAGATCATGCACGCGGCGGGCAAGCTGGTGGGCGTGCACTTCGACGCCAACACGGCGGCGCTCGCCGAGGCCATCGCGGAGACCTCGCTCGACTACATCGAGGCGTTCTCGCCTGCTCCCGATACCGACATGTCCGTCGCCGACGCGCGCGCGGCCTGGCCCGACAAGGCGCTGTGGATCAACTACCCGTCATCGCTCTTCCTGGCCTCCAACGAGGCCATGGAGCAGGCGGCCATCGACATGCTGCGCGAGGCCGCGCCGGGCAATGGCTTCCTCATCGGCATCACCGAGGACATGCCCGCCGACCGCTGGATCGACGGCTGCATGACCATCAACCGCGCCGTGCAGGAGCACGGGCGGCTGCCCATCGAGCACCGACGTCATCCGCATGCACAGGAGGTACGCGCGTGATGATCATGGTTCCGCTGCTGATCGTGACCGGCGCCTGGGCCGAGGTGCGTCCGGAGTTCCTGCCCATCGAGGACGATCCCGACCTGCCGCGCGTGCTGCTCATCGGCGACTCGATCTCCGTCGGCTACACGCTGCCCACGCGTGAGCTGCTGGCCGGGGTCGCCAACGTGCACCGACCGCCGGAGAACTGTGGCCCGACCATCAGGGGCCTGCAGCGCCTCGACGAGTGGCTGGGCGAGGGCGAGTGGGACGTCATCCACTTCAACTGGGGTCTGCACGACCTGCGCATGGACGAGGACGGCGTGCACCAGGTGCCCATCGATGCCTACCAGGAGAACCTCGAGGCCCTGGTGCACCGACTCGAGCAGACCGGCGCGGAGCTGATCTGGTGCTCGACCACGCCGGTGCCCGACCCGGTAGACGGCCCGGCACGCACCAACACGGACGTCATCGCCTACAACCAGGTTGCCGCCGCGATCATGCACCAACACGGGATCGCAATCGACGACCTCTACGAGTTCGCGCTGCCGCAGCTTGAGGAGATCCAGCTTCCGCACAACGTGCATTTCTCGCCCGAGGGCTCGGCCGTTCTCGCGCGGCAGGTGGCGGCCAGCATCAGAGCCGCGCTCGCGCCGCCGGACTGAGCCGGGCTACGCGTAACGCACATCGGCCACCAGTTCGCGCACCAGCACCTCGCCGAACAGGTCGGGCTCGCGCCCGGTCATGGTCACAGTGAGCGTGTTCTCGCCGCGCAGCAGCGCGGTACGGTCGGGGTCGATGCGGTAGAGCGAGAACGGCTCGAGCCTGCGCCAGTGCACGCGCTGATCGCGTCCGCCGGGCGCGTGCAGGCGCTCGATGCGCTCCGGCGCGATCGGCTGCCCGTTGAGCGCGAACTCGAACTCGTCACGCACGGTGACGCCGACCAGCTTCACCTCGATGGCAATCTCGGCGGCGCGGTCGTAATCCTCGTAGCAGCGCCACGGCACCTCGATCGACGACACGCCGTGGCGGTTGATGCGGTCGGGCTCGGGCGGGTAGTGGCGGTAGCTCTGCTCCTCCAGGTGGAACAGGAAGCGCTTGTCGAGAGCCGCCAGCGCCTCGCGATCTCCCAGCTCGGACAGTATGTCGGGAATGCGCGTGATGTCCGGGTGCCAGTAGCCCGCGCCAGACTCCGGCGGCGGGAACGGTGGCTGATCGACGGGCCGCGCGATGAGGCCGGGCAGCTCGGTGAGGGTGCACGGCACGTTGAACAGGTAGACGCCGTCGGCCCCGGCGGCGAAGGCGTTGGCCGCCGCGCCGCGATACTCCTCAACCGACAGGTACTGCCCGGTCGCGGGGCTGCAGTTCAGGTAGGCGTGTACCAGCATCCCGTCACCGACCAGCTCCCGCCACGCCTCGATGGGCACCTGGAAGTCGGCGCCGTAACAGCCCGGCGAGATGCCGTCCACCAGCCCGTCCTCGACCCATGCGCCCACGTCGAGCCCGCACTCGAGGGCCAGCTCCGGGCTGCGCGGCACGTTCACGCGCAGGTGGTAGCGCTCGCGCCCGGCGCGTTCGGCGGCCCTGTCCAGGTCCTCGCGGATGGTGCGGACCAGCGCGGTCATGATGGGCGCGTTGGCCGGGCCCTGGCCCTCGCGAAAAAAGAACGGTGAGCGCATGCCGTCCAGCTCCACGCCCGCCATCTGCGGGAACTTCTCGACCGCCTCGGCCACCAGCATGCGCAGGTACTCGCGCACCGCCGGGACCGCGTAGTCGAGGCAACTGCCGTAGTAGCCGAAGGGGTCGCCCAGGCGCCACTCCGGGTGGTTCATCCAGAACCGCCCCGCCACCGGCCCGACCGGGTCGGAACTCATGTGCGCGTCGTTCATGCGGAAGCTCGCCACCGGCGCGATGCCCATCTCGCGGAGCTGCTCGAACACGAAGCCGACGTAGTCGCCGACCTCCCGCGCGAGGCGGGCGCGGTTGTGCGCGAAGCGCCGGCCCCGGACCCGGTCGGTGACCAGGAAGCCCGTGCCCACGCGCTCGGCCACGTTGCTCTCGTAGTAGGTCACGTAGCCACCGAAGGCCACGCACCAGGCGACCATGTCCACCTGCGTGCCTTCGAGATAGCGTAGATACGCGCGCAGGTCCTCAGCCCCCAGGTCGTCCCAGGCGTAAAGGAAGTTGCTGCCGTCATCGTTGAAGATGATCCGCGGCTTCTTCGGCGCGGTCATCGTCGGTCGCCTCCCGTCGCCGTGCGACGTCGCGCGTCACGGTCGCTGAGTTCGCTGCCACATGGGGGCGGGACCTCCTGCACGCCGAATCGCCCCGGCCTGGGCAGGAGGGAGACGGCGCGGACGCGAACTTGCGGGCGCTGGCTCAGGGCTGACGCGCAACGGGAGTGCATGACCATGCAGGAAGTCAGGATCGGGTTCGTCGGGGCCGGAGGCAACGCCCGCGGGCACATGGCACGGCTGGCCGATGTCGAGGGCGCGAGCATCGTGGCGATCTGCGATATCTTCGAGGACGCGGCGCGCGCCGCCGCCGACGAGCACGGCGCCACGGCGTACACCGACCATCACGCCATGCTGGACGAGGTCGAGATGGACGCGCTCTACGTGAGTGTGCCGCCTTTCGCGCACACCGACGCGGAGATACTCGCCGCGGAGGCCGGGCTGCACCTGTTCATCGAGAAGCCGGTGGTGCTGGACATGGACAAGGGCCTGCAGATCCTTGAAGCCATCGAGAACGCCGGCGTGCTGTCGTCGGTGGGCTACCAACTGCGCCTGCTGGACACCTCCAACCGCATCCGCGCCTGGCTCGCGGATCGGCAGGTCGCGATGATCTCCTCGCACCGCTGGGGCGGGCTGCCGGGCACGCCGTGGTGGCGGGTGATGGACCAGTCCGGCGGCCAGCTTCACGAGCAGACCACCCACCAGCTCGACCTGGTGCGCTACATGATGGGCGCGGAGGTCGTCGAGGTCTACGCGCGCTACGATCGCCTGACCATGGATGACGTCGAGGGCATCACCATCCCCGACAGCCAGGCGGCGCTCATGACCTTCGACAACGGGGCGATCATGACCATCACCACCAGCCCCATGATGACCCAGGGCGGCGGCAAGAGCGACATCAACTTCCTGCTGCGCGACCAGATCGTGGGGTGGTCCCCATCGCAGGTGACGGTCACGGGCCTCGCGGCTCCCGAGCTTGAGGGCGAGCCTGCCGAGACTCCGAACATCGATGAGGTCTTCGTCGAGGCCGTCCGGGCGGGCGACCAGGAGCTGATCCCCTGCTCCTACGAGGACGGCCTGCGCACCTGCGACGTGACGCTCGCGGCCAACGAGTCGGCGGCGAGCGGCAGGCCCGTCAAGCCGCGCATGGCGCCCTGAGCGTCCGGGCGCCCGGATCGACGGCGTGCGCGACCGCACACAAGAGGTGAGCGGGCAATGCAGTCAGGTACCATGCGGCTGTTGATCGCCGCCGGAACGATGGCTCTCGCCATCGCGGCCTGCCCGGCCATGGGGGAGATGGCACTCGTCCGGGATGGGCGGCCCGTCGCCACCGTGGTCATCGCCGACGACGCGCCGCAGAAGGTAGTCCACGCTGCTGAGGAGCTGGTGGCCTATCTTGAGCGCATCGCGGGCGCGCGCGTCCCCCAGACCACGGCCTCCCGGGCGCCCGACGGTCCGCTGGTGCTCGTCGGCCCGAGCAGTCTGACCGATGCCATGGGCATCGACGTGCCCGGCGGACTGACGAACGCGCGGCGCGAGGAGGGCTACGTCATCGTCTGCCGGGAGGAGCGACTGGTTCTCGCCGGCAACAGCGATGGCCCGTACCATGGGACCGAGTACGCGGTCTACGACTTCCTGCGGCGGCTGGGCGTTCGCTGGTACATGCCCGGGGATTACGGCGAGTACGTCCCCGCCCGACAGACCATCGCCGTGCCCGCGATGTCAGTGACTGAGCGCCCCGACTTCATCATGCGCGACTGGTGGCTGCACACCACGCCGGAGCTGAAGGAACAGGAGGACGTCTGGAAGCTGCGCAACGGCATGAACACCGAGCGCATGTTCACCATCCCCTCCGACAGCAGCGCCCGCCGCATCCTGCCCGCCGCGGACTACTTCGACGAGCACCCCGAGTACTTCGCCATGAACGCCGACGGGAGCCGCAACCCGCACATGCCCAGCCTGACGCACCCGCGGGCGCGGGAGATCGCGGCGGAGATCATCAAAGACTACTTCCGCGAGCACCCGGAGGAGAACTCGTACGGCTTCGCACCCGACGATGGCCTCCCGCGCGACTATGGTCCGGAGACGATCGCGCTCAACACCGGCTTCCCGACACTGCTGGGGCGTCCCGGTGTGCCGGCCGAGGTGAGCACCACTGAGGAGTGGTTCCGCTTCGTCAACGACGTCATCACCCGCGTGCGCAAGGAGTTCCCGGACGTCTACATCGCCACCAACGGCTACGCCAACCGCAACACTCCGCCCGAGGGCGTGGAACTCGACGACCACATCGTGGTCATGTTCGCGGCCATCTGGAGCTGCACCCTCCACGCCTACGACGACCCGCACTGCTGGCACAAGGTCCGCCAGGGGCAGATGCTGCGACGGTGGTGCGAGCTGTGCGACAACGTCTGGGTTTACGGCTACAACTATCAGATGCTCGTGTCCGGGCTGACGCCGCTTCCTGAGTTCACGAAGCTGCGGCGCGACTTCCCGCTCATGAAGCGCTGGGGCGTGATCGGCTTCCTCGACGAGACGCGCAATGTGTGGGCAGAATGCGGCATCGCCAGCCGCTACCTGCGCGCGCGCCTGGAGTGGGACGCCGATGCCGACGTGGACGCAATCCTTGATGACTTCTTCGCCACCTGGTACGGCGCGTCGGCCGCCGCCATGCGCGCCTACTACACCACCCTCGACCGGGCCATTGCCGACTCGCCCCTGCATCTGCACGAGGACCGTGCGCTGGCCGAGCTGTACACGCCGGAACTCATGGCGTCCCTGCGCGGATACCTGCGGGCCGCTGAGGCGCAGGCGGATGACGAACGCTCCCGGCTGCACGTGCGTGCGGAGCGCCTGATCCATGAGCACCTCGAAGCCTATGTGCGCATGTGGCAGGCGTACCTGGACGGCGATTTCGCGCGCGCGGCGAGCGAAGCGGGGCGCATGCTTGGCCTGCGCGAGGAACTGCACACCATCAGTCCGTTCTACATCTGGCCGCACGAGGACGGCTACCGCAGCGGCGTGTGGTACTGGAAGATCGCCGACCGCCGCGACTTCTTCCGTTCGCTGGCGGACCGCATGTCGGGCCCGGCCGGGGAACTGATCGCGCTGTGCCCGACCCAGGCGCGCCTGCAGGTCGATCCGCACGACGCAGGGCGCTTCGCCGGATGGCAGAATGCGGACTGGCCCGACCGCGGCTGGCAATCGGTGGACACGACGCGCCCGTTCTACCTGCAGGGGCACATCGACCGCGAGGGACACCCCTACGTGGGGCCGCTGTGGTATCGCCTGCGGGTGGATGTTCCCGAGGTGGCGGAGGGCACGCCCGTCAGACTGATGGTGCCGATGGTCAGCACGGAGGCGTGGTGCTGGGTCAACGGCCGGTTCGTCGGCTACCGGCCCTACCAGGAGCCCTACGTCCGCCCGGCGCAGATGGAGTGCGATGTCACCGACGTGCTCGTACCCGGCGCGACCAACGTGATCGCCGTGCGCGTCAACACCAGCCTGTCGGAGGCGGCGGCGGCCGAGGGCCTCTACTGCCGGCCCTTTCTCTACGCCCCTGCCGAGGCGCCGGCGCCGTAAGGCGCTCCGGGCTCAGGGCTCATCGGGCAGGAGCGAGCGCTCCTCGAACCGGTTCGTCTCCGCGTTGTACTGGAGATACTCCATGCCGACGTCGCGGGCGATGCGGGTCGCCTCGATGGTCGCCTCGTGGTGCACCTCCGGCACGGTGTCGAAGACGAAGTCGCCCTCGAGCCGCCCGGCGATCAGCACGGGTACCGGCCGCTGCTCGTACTCGAAGCCGGCCTCCTGCTCGGGCTCGGGCGGCGCGTGCTCGGGCACGCCCGAGGGTCCCGGCGGCACCGGAACGTACTCCCAGCGCGTGCCGCCCTCAGGGCGGCGGAACCACGCCTCGATGGCCGCGTAGTGGTTGTTGCGCAGTTGCAGCCTGCGCGCGCCCTGCACCACGATGGCGGCGTTGTCGGAGAACGGGTTGCGGCGCCAGCCATGGCCGTAGAAGCCCCAGAACAGGTTCGTGTCGATGGTGGTCTGCCAGGGCGTGAGCACGCCGATGTGGTTGCCGTTGGCCTCGAAGTAGTTGCCGGCGATGAAGGTCTGCGCGCTGCTGAGCAGCAGGATGCCGTAGCCCTTGTTGGCCTCGAAGATGGAGCCGGAGATGTGCTGCCCGTTGGAGGCGGTCTGGCCGCGGTCGGGGCCGATGACCAGGCCGTGGTAGTGGCTGCGGCGGAAGGTGCAGTTGGTGATGCCGATGTTGTTCCCGTGATTCTGGATGATCATCCCGGTCTGGTTGCCCCGGAACATGCACTCGGCGAAGAATACCTGCCACTGGTAGTTGATGTGCACGCCGACCTTCTGTCCGGTGACCTTGATGCTACGGAAGGTCGTGTTCTTGGCGACGGTGCCATCCCAAGGGAGCGAGATGCCCACGCCGTTGCCGCGCTCCTCGCGATCGAAGGTCAGGCCCTCGACGCAGTAGTTGCCGCCCTCGATGCCGTCCACGCCGGAGACCACGAGGATGGGCGCGCCATGCTCGGCCTCCTCGGGCTCGACGTGGCTCCAGTCAAGCGCGTTGAGCGCGGCCGAGCCCACCAGCGTGGCGCCGTAGCCGAGCAGGTGCAGGCCCCACTGGCCGGGGCGCGTGCCCAGGTGAATGGGGCTGTCCACGCGATAGGCGCCCGGCGGGAAGACCAGCGTGCCGCCCGGATGCTCGGCGTCATCGAAGGAGTCGAGCGCCGCCTGGATGGCGGGCGCCCAGTCGCCGTCCGTGACGTGGTCCGCGAAGTCCTGTACGCTCACCGCACCATCGGTTGCCGTGATCGCCCCGGAACTCGCCAGCAGCAGCAGCGCAGCGGTTGTCAGCATGGCCTGCACCCCAGTGATACGGCGCCATCGGCACTGCGGCGTCAGTGTTCGCCCCCGAGGCGCCGAGGCCTGCCCGCGGCGCACGAAGGACCATCGCGCGGCGCCGCCGAATAGCCGTGCAGTCGTGATCTTCGGGGACGAAGGGGACGCGAGCATGACGCGGGCGCAGAGGATGTTCGCCGAGGCGCTGATCGTGGTGGGTGTGCTGGGCGCGCTGTGGGTGGCGGTGGGGCGCACCATGGTCGAGCAGACCAACCGGACGGTCGCCCTGGCGGTTGACTGGCAGGAGGTGCGCGCGCTGGCCGCTGCCGAGGGCGTCGGGCCGATCGACGTGCTCACAGTGCTGCACTCGGCGGGCGCGACGCATCTGGCGATCCCCGAGCTGGCCCTGGGGGATCTGGTCGATCGCGGCGAAGTCGCCCTGTTCTCGCAGGGCAGCACGGTCGAGGTGTGGGCCGATGATCCCGGCACGCTGCTGCAGGTCGCGCGCGGCCTGCAGTCGCGCTTCCCCGGCACCTACCAGCGCACCGAGATGGGCGAAGAGGAGGAGCAATGGCTGACGGTACCCGCGTCCGCGGTGGATGACCCGGCGGTCGGGGCGGGCTATCCCCGCGCGGCCGTCGAGGCGGCCGGGCAGGCGGGCATGGAGATTGTGGTGCGGCCGCGCTGGCAGGGCGTGCGCACCGCCAACGCCGCCGACCAGGTGGTCCAGGCGGGCGCGGACATCGGCGCGAGCATGGTGGTCTTCGCCGGCGATCAGGTGGTGGGCTTCCCGGGCAACGTGGACGCCACCGCCGCCGCGATGCAGCGCCTGGGCCTGACCTTCGGCATGATCGAGCTGGCGCCTCAGCTCGGGGCCGGTGAGCTGGCCACGCGGCTCGACCATCGGCTCGTGCGCGTGCACAGCATTACGGACGCCGAGATGCGCCTCATGAGCGCCGATCGTGCCGCCGAGCGCTTCGTGCGGGCGGCCCGCGAGCGTGAGGTGCGGCTGCTCTACCTGCGCCTGCTGCCATCGCCGCCCGGCGGCCTGCTCGCCGGCAATGCCGAGTATATCAGCCGGGTGCGCGGCGAGCTGCGCGCGCACGGGATGCGAACTGCCTCGAGCGCGCCAGGTCAACGCGTCGAGCCGCTCGCGCCCTTCTGGACGCCTGCGTGGGCGCTGATCGTGGTGCAGATCGGTGTGTGCGCGGGAGCGTTGTGGCTCGTGCAGGCCTTCTTCGCGCTGCGGGCGCGATGGTTCTGGGCGCTCGCGGCTCTGCTGATTTTGAGCGCGGTCGCGCGCATGCTACTGATGCCCGACATCGGCCGGACCATGGGCGCTCTGGGCGCGGCGGTTATCTTCCCCATCATCTCCGTGTGCTACGTGGCGCGCGCCGCCGTCTCCATGGGCACCGCCCGGCCGCGCCTGGGCTCCGCGCTGTGGCCGGTACTGGGCGGCTTCCTCGCCGCCTCGGCGGTGACGGCGATCGGCGGCCTGCTGATCGTCGGGCTGCTGGGCGACTCAGCCTATCTCACCAAGGTCGCGCAGTTCCGCGGCGTGAAGATCGCCCAGGTGGTCCCGCTGCTGGCCATCGCGCTGATCTGGCTGGCGCGCTCGACCGATGCCTACCGCAACCGCCTGGCCAACGCCGGGCCGGACATGGTCGACTACCACACCGGCGACACCGCGCCCGAGTGGCCCGCGTTGTGGGCGGGGCTGCGCGAGGCGCTGCGCGGCCTCGTGGTGTACTGGCACGTGGCGGCCGCCTTCGTGGGGCTGAGCGTCCTGGCCGTGCTGGTGGTGCGCTCGGGCAACGAGGCCGGAGGCGCGATCCTCCCCGGCGAGCTTGAGTTGCGGGCGCTGCTCGACAAGCTCCTGCTGGTGCGGCCGCGCACCAAGGAGGTCTTCCTGGGGCACCCGGTCATGCTGCTCGCGCTGCTGCTGGCGCTGCGCCGGGTGCGACCCGGCGTGTGGATCGCCTTCGCGATTGGGGCGATCGGACAGGTTTCGCTGCTCAACTCCTTCTGCCACGTGCACACCCCGCTGCTGCTCACTCTCATCCGCGTGTTCAACGGCCTCTGGGTGGGTGGGCTGGGCGGCGTCGTGCTGTGCGTGCTCTGGGACGCCTTCGGAGGCGCGCCCCCTGCTGAGCAGCAGGCCGTGCCGCCCGAGGATGCGGGCGACGACGAGCCATGAAGATCGCGATCTCCGGGTATTACGGCTTCGGCAACGTGGGGGATGAGGCGGTGCTGAGCGCCACCCTCGACGAGCTGCGCCGGCGGCTGCCGGAGGCGGAGATCGTGGTACTCTCAGCCGACCCGGACGCCACCGGCGACGCGCACGGTGTGCGGGCGGCTCCGCGGTGGCCGCCCGGGGAGCTGCGCCGCACCATCGCCGCCGCCGACCTGCTGCTGTCGGGCGGCGGGTCGCTCCTCCAGGACGCCACCAGTACGCGCTCGCTGATGTACTACCTGCTGACGCTGCACTACGCGCGCGCCGCGGGCGTCCCCTGCGTGATCCACGCGCAGGGCCTGGGGCCGCTTGGCGG